>JAFGCL010000038.1 GCA_016932645.1 Dehalococcoidia bacterium | reverse complement strand
GTAGTGCATCGGAATCACGATCTTGGGGTTGAGGAGCCGGACGATCTCGGCGGCCGTCTTGGCATCGATGGTGGAGACTCCACCCACCGGTGTGAAGAGGACATCGATCCCGCTCAGTTCCTCGATCTGCTTCGAAGACGGGGCATGGCCGAGGTCACCAAGGTGACATAATCTGAGGTCTTCCATTTCCATCAGATAGATAGTGTTTCTCCCGCGATTGGCGCCTTGTGCCGCGTCGTGGAAGGTGGGGAACCCGATAATGAAGACATTCTTGATCTCGTACTCACCCGGGCGATAGACCAGTATAGGGTTACCCTCAACGCCGGCGGGGTTGTTATGCCCGGGGTGGGGGTGGCTGATGGTAACGATGTTGGCGGACGGCTTGGGCCATGGGTATTTCAAGGTGGCATCGAAGGGGTCGGTGACTATGGCGGCCTCTTTGCCCTTAATCCGGAAGCAGGAATGACCCATCCAGGTGATGTCCATTATGGCCTGTCTTCCTGGCGTGAGTCTTTGGGCAGGATGGTGGTCGCGGCGCCGGCAACCAGGGCCGCTTTCAACATGTCGCCAACCAGGAAGGGCAGGACGCCCATGCGCATGGTTTCGTCGAAGGTGGTGTGCAGCGTCAGCGTCAGGTATGAGGCTCCTATCGCCAGGATGAGGATCATGCCGGTGGATGCCAGCCAGAGCTGCCCCCAGAAGCCGCGCAGGGAGAGATGCTTCTCGGTCAGGCGTCCGATGAGAAAGGCAACTACCACGAATGCGAACAAGTAGCCCAGGGTTGGGGAGTGGCTGAGGTAATGCATACCGCCCTCACCACCCTGGAACCAGGGGACGCCGCAGGCTCCGATAGCGAGGTAGAGGAGCATGCTCAAGGCGCCGAACCAGGGGCCGAGCATTACGCCGCTGGCCAGGACCCCGATGTTCTGGCCCGTAATGGGCACGGGCGTGAAGCCGAGGGGAATCCTGACCTGGGCCAGCAGGCCTGTGAGGCAAGCGATGCCCAGCGCCAGCGCCACCTTCCTGGTCACGCTCAGTTCATCGCGCCACTGAAACACCTCGTATCTCCAGTTGCGGTATCTCTCCACGTATGTGCCGATTGCCATGCTGCCTCCTCGTGATAATGGGAAAAGTATATGGGAAGCGGTGTTACGAGTCAAACGTGCGCGGAGCGCGGAATCCGTGCTGATCTGGCTAAGAGGTGCATGAGAAGCCTGTGTCAGAGTACTGAAGCCCCTGCAGGACATTGCCTATGCCTGGATTCCTGCCCCCGCATTCGCAGGGGCAGGCTCTGGGGGAATGGCACAAGGGAGTGCAGGGACTCGTCCCTGCTGAGAGTTTGAGGGTGTCCCTCAATCATCATTTGCTCTACCTGCCATACAACTAGGTCACGGGCAAGCCTCGCTTCGCCTGTGCCACCCACCGGACGCGGGCGAGTGAAACCTAGTCCCATCTGAAGAAGCGTATGGTGATGCCAAGGCAGACGACAACCCAGGCCGCCAGCACGGCGACGTCTGTGGTCATCGAATGCAAGGGAGTGCCGTCCACCATGATCTGCCGTAGGGCGTCGTTGAGGTAGGTGAGCGGGAGAGCCTTGATCAGAGGCTCGATGAAGGAAGGCATGCTGGTGATCTCGAAGAAAGTGCCGGAGAGGAACATCATGGGCATCGCGACAACGTTGATGATGGGGATCGCTGCCTCCTCGGTCTTCACGAACGCCGCCATCAGGTAGCCCAGGCTGGTGAAGACGAGAGACCCCAGTACTACTACTCCGCAGAGACTGAACCAGTTGCCCACCATCTGCACGTCGAAAACGAGACTGCCCACCAGGATAATCAGGGCTGCGGTGAGAAGGACCAGTATCATGCGGAAGGCCAGATCGCCGAAGATCAGCATCGACCGGCGCAAAGGTGTGGCGCCCAGGCGCTTGATGATGTGGGCCTGCCTCTGCTGGATTATGGGTAGGCCTCCGTAGATGCCGCTGAACATCAGAGACATACCGAGTACGCCTGGCACGAGGTAGTCAATATACCGGAGCTCGCGGGATTGGACGGTCTCCTCGTCCAAGGTGATCAGCGGAGTGGTGCCCTGAAGGTACTGGTTCAGGCCGTTGACTACCTGGTTGAGGATGGGGACCAGTATCTGCTGGTTGGAAATCCGGGTGGGGTCATAGTATACCTCGATAGCACTGGGTTGCTCCTGGTCCAGCGAGCTGTCCATAGAGGCGGGGATGACGATGATAGCATCCAGGCTGCCGTCTTCGAGTGACCGCATCATGTCATCGAAGGTCCCGCTTTCGAGACGGAATAGCTTGTCGCCTGAATCCAGTGTGACGTTGTCCAGGGCGAAGGTGATGATAGCGGTGCTCTGCGGAGAACCTTGGTTGACCAGGCCGATGTCGAAGCGCTGCGCCCCCTCGTTCCGGAAGGCCCAGCCGAAGAGCAGGATAAACATGATGGGGAAGATGAAGGTGAAGAAGAGGGCGCCGCGGTCCCTGACGAACTGCCTGTAGTATGAAATGAAGACAGCGCTGAAAGCTCTCAATCTCGTATCCTCTTGCCTGTGAGCTTCAGAAAGACGTCCTCCAGCGTAGCCTGGCGGACCGAAAGCTCCGAAAGCTCGGTGGACCGTTGCGAGGCCATGCCCAGCAGCCCGGAGATGGAGGAGGGGATATTATTGGTGTAGACGATGACGTCATCATCTTCACGGATCACCTTGGAGACGTCCGGCAAGCTGGACAGCATCTGGTCTCCGGGATAGTCCCTCATCTTGAACTGGATGGCGCTCTCCTTGATATTGGACTCGATCAGCCGCTGCGGGCTGTCCAGGGCGATTATCTTACCGTAGTCCATGATGGCGATCCGGTCGCACAGCCGCTGCGCCTCCTCCATGTAATGCGTGGTCAGCACAACGGTCTTCCCTGCGCGGCGGAAGGTCTCGATCACCTCCCACATGGCCCGCCGCGCCTGGGGATCCAGGCCCGTGGTGGGCTCGTCCAGGAAGATAATCTCGGGATCGTTGACGAAGGCCAGGGACACTGAGAGGCGCTGCTGCTGGCCTCCCGAGAGGTTCTTGAAGAGAACGTCGCGGCTTGCCTGCAGTGAGGCTAGTTCGACAATCCGCGAAGTGGGAACCGACTTCCGGTATAGGCTGCGGAAGAACCGGATCGTCTCCCGCACCGTGAGGCTGGGAAAGAGGGCAGGGTTCTGCGGCTGAATGCCGATTCGCTCCTTCACCGCCCTGGTGTCTCTGGCTACATCAATGCCCAGCACGGTGGCCGAACCGTTGTCGGCGGAGCGCAGGCCTTCGACGATCTCGACGGTGGTAGTCTTGCCGGCGCCGTTGGGACCAAGCATGCCAAAGACCTCGCCCTGAGAGACCTGAAAGCTGATCTGGTCAACGGCCTTGATGCTGCCGTAGGACTTGACTAGGTCGGTGACTTCGATGACCTTGCCGGATGATACGCTCATTGTCTGTCAGGAGTCTGTCCGCGTTCCTGGCCTCATAGCCTGGGTGAAGGCTTAGCGCGGGCCGTTGCAGAATAGTGTACTACAAAGATGTCAGTTGGAGTAGTCACGGTGGGGGTGGCTCAGGGGCTACATTCGCTGATCTTGCCGGCATTACTAACTAGCCGCTCTCCTCGCTCCAGGCTGCGTCGCCGATGAGCGGCACCCAGCGGCACGGTCCCAGGTCTTCGATAGTAGTGTCGTGCTCCTTCCTGACCACCTTCAGGAGATTCTGTTCGTAGCGCGGGCCAACGGGGATGACGAGACGGCCGCCGACGGCCAGTTGATCGAGCAACTCCTTGGGTACCTTGGGCGCGCCGGCACTGACCACTATCGCATCGTACAGGGCCTTCTGTTGCCAGCCGAGCCTGGATTCGGCCAGGTGGACCTCGACGTTGCTGTACCCCAGTTTCCGGAGCGTTTCGGCGGCCTTCTGCGCCAATTCGCTGTGCCGTTCCACAGTGACGACCCAACGGGCCAGCTCCGCCAGGATGGCCGCTTGGTAGCCGCTGCCGGTGCCCACCTCCAGGACATTCTCTTTGCCCTCAAGCTCCAGCGCCTCGGTCATCATGGCCACGATGAGGGGTTGCGATATCGTCTGGCCGTGGCCGATGGGAAGGGGGCGGTCTTCATACGCGGCGCCCCAGTAGCTGCTGGGGACGAACATCTCTCTGGGCACGCGCGACATCGCTGCCAAGACACGCTTGTCGCTGACCTCGCGGCGCAGAGAGTCCACGAGCTGATGTCGCGCCAAGGAGAAGTCAGGCTGCAAGGTGATTCCTCCGGTTGTGGGTAGATTCTAGTTCATGAGTAAGCTGGAGTCCAGAGGAGCGTTTCAACCCCCTTTGGTCCCCCACTCATGGGGAAAAGAAGAAAGGACAATTGAGGGACACCCTCAAACTCCCGGCAGGAAGTATCCTGCACATCTTTTCTCCTGCTGCACCCGGGGATTGAGGTTCTCCTTCCCATGAACTATAATCCCATCACTGGCTGTGCTCAGCAGCGCTGTCGGAAGGTTCGCGCTGTGAGGGGGCCGCCAGTCTACCGTTCGAATCCTGGGAGGTAGAAGCTTGAACAAGAAGACGGTGAGAGATATTGACGTTGCCGGTAAGAAGGTACTGGTGAGGGTGGATTTCAACGTTCCGCTGGACAAGAAGACGGGAGAGATCAACGATGACACGCGCATCAAGGCGGCGTTGCCGACTATCAAGTATCTGATCGAGCATAAGGCCAAGGTTATCCTCTGTTCGCATCTGGGCCGACCCAAAGGGGTGACGCCCGAGTTGACTCTGAAACCGGTGGCCCAGCGGCTGGGGAAGCTTCTGGGGGAGCCTGTGCAGATAGCCGGAGACTGCATCGGCCCCAGAGCAGAAGGCGTGGCAGCAGGTTTGAAGGATGGCGAAGTCATGCTGCTGGAGAACCTCCGGTTTCATGAGGAAGAAGAGAAGGACGACCCGGCGTTTGCCAAGTCGCTGGCCTCCTTGGCGGAGGTTTACGTGAACGACGCTTTTGGCACAGCGCACCGCGCCCATGCATCGACCGCCGGCGTGGCCAAGTACCTGCCGGCGGTGGCTGGATTCCTGATGGAGAAGGAGCTAGAGTACCTGGGCAAAGCGTTGGCTGAGCCCAAGCGCCCCTTTGCCATGATCGTCGGTGGGGCCAAGGTAAGCGACAAGATCACCATGCTGGAGAACATCCTGCCCAAGGTAGACTCTCTGGTCATCGGGGGAGGTATGGCCAATACCTTCCTGAAGGCCCAAGGCTTCGATGTTGGGAAATCCAAGGTAGAGGACGAGCAACTGGATTTCGCCAGAGGCCTGATAGCCAAGGCCAAAGAGAAGGGGGTTCACCTGCTGTTGCCCGTCGATGCGGTGGCGGCGGAGGAGTTCGATGCCGGATCACCCAGCCAGACGGTTCCGGTGGACAAGGTGCCCAAAGGCTGGCAGCTTCTGGATATTGGGCCGCAAACGGTGAGTCGTTTCAGCGAGGAGATCAAGAAGGCCCACACTGTGGTCTGGAATGGGCCGGTGGGCGTTTTCGAGTTCGCCGCCTTCGCCAGAGGCACCCAGGCGATCGCGTCAGTCCTGGCGAAGCTGGATGCAACAACTATCATCGGAGGAGGAGACACTGCAGCCGCCGTGGAGCGGCAGGGTCTGGCTGACAAGATGACCCATGTGTCCACCGGAGGCGGGGCCTCCCTGGAGTTCCTGGAAGGAAAGACGCTGCCGGGCGTGGCGGCTCTGCTGGACAAGTAAGCCATGGACAGGATTATACAGATCAGCCAGTTGGCCATCACATCCCCGGGGAAGATAGTCCTCCTGGTCATGGACGGTCTGGGCGGGTTACCACATCCCGAAACGGGGAAGACCGAACTGGAGACCGCCAGGACACCGAATCTGGACAAGCTGGCCGAGGAGGGCATTTGCGGACTGTCCGAACCGCTGGGCGCTGGCTTGACTCCCGGCAGCGGTCCCGGTCACCTTGGCCTCTTTGGCTATGATCCGTTTGCGTTCACTATCGGGAGAGGGATTCTGGAGGCCCTCGGTATAGATTTTCCACTGGAGAAGGGCGACATCGCAGCCCGTGGCAACTTCTGCACTATTGATGGAAAGGGCCTCATCACCGACCGGCGGGCGGGGCGGATATCGAGCGATGTCTGCACCAAACTGTGCGAGGAACTGAGCCGGATCAGTTTCCAGGGGGTGAAAGCCCTTGTGGCCCCGGTGGAGGGGCACCGCTTCCTGCTGGTGCTGCGGGGGACCGGCCTCAATCCTGACCTGGCTGATTCCGACCCCCAACAGTTGGGTGTCCCGCCGAAGGAGGTGGTGGCCCTGGGCCGGGAGGGGGAGGCCACGGCGGCCGTGGTCAATAGCTGGATCGCCAAAGCGAAGGGCGTGCTGGCCGGTCATCATCCGGCCAACATGGTGGTGCTGCGTGGGTTTGCCCGGCTGCCTCACCTGCCGTCAATGGGCGAGTCATACAAGCTGAACCCGGTGGCCATCGCGGCGTATCCCATGTACCGGGGTCTGGCGAGGCTGGTGGGGATGAAGGTGGTAGATTGTGGCCGGTCAGTGGAGGAGCAGTTTGCCACCCTGTCCAAGCACTATGCGGAGCACGATTTCATCTTCCTTCACATCAAGAAGACGGACACTGCCGGTGAAGACGGCGACTTCAAAAGAAAAGTGCAGGCTATCGAGGAGGTCGATGCCGCCATGCCGCAGTTGGTGAATCTGAAGCCCGATGTCATCGCGGTGACCGGCGACCACTCCACTCCTGCGACGATGAAGGCCCATAGCTGGCATCCGGTGCCATTCCTGCTGCACTCGCCGCTCTGCCGGCCGGACGACGTAGCCGAGTTCTCGGAGCGGGCATGTTCCAAAGGGGCGCTGGGGCGCTTCCCGGCCCTGGATATCATGCCTCTGGCGCTGGCGCACGCGCAGAAGCTGACAAAATACGGTGCTTAACGAGAGGAGGGAAATGCGGTTACCGATCATTGCCGGAAACTGGAAGATGAACACGACCGTTGATGAGGCGGTGGCGCTGGTTCGCGACATGCTGGGCGGTCTGGAGGACATCGGTGGAGTAGAGAAGGTCGTCTGCCCGCCTTTCGTCTCTCTGGCCGAGGTGAAGCCCGTGCTCGAGAAATCGTCGGTGAAGCTGGGTGCCCAGAACATGCACTTCGAGGAGAAGGGTGCTTATACCGGGGAGGTGTCTCCGGTCATGTTGACCCACATGTGCGAGTATGTCATCGTGGGCCACTCCGAGAGGCGGCAGTACTTTGGGGAGACCGACGAAAACGTAAACCGGAAGGTGAAGGCGGCCCTGAAGTTCAATCTGAAGCCCATCATGTGTGTAGGTGAGACTCTGGCGGAGAACGAAGCGGGGAAGACCGAAGAAGTCGTCACCAGGCAGGTGAAGAAGGGCCTGGCAGGAGTGGACAAGGCCGATGGCCTGGTCATCGCCTACGAGCCGATCTGGGCCATAGGCACGGGCAAAGCAGCCACGGGCAAGCAGGCCAATGCTACCATCGGGCTGATCCGGCGGACGGTGCAGGAGTTGTATGGTGCTGACGTGGCCCAGGGGTTGCGCATCCAGTACGGAGGCAGTGTGACTGGAGCCAACATCGGGGAGTTCATCTCGCAGCCGGAGATCGACGGTGGTCTGGTTGGCGGCGCCAGCCTGAAGGCGACGGACTTCGTCAGCATTGTGGAGCAGACTGCCAAGACCAAGCGCGCATGAGCGTAGTTGTTGCTGTTGTGGGGCCGACCGCGGTGGGTAAGAGCAAACTGGGTGCTCTGCTGGCCCGGACCTTCAATGGCGAGATCATTAGTGCGGACAGCCGGCAAGTATACCGATACATGGATATCGGCACGGCCAAACCGACGGCTGAGGAGCGGGCTGTGGTCCCGCACCATCTCATCGATGTAGTTGACCCGGACGCCGAGTTCAGCGTCGCTCTCTACCAATCCCTGGCCATGGAGGCCGTCAGCGAAGTCACGCGGCGTGGCCGGCTGCCGATTCTGGTAGGAGGGAGCGGGCTGTATGTATGGTCGCTGGTGGAGGGGTGGGAGATACCCCGCGTCGAACCCGACGCCGGGTTCCGGAAACGCCTGGAGGAGAGGGCGGCTGCCGAAGGCGCGAAGTCATTATACCGTGAACTGGAGGGGATCGACCAGGAGACAGCCGCTTCAATTGACCCTCGCAATGTGCGCCGGGTGATCCGGGCTCTGGAGATTCACCACAAGAACCATGGCGTGGGGCCATCATCACGGCACAAGAAGAGGCCTCCCTTTGAGACGCTGATCGTGGGACTGACGGCTGAGAGACGGTGGCTATACCAGATGATTGACCGGCGCGTTGATCGAATGATGGAGCAGGGCCTGCTCCAAGAGGTCAAGGGTCTACTGGGGAGAGGCTATAGCCCGGATCTGCCGGCCATGTCCAGCGTAGGCTACAAGGAGATTTGCCAGTTCATCAGTGGTAAAATGGACTTGGCCACCGCCGTGCAGAGGATGAAGTTCGAGACACACCGCTTTGCCCGCCACCAGTACGCATGGTTCCGCTTGGATGACCCGCGTATACGTTGGTACGACGTGGATACTCAAGCTGAGGCGGGTGTGTTGAAAACGGTTGGAGACACGCCGAGGTAGCATGAGAACGAGGGAACTGATTCTGGCCATCGTGCTTCTCGTGTCTATTGTCTTCGTGCCGTGTGCCCGGAGCGAGACGTCGACGAAGAAGGAGACGATCGAACTCTCCGGATTCACCGTCACGCTGAGTGCTCCCCAGGTGAACTTCCCAGACTCCATAGAGTTCAAGATCGAGGCGGAGGGCAGCGCCGAGATTGTTGACATAACCCTTCAGTACCAAATGGACAAGCTGAGTGTATTGCCTGTCACCAGCGTCGTCTTCCCTGAGTTTGATCCGGGGCAGAAGGTGAGCGCGGAGTGGAAGTGGGACATGACGCAAACCGGCGGTCTGCCGCCGGGTGCCGATCTCTCGTATTGGTGGTCAATAGAGGACGCGTATGGGCGCGAGGTGGATACTCCAGTTAGGACGTTGAGCTTTGATGACGGGCGCCATGAATGGAGAGAGATTCAGAGCACGAACTTCAACTTGTACTGGTACAAGGGTGACAGCCACTTCGCCCAGCAATTGGTAGATGCAGGAGAGGAGGCCCTGATCCTGCTGGAGTATGACATAGGTGCCAAACCAGAGCAGATTATAGAGGTGTATATCTATGGCGACACAGAGGCTTTGCAGGGTTCTCTGATCTACCCTCAGGAGTGGACCGGAGGGGTTGCGTTTACGGAATACGGGACGATAGCTTTGGGCATATCCGCTAGGCAGCTTGGATGGGGGGAGGAGGCCATGGCCCATGAGATGGCGCACCTGGTAGTGCATCAAGTGACCTTGAATGGCTACGGCATCGTGCTGCCTACCTGGCTGGATGAAGGGCTGGCGATGTACGCCGAGGGTGAACTGTCATCTGACTTGACCTCTGCTCTGAGTTCGGCGGTGGAGCGGGGCCGGCTTGACTCTGTACAGAGCCTGTCCAGTTCGTTTCCGGCCGACACGGCCGGTGCCACTTTGGCCTACGCTGAGAGCTACAGCCTGGTTGACTACCTGCTGGACCATAAGGGTGGCAGGGAGAACATGCTGGAGCTTCTGGGAGCGATAAGGGACGGCAGCGGGTACGAGGAGGCACTCCAGGAGGTCTACGGCTTGAGCATCAGCCAGTTGGATTCGCAGTGGAAGCAGTATCTGACGGCGGGTGGAGCTTAGCGGATGAAGGCATCAAGGATGACCATGCAGAAATGGCTGTCTCCGGTGCTCATACTTCTGGCTCTCCTCTGTCTGGGCAGTAACTGCCTGATGCGAACATCGACGCCGGCGATCTCGGTGCCGGATTATGACGTGCTGCTCCTCCGGGATTCCGACCCATCCACCCTGGACCCGGCCATGGCGCGGGAGACGGGTTCGGTGGGCTACATCATGCAGATCTTCAGCGGACTCGTGGCCTTCGACGAGAACATGAACGTGGTGCCGGACATAGCCGAAAGCTGGGAGACGGACAACACGAACGCGGTTTATACCTTTCACCTCCGTCAGGGCGTCACTTTTCATGATGGCGGGCTGGTAACGGCTGCGGACTTCAAATACTCGTGGGAGAGGGCCTGCGACCCGGCGACCGGCTCACAGACAGCGGGCACGTATCTGAATGACATCGTTGGCGCCACGCAGATGCTGGAGGGGAATGCTGAGGAGATTGCTGGCGTCGAGGTTGAGGGTGATTACACACTACGGGTCACCATTGACCAGCCGAAGGCCTACTTCCTGTCGAAGCTGGCGCAGCCGGTGGCTTTCGTGGTCGACCGGGAGAACGTGGACAGTGGCCAGGACTGGTGGCGCGAGCCCAACGGCACCGGACCTTTCGAGCTTAGTGGCTGGGAGCTAGGCGAGTTGCTGCTTCTGGAGCGAAATGATCTCTACTACCGCGACCAGGCAAAGGTGAGATACGTTGCCTTCCTGTTTTCCGGCGGCTACTCTACGCAGATGTACGAGTTGAACCAGATACATGTCACCGGTATCTCCATATATGACCTGGAACGGGTGATGGACCCGACGAACCGGCTTCACTCGCAATTGGCCATATTCGCCCAGTACAACATCTCCTATCTCGGATTCAATACCATTAAGGCGCCTTTCAATGATATCAGGGTGCGCCAGGCGTTTTGCATGGCAGTGGACAAGGATCGGGTAGTGAGCCAGGTTCTGCTGGATTCCGTCGACGTCGCCCGCGGCATAGTGCCGCCGGGTATGATTGGCTATGACGCGGGGTTCAACGGTCTGGAACAGGATGTGGATACCGCGAAGGCCCTGCTGGCCGAGGCAGGCTACGGTCCGGGCGGTAACCCTCTCAAGGTGGTGGTGACGCTTCCAGGGAGCAGCGGGTATGTGTCCAACTCGTTGATCGCTATCCTGTGGCAGTGGAAGGAGAACCTGGGCGCAGAAGTGGAAATCCGACAACTTGATGGAGATGCCTACTTCGACAGACTCGACGAGGAGAAGGATGACGTGTTCTTCTACGGCTGGTCGGCGGACTACCCCGATCCGCAGGATTTCCTGGACGTACTTTTTCGTAGCGGGAGTGTGAACAATGTCGGCGGGTATGGAGATGCCGCCTACGATGCGCTACTGGATCAGGCGGCGGTCGAGCCCGATGAGAGCGTCCGCGAAGCGCTGTACCGCCAGGCTGAGGTCAAGCTCATCTCTGAAGACGCGGCGTGCCTGCCGCTGTGGTTCGGGGTGAGCTACCTCCTGATCAAGCCTCGTGTGGAGGGATACACCATCAGCCCGCTTGGGTTCCCATTGCTGGCCACCGTGTCAGTGTCTGATTGAGATAGTCTTCATCCCCCTTATCCCCCACCTTTGGGGGGGGATAAGGGGGGGGGCACCCCCAACCCCATGGCAGGAAGCATCCTGCGCCTCTTCCGGCCATTCCCGCGCAGGCGGGAATCCAAGTTCAGGTAGGGGGCTAGAGTGGGGCGGAACAAAGCGGCGCTGCTACTCAACTTGCACCAGCACCACGGCATAGTTGTGCCCGTAGGTCTTGGCGCACATGGGACATGTGGTGAAGTAGAAGTAGTAACGTTTGACGCTCTTGCTGTGACTGGCGATCTGAGTGTCCATTTCCTTGATCCATTTCGGCACGGCATTGTAGGGACCGTCGAAAACCTTAGTGAAGAACGTGCCGGAAAGGGCCACGTTGCGTGCTTCTGGTACTGCCTTGGTCACTGCCAGGTAGAGTTCGGATATCCACGGCGATGGGTCGCAGGCCATGAACAGGAAATCCTTTATCTTAGGCGCTGCTCCTGGCCTCCTGTGCCCGGTTCCACATGTGCGTCATGGTACGGGCCAGCATGGGCGGAAAGGGCATTTGGAGAAACTCAGGGATGAGATTCCATGGTAAAGGGCTTGTCCTTCCACTCGTGTGTCTTCCCGTCCCAAGGCGCCGGGTCGAACTTGGGGCAACAGGGCTGGCCACTACCCTAGCCATGCGTCATGTCCTGATATTACTCCCGAATTGGGTGGGGGGGCAACAGCCTGTGCTTTAGTGCCCCTTCGTGAGTGCGACGGGAGGAATGCGGAGATGCTCTATCGGACAATGCGTGCTGAGATCAGTTAGATCTGGATCACAGACGGACCGGCGCGGCAATGGTAGTTGGCACAGGCCCGCAGTCGGTTGCCGGGCTCACTTCTTGGACACCTTGGCCTTCTTGGCTTTCCCTGCTGAAGACCTTTCGGTCTCCCTGGCAGGTGTCACTTCGCCCTCTGCAGTCCAACTCCAGTAGATGCCGTTACTGATGCAGATGGATTGGCCGCATTTGGAGCAGAGGATCCGGTACGGACCGTTATAGGGCGGTTCCTGGCCCATGACCGCCTGACGGCAGTGGGGGCAGTAGATCTTCTTGATGCACAATTTCATTGGCTGACCTCCCTCGTTCTCCCTTGTTATACCATGCCGCGAGCCGGAATGATAGCAGCCCCGGGTTGAGGGCACGCTGGGGGATTGCTAGAAACCCGTTAGAAATCGTCTTGGCGGAGGGGGTGGGATTCGAACCCACGCTAGCCACAAGGGCTAGAACGGTTTTCAAGACCGTCTCCTTAAACCGCTCGGACACCCCTCCGCAGCGCAAGGAAATGATAGCACAGGAGTCTCTGTTGTGACAGTGCGTGAGACATGAAGGCCTGCGTAGGGAACCCTTGGAACCTGACAGATGCCATCTGCAATTGCCCGAGACTGACACACCACAGGAGATCAGCCTCAACTCCTGCAAGGGGGAAAGGGTAGGGGGCTATAGCACGCTGGTGAGCAGAAGGACTGTGACAACAGCGATAACCGCTGGGGGAAGAGGTGGAAGAAAGACACACCCCAAGCGCTTGACCATCTTCGACGCTCCTTCCAGGGGATCAACTCCTCCGGAGCCATTATACCACCCGACTCTGGACTGGAAATAGGGGGTGCCAATGCAGCGATGTACTCTGCTTCTTGCAGACCGGAGACGCTGAACTGAAAGAGAGGGTTCTTTTCCCTTTGTCAGTTGTCATCTGTGCATATACGCCCACGGAACTCGTCCTTTTTTGAGAGAAGGACAGCCGGAGTGACCTTGTCTTCATCCATCGGCGAAAGGTGAGGCGCGCTGCGTAACAGAGCCTCGCTCTTACTCGCCAAACTCAAATCCGGTTTGGTCGAAGACAGTGAGGCAAGCCCCCACCACCTCCGGGTCGTAGAGAGTACCGCTGTTCCGCGCAATCTCCTCGCGGGCCTTCTGGAGGCCCAAAGCCGGTCTGTAGGGTCGATGGGAGAACATGGCCTCAACCACATCGGATACGGCCAGGATGCGTGCTTCCAGGAGTATCTCTTCCCCATGAAGACCAGATGGATATCCGGACCCATCCATCCTTTCATGGTGCTGAAGCACGACATCAGCGATCTGTCCGAAGGACTCTATGTTCTTCAATACGTCGTAGGCAACCTGGGGATGGGTCCTGATGACGGCCATCTCGATTTCCGTTAGGTTACCGGGTTTGGTGAGGATGTCAGTGGGCAGGGATATCTTGCCCAGATCGTGAAGAAGCCCTGCGGTGCGAATGACACGCATACGCTCCCTCGACAAGCCCATTTCCCGCGCTATGGAACAAGCGAGTTGAGTCACCCGTCGTTGGTGGCCAGCAGTGTAGAGGTCTTTCGTCTCAACCGTTGACGCTATGGCCTGGATGGTGTCTTCCATAGTCCTCTCCAGCACCTCGAGACTGTGGTGCAACTGTTCCCCCGCTTTCTTCCGATCCGAGACGTCACGCAGGACCCCCAGAATCTCAACCGGCCGACCACTGGGATCTCGCAAGATACTCACTGTCGTATCAGCCCAAACCGTGGAGCCATCCTTGCGCTTGAACTCCAACTCGAGCGTCCCCGCCCCTGACAGCCTCCCTGGTTCTCTCTGTTCCAGAGCGAGCACCCTCTTGAAGGTAGCCGCAGCCGCCTCCAGAGAAGCGCTGGTCAGCATGGTCTCCATAGTGCCCTCCATTGCCTCCTCGACGCTGTAGCCGAGCAGGCGACTGATGGAGGGGCTGAAATAGATGGGCCGGAGGTTCATGTCAGTGACCCAGATAACATCCGACACGTTCTCAGCTAACAGTCGATAGCGTCGCTCACTGTCGCTCAGAGCCTGCTCTGCCTGCTTGCGCTCGGTGACGTCTCTCAGTGACACCAGCCCAGCCAGTCTTCCCCGGTATTCGGTCTTCACTCCTAGCGCGCTAAGCCATATCAAGGCCCCATCCTTCCTCAGGGCTCTGAGTTCGACGACTCTGTGCATGTCCTTCTCAAACATGTACCCGGACATCATTGCGGCAACATGCTCTCTATCTTCAGAGGGGATGTAGTCCAGTGGGTCTACTCCTATCATGTCCTGGGGAGTGTCAAAACCGAAGATTCGTGCGACCGCCTGATTGGCCAGCACTATCCGGCCGGTGCCGCCATCGATCACCTCCATCCCATCTTGCGTGCTCTCAAACAGGTTCCTGTACCTTTCCTCAGTCTCCTTTAGTGCCGCCTCTGTCTTTGTCTGCCCCAAATTCTCGATTACCTGCCAGACCCCTTCGTGCTTTATGAGAGCGAGACGATGGTTCTTCATCACGTGCAGTGATTCCAGGACTCCGCACATGGCGAGAGGATAGCTGCAGATGGTCATCACCTGGTGTTCGGCAATCAGACTGCTCACCACGCCTTCGTAGCGGGTGAAGTCATCCCAGCTTTGCTTCGGTAGCCATCCAACGTTGCCCGAGGCCCTAAGCCCGCTGTAACCCTTGTCTTTCATCGCCGTCATTCTCCTGCTGGCCGTGTCCAATGCTCTTTGCTGATTGAACGAACCGTCCTTGAGGTACCAGTCCGCATAGGAGACTATCTCCATTTGCCCTCTCTCTAGATAGCTGTCGAAGTGCCATACCGCCTCCATCATGACTTTGCGGGCTTCGGACTCCTTCAGCGGTTCGGATGTAATCCAGAGGCAGAGTTCGTTGTTCTCGAGTCCGGCCTTGAAATAGGGCACCAGGACGTCCAGCAGGTCTTGCTTAGTCTCGTAGAACTGGCAGAGATGTGTGCCCCAGGGGAGACTGTCGACGAATGCTATTCCTGTTTTCCTGAGTCTTGTGACCATCTCATCCGCCTCCGACTATGTCTGGTGCTGAGTGCGCGCAAAGTGGATTGCCATCATTCGGGCAGAACGTCGCATAGCTTCGGCTGCGTCTGCCGCATTGGTGCAACAACCCTGGCGGGCAGCCTCAAGCTCACTGCGTTCAAGGCATTGGACACTCTCTCTGGAAGGTATGGGCCGCATGGTTGGACTGAACGCCTTCAAAGAGGTCGAATGACCAGGCACAGACCATCGCATCTGTCATATAGCACACCATGTTCTGGTTGACAAGTGCTCATTGGATATTCTACTGGAATGATCCGTGGATTCTAGGCTTGACTACAGGCAGGGAGGGGTTCTTTTCTATATACAACCAGGGTGCAGTACCGAACGACTGCGGAGAAGACCTGTGGCGGCGTCAAGAATGGATGAGAATGTGGAGTGTTCTGATTGCCTGACCCCATTGGCCAGAATAGAGGAGGTGAAGGGGGTGTCCAAGATTGGTCGGGGCGGTCGGATTTGAACCGACGACCACCTGAACCCCATTCTCAGAGTGGTTCCCCCAAAGGCTGGAATCCCGAACGAACCAGACATAATCCATTTTGGCCGAAAACCTTGATTTGTGCTCGAAGTCCCCAGGCATCACAATGTATCCCAATGATAATGTTTGCAGGTTTGTTTGCAGATCTCGCGATTGGGTCAATGGACGATCTGGGAGTGAGAAGACAAGGGGATCCAACAGCAAAGGTTGGGAACGATGAAAGGGCAGAACGGAAGTCACGAGGCAAGGATCATGGATACATGATGTTCTGGCCACCGATGCAACTCCTCACCGCCAGTTCCAGTCAAACAGAGTGGGCTGTTGTTGCCGGCAAGGAGTGCTTCTGCCGCGATTTTCAAGGCTGTGCCTACTGTGCTGCTACGGTTCGGAGGGGGTGCGGCAGGATGGGTGTTGAGGTGGCTGACCATAACCGACCTCGGACAGAGGACACGGACTTGGTTCTGCGTTGGCTCCACCACTCTACCTCCCGTAGTTCCACCAGCCCCCTGGTGGTTCCGGCCCGAGGGCAACAGCCACCAAATACGCGACGACGAGCAGCGCGAAGACCAGGCCAAAGACGCTGCCGCTTTCTAGCTTTATCCTGAGCTTGCGGCTGATCCATTCGGGAACAAAGGCTATGAGTAGAAGAGCCAAGGCAATCATCAGAGAGATGATGTCAACTACCAGTTCGGCGATCAAGCCAGACTCGGCGAAGTAGATGAGACCATTTGCAGCTCCGTTTATTACGGCGGCCGCGGACAGACCGCTCAGAACCCGTCCCACCCTGTTGACTCTGGGTTTGGCCTGATACTGGGCGAGTTGGGGGGCCGGAGTTGCGGGGGGCACTGCGCCTGCAATGCGGGTAGAGTCGTCAATTAGCCTCCTGCCGCAGCCACGGCAGAATGTCGGGTTGCCGGTCTCTTCCCTGCCACACCAAGGACAGAACATCTCTACCTCCTCAGTACCATCTGGGTGTCAATACTCTGCGCCATACGGCACACATCATAGGCGCGTCCATTACTATTGCGTTTCGCAGTCGAGGCTGTGCCGGCCAAGTGGTTTGCCGTTGGTCCGGGAATGTTTCTGCACACCGCCCACTGCGTCAACCTGCATTCCACTGGATTCCCGCAGGATCTGCATTCGAAATGGTTGTTGTCGATTACGGCACTACTCACAGCACCACTGATCATTGCACCCACGTTCCTCCCAGAAGTCCTCCGACAATCGCCCCCCGCCACCGAGCCTCTCCCGCCGCCCGAGCCACTGCCGCCTATGTTGCTGCTGTAACAGCAGGGGTACCTGTTGTTATCTGCTTTGACAGTATTACATAGCCTGAATATCACTCGGAGCGCCGGTTCAGGGAGACGCCGCAATGCTGCCGGCAACCGCGTTCCTGATTGTACAAAGTACTGCGATGACTTTGTCTGTAGAGAGGCCACACGAGCTGACGGACAGATACTGATTGGAGCCAGCCTGGATTTCCCAGGATCCCACGTCGCGGAAATCGCACGAAGGGAACTCATGGTAAGGGATACGAATTGACCCCGGACTCTTGCTCCCCCCGGCATTGTGACAGTACAGCGTCTCTGGAGTGAAGACAAGGCAGTCCCTGGCTGACCCCAAGATTGTGCAGTCAACCAACATGACAACTTTCTCATCAGGACGCAGTCCACAACTCTGTCTGGCGTTCCGCTCCTTCTTTGGCGGGATCTGTCCCGCAATATAGATACTGCTGTTGGGGAGGTAGGGGTGGAAAGCCTGGTTCACAATACCAACATAGTTCAGCGGCGCTGGTGCGATGACCGGCACTGGTGCGATCCGACAACCCATACCCGGCAGCTCGCCTGAGCCAATCATCTGAGCCGCTCTGCCATTGACTATGTCTGCCCTTATCGCGCAGAGAATCGAAACCATCTTGTCCTTTGATATCCCGCACCCTGAGATGTTCACGTACTCGCCGGGGCCGACTTGGACCTCTCCAAACCCGCCATCGTCGAAAACCCGGGAAGGGAACTCGTGATATGGGATGCGAACGGTCCCGGGGCTCTTTCCGGACCAGTCGCTGTGGCAATACAGTGCTTCAGAAGAGAACATTAGGCAGTTCTTGGCTGAACCAAGAACAGTGCAGTCGATCAAGGCCATGGCCGCCTCCTTGGGTGGAACCCCGCAGCTCATTCTGGCGTTCATTTCTTTGTGTGGCGGGATCTGGCCCGCAGGGAAGATGCTGTTGTTCGGAAGGTATGGACGGATGGCCCGTTCGACAATGTCCGCGTAGTCTGAAAGCGCCGCTGCGCCCAATGGGACACTGCTGCATGCCTGTGGATGCGCATCTCTGTGAGAGTCAAACTTGAGCCCACATCCACGGCAGAAGACGGGACTGTCGGTCTCTTCGTTACCACAACGTGGGCAATACATGTCCGACTCCTTCGCCTCTCGTTCTTGTTCCTCCATTTTGGACTCCGGCTGCGCGAGGTTGTTGAAAGCAAGCTGAAAAGGTGATGAAGATGCGTCCACATCGGACTGTCTGTTCTTTCATTGTCAAGATCATCATACGACTCATCTTAGAGAGACACGCTCATTCGAGCCCACGAATAGGGTTTGTCAACTATCACCTTCGTCTGAACAGAATGATCAGGACAACAACCAGTACAGCCGATGCCCCTAAGCCAACAGCTCCCAGGAATGGGATCAGCGATATGGCGAAGAGAAGACAGACAGCGACAACCGCGAGCACGATGTTCCTTAGCAAGGTGCGACGCATTACCAGCAGGTATGTTGCTGCAACGGTCTGAGCTGACGCCAAGATCAGCCAACACCAGCCATTGATTAGGAAGACGGTCCTCTCGAGTTGGCTGGCGATGTCACCCACAGGATTAAACAGGAGGCTGTACGCAACAGGACTGATAGCCAGCAGTGTACCCACGATGAGGGCCAGCGCCACCCAATTCACCCAGCCGGGCCGCAGACGTTGGCCACATGTGACGCAGTAGTCATCCTTGTCCGGGACTCGGCTTCGGCAGTCCTTGCAGATCATTCATCCCCCAAGCCAGTTGATCTCTAGGGCTACATGGCCGCCCATGCCCTAGGCTGCGAAAACGGCGGTCGGAACCCTACAGACCCGCTCACAACGAGTGCCGTCTATAGCAGTCTCTCCGATTCTAGCCCATTTCAGGACTGCCTAGGTACTGTCCTGACGCAGAGACGTCACTGGTCCAGCGTCTTTGCCTTTGACCACAGTGGAACCAACTGCTGCACGACGCCGTACAATAGCCAACCCCAGGGCAATAGTGCCATGGCGCCCATTAGCCTCAGCATTCCTTCCGTATCACTGGCAATCAGCACATTCAGAGCCAGCAGCGGGTGGGCGTAGAGATACCACACAGCGTCCCCCGGGACCGCAGGCGTGGGAACCAGCACATCCAGGACAACCTGCAGGACACCCAAAGCCAGCAGGCCGGCCACAAACTTGGCTATTCTGGCCGGAATTTCGTTACTCCTGTCACACCACTGTTTGACGTGTCCGAGGACTATGTGCTTCATTTCGTCGAAATCAGTGGCCCTGAGCTTAAGGAGGACATTACCGGTCTTCAGCCCGATGGTGCTGCTGCTGTCATCTACCTGATACATGCACAGAGAGCCCCAGGGGTGAAAATCGTAGAACCCCCGTGGTATCCGTTTCCATATTGGTCGCAGTTGGACAGGGACTGTCCTGATGTACAGACCCTCGTCACACATGATGAAGTCGGCATTGCAGGCCGGAACCAGCGGCACAATGCGACACTGTGTCCTTTGACGCCTCAAGCCAGCAAAGGACAGAGAGCAGACAACACCACTGATGGGAAGGATCGGGAGTGATATCCACATGCCCCATAACGCTATGGCCTTGTCATGGGCGTCCAGTGTCGGATCGTTGCGGCTGACCAAGTAGATGGCGGTGAACGCGACGGCGGCCAGGAGTGAAATGATGAACAGCACGAAAGCGAGCCCAGCCAAGGCCTCCAAGTTCGTGCTACTGTGAACTGTGGTGACCTCCTCACATATCCGCTGGCCGCAACCGCGGCAGTGGAAAGAGGCGTCTACTTGCTTGTGTCCGCATTTGGGGCAATACATATCGTGTTTCCAAAACCCAACCAACAACTTTCACTGCATCAGCTGTGTACGCTCAGCGACAGGGAAGGTACATTACACCTTACCGCGGGTCAAGTCTCGAAGTCCTCCCTCGATTTCCAGATGCAGACGGCGGTCACCGTGGCCAGCGCCAGCATTACCAGTTGGTATGGCAGTATGAAGATGAGGCCCAAAGCAAAGATCCAAACGAGGCCGATACCATATACCGCCGCCAGTCCAATAGACGCCCCCAGTGCATGGGTGTACTTGTCCCTCTTGAGAGACAGGATGGCACCGATGGTCGCGTATACGAACATGATGCCCGTCCATATCATGCTGCCGACTATGTACCCATCCACTCCTTCCATGCCCTCTCTCTGCCGCTCCCAAATACTCATTTCCCAGATGGTCTGCAATTCGGCATACGCGGCCAGTTCCCCAACAAGACAGATTGCGGCAATGATTAAGAAGAGGGCTGTGGCTATGTTCAATGTGGCGCTGCGAGATCCGAGCTTTAACCCCCCGGGAGCCAGCAGCCGATCCAGGTTCTGCCAGAAACGGGCGGTGGCCTCGGCACACGACTTGTTGTTGTGATCCCACACGATATTGACCCTGCTTCCCCCGTTATGAGGAGTCACCGTGATAGTGCCTCCTGTGCCACCATGGCTTGCGATAACCCTCCCCATGGCTATGCCCATGGTGGACCCTTTGAAATTGAGCCTTCCCCAAGCGGCAATAGTGGTTGGAGTCATGCCGTACTTCCTGGTCATCCTGGCCGCTCTGATGACCAGCCTCTTCATCTCATCCGGATTGACTCCAGCATACAGCCGTGCGTCGGCGGAACCCGGGCGGGCCAGCGCCTGGCCGCAGTTGCGGCAGAAGCTCGGGTTGTCGGGATTGTTCACTCCGCATCCGGGACAGAACATTGACTTATACCTCCCAGTCCAGCATCAATCGTGCATCTGCGCTGCTAGCCATTGGCCACTCGAACCCTAGGTCGGTCTGGTCTTTCGCATCCACTGGCGTGCTGAATCAGTCAACAGGATCCCTATCTCCAGAATGAAGTGCGGCCAGAGGAGAATTGACAAGAAGGCCCATGCACCCATGCGGAAACCGCTTCTCGAGGCCTGACTCGCAGCTTGATTCTTCGCCGCTCCACGATTGCCGCAGTCTGGAGTCACCTTATCTTCACCTCATCAGCCCTGGAATCGGCAGGACGTCTCCTCTGGGTACTGGGATTAGAGCGCGCTCCAAACCAATATGCCGAATAGGATGCCAACGATCATACACGCCGTGGACGCGATCATGCAGATCGTTCCGGTAGTCCGGTTTCGTCTGAAGGCGAAGTAGCCCAGGATAATTCCGGCAATTCCAAACACGGGAGGTAGGAAAAGGAGTGAAATGGCGGCACAGATACCCGAACCCACCGCAAAGCCGGTGGCGCTCTTCTGCTGTTGCACTGGGATACCAACGGCCGGAATTCTGGGAGACCTCTGCTGAAGACAGCTGCTGCAGTAGGGCTGGCCATCCTGCATGGCCCTGCATTGCGCGCAGATCGCCCTCCCGCACGCCGAGCAGAAGCCGATGGAATCATTCGATGGGTGGTAGGCGCATTTCGCGACGGCAACAGCTTGAGGGCTGGCAGATGCGGTCAGGTCCGCACCGCAGCTTCGACAAAACCTGGCATTGTCTACTTGCTGTTTACCACACTTTGGACAGAACATGCTAATCACCTCCAGCATTTCGTTGTTCAACATCCCTTCGACGATGATCAATAGCCATTTCCTTCACCTAGTGCGATCCCCAGTACAAACAACAGGGCAGGGAACACTACGTAGTATAGGGCTGTCAGGATGATACCGAGGATCAGCAACCAGATGGCTTTCTTGCTGTTTCTATCTTTCACGGCGAAGAAGGCACAAAGGCCTCCAATCCAAACGAAGCATATGGGCAGCAGCCACCACGCCCACGAAGTCTCTCTGACGGCTGGCTCTCTCAGTGGCTTGCCACAATAGGGGCAAAACGCGAGATTCGCGTCGATCTTATTCCTGCAGTTCGGGCATTGGGCAGCAACTCCCGCGGCATGCCGGGGCTGCTGTGGATCCCCAACCCGAGATTCCAGCCTGACACCACAACTCCGGCAGAACGCGGCATTGCCTAATTCCTCTCTGCCACACTTTGGACAAAACACCTTCGTTATTCTCCTAACGACGATTCCTCGTCTTCACCCACTGGTTCCCCGCTGCACTCCGGACAGAACACCTTGTACTCAGCAGTGACCAACGACTACCAGTCTATCCGGCCACTTGCCCGGCCTGTTGAATAAGAGCTGAAAGTGCTGTGACATAGACGGCAATATCACTCGGTCAAGAATATCGACAAGCGCCCGCATGCCTCACGGCAGCACCGCACTTGCGCACATCGCTGTGCACTCAGAGTTGGCCGTCGTGGGAGTGAGTATGTCATGTCTGCATCACCAAGAAGCCACCTTGTAGGAGCGCCCCTTCGACGACGACGGTTCTTACCCCAATTGTGGCATTGGCACTGATGCTGATCTCGGCACTTATCTGACCTGCACTATTGACGGTGATGGACTTGACGGCAATGTCTGCCCCGAAGCTCACTGCCGTAGCAGCCGTGAAGTTGGTGCCGCTGATGGTGACGACAAGGGTCTGCCCCCTGGTTCCATGGTCAGGACTGACTGACGTCACCGCCGGCGGGGGAGGCTGGTTCGTATCTGAGTCAACCAGAACCTCCATCTCGGCCAGGTGCGCCCAGTTTGTCCCCCCTGTCACTTCATATTTGATGTAGCGGATTGCGGGCGCCTGATCGGAGAGTAAATGACGGTCAGCGTAGGCCTCAGGATCAGTAGCATTGGCAACAAGTGTACCTGATCCAATGAGAGTCCAAGAGCTTCCATCGCTGCTGACATACAGATTGTACGTGTTTGTGAGACCTGGAGCATAATCACCTGCATGACTTGTGTTCACAACTACCTCAATGACGTCTCGATCCTGCTGAAGATCAACTTCCCACCAATGAGGGCGAGACGCAGAGCCATGTGACCCTGCATTCCATATGGAGACATAGTCACGGTCTACTGCATTCTGAGCATTACTTCCCACGTACGTGGCATCTGCTGATGCTATACCATATACAGACGCAATATTCACGAGTGGCGCCATGACCCTGAAACCGCCTGGCAAGATGCCAGTATTCGACGGACCTGTCATCGAGACATCCCGTGTCCCTGGGACTGCATCGGTGGCAATGCTTAAGTTGGCTGTCATCTTGGTTGGGCTATTCACGTTCAAGGAATTGACGGTTATTCCTTCTCCGAAGTTGACCGTTGTGGCAGCAGTCAGGTTGGCGCCGGCTATGTTGACATAGAAAGTCTGTCCTGGTGTCCCTTGCCTGGGGCTGATCGAACTGATCGCGGGCACAATTCGGTCGTCTTCTATTATTGTCAGGGTGGCATGGTACTGGTTGTTGGCCTCGTTGCTCTCAAGCACGCTGTTGTTAGAGTCGGCAGTGGCCTTGATGCTATGGACCCCTACCTGGGCAGACCACGTGAATGTCTGAGTTGATGTGTTGCCAATGTCGAGTGAACTAACTGTGGTAGCACCGATTTCAACGCTGTCAACATGAAGACTCACCTGTGATAGCCCCGAGTCAGCATCACCCTGGTTCTTCAACTTGACCGCGAACGTGACGATCTCTCCGACAACAGGATCTGTAGGAGTCCAGATTATGTCTTCGATCAGGAGATCTGCCTTAGATGCTACTGGGGCCCCCGAGTGATCTCCCTGTGGCCAGAAGCGGTATCCCAGAGGCCCAGCCACCATACTGATGACGGCCAAAGCCAGCGTCCACTTGACCCATCTTGGCCAACCGGGAATCCGCCTCCCGCAATAGACGCAGTAATTGAGGTGCTCGACCTTACTGGGTAGTGGGTTTCTACAACCTTTGCAGTACATAACCGTTCTTCACTCTGTTGACCGATGTTGCCCGTACTTCTTGGAGAAGCTTTTGCTATTTGCGCTTCCAGCACCTATTGGCGGTGTCCCACTCTATGCCACCCCAAGAAACATCCGTGCCGCCTATGACTTCTCCTGTCATGTCTACGGAATACCTGACACGGAACCTGTGCGCTTCGGTGAAATAGTCGGCGGCGGTGCACACAGTGCTACCACTGGCCGTCGCGGTCACTGCTCCTGGACTCCCATCCCACGCAGTGGCAGATGCATCTAACTGCCCCACACCAGCCTTGGCCATGCATACCGGCGACGGCAACCTGCGCTACACGCAGCTCGGCGTTGGCTGCTTCGACATCACCTCCTGACATTTGTGGCAGGCTTGGCCATACAGAAATGTGACAACAGCACCCCTGATGTTATGATCACGATTGCCCCGGCCAAGGCACAAACGGCCCAAATTGGCGCCTTACTGACTTGATGTCCACAATAGACACAGTGCTCAAGGCTCCCAGTCTTGCTGGGGAGCGGGTTCCTGCAGTTCTTACAGAACATCAGATGTGCTCTTCCCTACTCTGTGAAGGTACCCATGCTGGATTGAACACCACCTTCATTAGCCTCAACCAGTCTTGTCTTCAGGCGAGAATCCGAAGGCTGCGATAGCCAGCCCAAGCATCAAGAGGGCTTCGGTCCAACCCCTGTCAGAAATCCCTATGTAGAACAGAGGTGCGAAGGGGAACGGGAAACCGCCAGCAAGAGGAGTCTGCACATAGTACGAAATGAGCATATTGAGAATGTTCCCTACACAAGAGAGGAATAGAAGTTCCGCCACTTTGCGGAAGGGGAGTAGGCATAGGAAGGCATTGAATCCTAGAATGAGGAAATGCCAAACGGTCTGGAAAGGGCTTGCTTCGTATAGTGGTGTCCACGAACCAGCCCACGATACTATCGACCAGACGCAGATGGCACCCATGATAAGGAACAAGACACAGCCGACGCGCGAAACCTCTGCTGAACCGGGGTTGGCGGTCTTCGCCGGCAAGGCCCCGCCCATGGGACCGGCGATCCTTGCCCCGCAGCGTCGACAGAAGGGGGCATTGTCGAGTTGGCTGTTCCCACACTGCGGGCATGACATACTCTTGACTCACTGTCTCGGGCCGACGGTCAGCACGACAAGCCTCTCTGAGCCCGAATAGGACTTAGCATACAGAGACCTCTGAGTCTTTGATAAGGGAGGCTACGACCACCGCGGAACCCAGATCATATCAAGCCAACATCGCCACTTCGTTGATACGCATCCTCATTAAGTGTTTCCGCTTTCGATATAGACTGAATGGGCGCAGGTCCGAATCTTCCGGCTCCTTCAAGACATGTAATCCCAGGGAAGGAGATCGCCAATGCCCGGTCCGATCATTGGGGGTCTCAGTCTGGCCTTCTTTGCATTTCCCTGCATACAATGGTGAATACGAGCCTGTCGACCACAGCGCTACTTCTTCCTCACGACTAGACAGTTTGCGATGAGGTCATGGAGACCCTGCTTTCTCTCCGTAAAGGCGATCATTAGGAAACCGATCCACAGAATCAAGGCTGACACAATCCTGCCGAAGAATCTTCCGGTTGCCCGTCCGAATGAGACTCTTTTCCCATCAAGATCAGTGACTATGATCCCCAAGGCTCTCTTACCAAGCGTGGCCTGAGCCGACGAGCTCTCCTGAGACGCGAAGTAGATCCAGGAAATGACCAAGCCCACGGTGTAGTCCAATACTGTGGCAATCACAGTCAATGCCTCATTGTCCTCAGAACCCATGAGAGCGATCATGACAATTCCCACGACGATTCCGATGACAAAGGAAATGACGAATATCAGAAGCCAGTCGATCAAGAAGGCGGCGAATCGTCGCCAGAATCCGGCATATTCAACTGCCTCGACGGTGGCTGGACCGTTCCATATGGTGGGTCCCACCGCGAGCTTGGCGCCACAATTGCGGCAGAACGTTGGATTCCCCAATTGTTCCTTGCCGCACTCTGTACAAAACATCGTTTCACCTCCGCTTGATCTGCTGTTCTCCTGCTCTTAGCACGTGCCAGAAACCTGGCTTCTGCTCGCGATTCATCGCTTCGTGAGAAACCCCGGCACCGGGGGAGACCGACCACACTAGTCCGTTCAGGGGCCCGATGCCAGCACGATCTTGGCGTAAGAATAGGGCACAGGCCAGTCTTTGGCAGGCCAGGTCACGCCCTGGTAAAACTGATATGTGACACGGCTCCTATGCCAAAGACAGACCTGAAGGCCGATTGTATCCCCAGCAACCACCGCCAAATCTTGAGTGTCCCCTGACGACAGTGGAATGCGGGACTCGTAGCAGTAGACATCTTCCCCCTCGTCATGACTGGCAGCCCTCACGCCGTTCTCACAGTCGTCGTACGCGCCCGAGGCACCGTAGTTAATGTTCCAATGACGGTCGAAGCCAAGTCCTTGGTTAGTGTCCCAGTCTTTGTCAAACTGCCAGACTATCCATCGCACGTCGTCCGGGACTTCACTGCCATCAGCATACAGTAGGAACCCGATATTGAAATCCATGCCCGTTTCGTCCCAGAAACCACGCGTTGGTCCATCCAAAGTCAGCACGATGGCTATGTATAGCGAAGCGTTATCATTGACTAGGTAACCTCTTGCCTCCCCTGTGCCGATCTCCACGCGATAGTAGCTACTCGCCGTAGCAGCTGGCGTCTCATAGACCTTGAAGTCCAAGGTGAATGCCGGCACACCCCATTCACCGGTGGCCAGTACTCCATCGATCTGGGGAGTAGTCTCGGGTGGCACGTGCCCGCTGTTCACAACCATGGCGTGCGGTTCCCCGTACTCTGCCCCAATCGTAACGCCAGGGTTAGGGATTGACGATCTATCGGGTGTCGTGGAGCCACGATCGGGCGTGATTGAGCCACGACCTGCCAGGACTACCGAGAGGACAACAACGCTGATCATAGCAGGCAGTGACAGCACCTTCGCCCACGTAGGCACCAGCCTGAGCCTTCTTCCGCAATAGACGCAGTGTCTATCTCTCCTGGCTCCTCTGCCACCACAATGCCTACATATCAAACCGCCGCTCCTGGACAGTCATTCCCAACTGCATGCGCAGCGAAGATGACCTTCGGATGGGAGTGCGTAGCTGTCCCGCCTTTCGCAATCACGGCATACCGGTGACCTTGCCGCAGACCGGGCAGAACTTGGCATTGGCTGGTATGGGCCGTTTCTTGCCCTTGTTGGTCTTGCACTTCGGATTGGGGCACTGCTGTGAGCCGGGATGAAGCCACGAGTCGCACTTCTTGCAGTACACGAGGTGCGGTTCGTTCTCATATCCGCATTTTGGACAGAAGACGGACTTGCTGGTCACGGAGGGCTTCGCCAGCTTCTCCAGGTCGCGTCTCATGTCGTCCGGAGACGCGTACCTCTTGTCAACAGCCAGGTTGAGGGCCCGAGCCAGAATAGCCTCCAGTGCTGGAGAGACAGCTGGATTGAGAGTCCGAATGGGGGGAAAGACAGGAGAGAAATCGCTGGGCTGAGGACTCCCGTAACTCTGCAATTCTGGTGAGTGAGGGGGCAGGAAGCCCGTCAGCAGAAAGTAGCCGGTAGCGCCCAGCGCGAAGATG
>JAFGCL010000037.1 GCA_016932645.1 Dehalococcoidia bacterium | reverse complement strand
GCTCAAGGAGATGTCGAGAGAGGACGTGCGTCGTTTCTGTACGGTTGACTACGACGGCTCCTTCGCGCTTGTGGCTACCATCGGTTCGGGTGGCCAAGAGAGGATCATCGCTGTCGGCCGTTATGCCCGTTTCCCCGGGCAGGATGCCGCCGAGATAGCCTTCGTGGTTGAGGACCCGTATCAGGGCAAAGGGCTTGGGACGCAGTTGCTGCACCAATTGGCGCTGATTGCGAGTGAGCATGGCATCAACGTCTTCGAAGCAGAGGTTCTGTCCCAGAATCAGGACATGCTCCGGGTGTTGAAGGACAGCGGCTATCATATGGCTCAGGAGCTGGATTCCGGCGTCTACCGCGCTATCCTTGATATAGCACCTGCCGCCGCTGCCGAAGAAAGCCCCTGGCGGGGGAAGAAATGGCCGCCGAAGCCTTGATCGCCGGATTGGGTGACGCGACGGTGAATCAGCGAGACGGAGTGGCGGATTGGCCGGAGCCTTCCGTTCGGGGGCGTCCTTCTACAGAAGCTTGGCGAGATATTCCCGGAGACCGGGCCCCAACTCGGGGTCTTTCAGCGCCAGAGCTATCGTTGTCTCCAGCCAGGTCTGCATGGTGCCCGCATCGTAGCGCTCCCCCTCGAACTCGTAGGCGTAGACGGCTTTGTCATGGGCCAGGCGCTGCAGCCCGTCGGTCAGTTGGATTTCCTGGCCCCGCCCGGGGCGGGTGAGTTCCAGTGCCCTGAAGATATCCGGGGTGAGCACGTACCGGCCCATTATGGCCAGCCGCGACGGGGCTTCCTTGCGTGGAGGCTTCTCCACCAGCTCCATCGCCTGGTAGAGCCGCGGTTCCACCTTCCGCGGCTTGATGACTCCGTAGCGATCTACGACGTCCTCCGGCACTTCCTTGACGGCCAGGACACTGGCTTCGTATCGCCCGCATATATCGATCATCTTCTTCAGAGTGGTGGCTCCATCCGGGAAGATGTCGTCCGGCAGGAAGAGGATGAAAGGCTCGTTGCCCACCACGTTCTTTGCGGTCAGTACGGCGTGTCCCAGCCCCAACTGCTCCTTCTGGCGGACGTAACAGATGTCGACCATGTTAGAGAGCCGGCGCACCTCTATAGCCTGTTTGGCCTTGCCGTGCTGCTCCAGGAAGTGCTCCAACTCGAATGCGCGGTCGAAGTAGTCTTCCATGGAACGCTTGCCGAGGGCGCTGACGATCACCACCAATTCAACGCCGCAGCCGATCGCTTCCTCAACGCTGTATTGGATGATGGGCTTGTTCAGGAGAGGCAGCATCTCCTTGGGCTGGGACTTGGTGGCTGGGAGAAACCTGGTGCCCCACCCGGCCGCAGTGATCACCGCCTTCTTGATTCGTGTTGCCACTCGCTCTGTCTATCTCCGTGTCGTCTTGCGGCGGGTCACTTTCTTCCCAGCAGACGCCTTCGGCTTGCTGCTCAGGAAGGTGATTCTGTCCGTGACAGCACTGACGGCAGTTGCCGCATTAGCCGCCGTGAGCAGATTGGCAGCCAGCGTCTCGTCTTTGATGACGTCTCTTACCCAGTTGTAGAAGTCGTTCTTCGCTGCATTTACGTGGTAGGCAAACGTGTCATCACTCATGGCACCGAGCGCGTCGCACAGCTCTCTCAGGTTCTTCAAGATCCGGCCGTCGCAGCACCAGAAGACGTGCTCCTGAGGAACGTCGGCTAGGTAGCCCTTGGTGTCTGTCATCGCTGATGTAGCCATTTGAAACCACCCCCTTCTAGGCTCTATCTCTTGTGATCATATTAGCACACAATAAAAGAGACCCACCACGGCCCTAGTCTGCCACATTTCACGATCCGTAGCAAATGGCGTTTGGCGACGGGTCTTGCCGTCGCGAAGAAGGCGGCAGGCGCCACGCGGAGTTGTCCCGCTAGCCGCTTCCAACAGGAATTGGCAGACGCAGCTGCTCCGGCGGCGGGCAGTTGCGTTCCTCGCGGCGTTGCTCCTGTATGGCCCTGGTCAGAGCCAGCAATCCCTGTAGCATGGCCTGGTACTCGAGCTTCCTGATCAGGTTCTTGATCACTTTCTCCCAGACATACTCTCCGGCCGTCCCTCTGCCAGCCAGGCACATCCTGCGTCTTTCTTCGGGGTGTTGGTCGAGGTAGGATATGTGCGTTTCGATTTCCTTGGGATCGGCAGTTTCCATCACCATGGCATTCCGGTACGGGATGGCGTAGTCCTCACCGGTGCTCCCGGTGAAGGCGATGCCCCCGGCTGCCATCGTTTCCAGGCCCACCAACCCGAAGGGCTCGTGCCCGCTGTTGGCCAGAACTGCATCAGAGGTGTGATACATGGACTTCAGCAGGCTCATCGGGCAGTGGAATCTCAGGTTGAGTACGTCTGCGCCATCCCCCTCCCGGATAGCCTGGACGTAGTCCATGAAGGTGTTCCCCTGGGCTCTTACGTCGCTCACTTTGAGGCCCAGTGACCGCGCATTGTACAGAACCTCTTGACCGTGGGGTTCAATGCCTCCTCTGGCGAGCAGCACGGCTTTCTTGCCTCTGGATTTCAGGCGGGCCATGGCCTCAACAGCCATGTTCCAGCGCTTGTCCGGATCCCAGCGGGCCACCTTGGCCAGGACGAGTTCGGCATTTATGCTCCTTCGGAAGACCTCTGCAGCACGGGAAGGCACTCTACCCAGAAGTGAGTTGGGGATGCCATTGGGAATCACCAGTGGATCGATCCCCATCCGCGACATGATGTGTTTCATATACCGACTGACCGTGGTGATCCTGGTCGTATATGCTAGGCGGCCCCAGTTTATGCGGTCGAATGACATGGTGTTGTTGGCATTCCAGAACATGACGGCACGGTCTCGAAGGCCGTTTGAGTGGAGCAAGTCGCTTATGCGGCACATCGCTTCTGCCGTATGCCACTCTTCTCCGAGGACGACCACCAGCTTGTTCTGCTCCACGGCCGGTTTGACTATCCGGTCACAGACGAACCAGGGGACCGACTCATTGAAGTCGTAGAGTTTCTCGTTTTCTCCTTGATACACCCCGTCCGGGTAGTAGCCGCTGATCCACTGACACCAGCGATGAAGCACGAGTTTGCCTTCGTTGCGGATCTCTTCGCCGGGCTGCTTTGGATCGCCGACGAAGATGAGGCGGGTCTGGTAGCCGGACGTGGCGAGGCTCTCACAGAGGTTGCTGACCCTTACCCCCAGGCCGCCTGCCAGGGAATAGCGATCCGGCCCCTCGAAAGAGAGCACCACGAACTGAGTGTTGTCTGGCGAAATCGCTGTTGGCTTCGAGCCCATTCCCGTGCAGCCCCCCTGACCATCCCCACTTGGGCTGCGGACACAACACTGCCGGCCGGCGGAAATTATGTCCTATGTGGCAAGGTTAGGTTAACCCCCCCATCTTGCTCTGTCAAGAGTCGCAACTGACCGACTGACATAACCTATGACCTGTGGAAATCGGTGTCACAGCAGCTTCGGCCAGAGCAGTTGCTCTACAAGCCAATCGGCCCCAAGCTCTGTCAATCCAGGGAGTCCACCCGAAGACCATTGACCGCGCTACCCGCCTCATAAGGGTGACCCACAACCTCGAGCGCACCGCCGACCACTCGACCAACATCTGCGGGTGGGTAGTACTGCTGGTCACGGGTGGGATGCTGGAAATCGGGGCTTCAAGACACTGGCCCGGCGGCCGGGCGTCTGTCTCCCATCTAGGTCTCGCTATTGAAAGTGGCACGTGTCGTTCAGGAGAAGCAGACTGTTCCCCTGAGTGGTCAACTCCAGGATAGTGATCGAAGCTGGCGCTTGCCTCAACCGCGCTACCTGGCTGAGGTTGATGCCCAGCACCTGACAGACCATGACCAGGTTGGCCAAAAGGTGGGCCACCACCACCACCACTGTTCCATCTATGTGCCTCTCCAACATGCGGTCGACAGCCCAGGAAGTCCTTTTCTGAAGGTCCTGCAGTGACTCCCCTCCGGGCAGTGGGGTTGATGCATTGCCGTTACACATTTCATTCCAAGCTGCCCCGTACGAACCGGTCAGTTCACGTTCAAACATGCCATCAAGCTGTCCGGCGTCGATCTCCCTCAGCTCGTTGAACATATGCACCGGCAGCTTGCAGGCTTCGGCAATGATCTGCGCCGTCTCCGCGGCCCGCTTCATAGGGCTGGAGTAGATGGCGTCTATCCTCTCTTTGCGCAGGACTGCGGCCAGCCCGTCCGCCTGCTCTAGGCCCTTCGGGCTCAGCCGGGTGTCACTGCGGCATCCCTGGATCCGCCGCTGCTTGTTCCACTCTGTCTCGCCGTGCCGTACCAGAATCAGCTTCATACTAGCCCACTGCCAGGATGATCTTGGTGCGGTGAACCAGGTGGGGGTGCTCGGTGAGGCCCAGAGCCGCCGTGACCTGCTCCGGCCTGCCCGTACCCTGCGCGCCGCAGCGCAGCCTCATGCCTAGGGCGAAGACGTGATCCTGCCAGCTTTCCAGCCACAGGTCTTCGATCAGCGGCCGGAGGTCATACTGCCTCGGCCCTGTGTCCCTCATGTGTTGCCAGGGCAGCTTCTCCGCCTTGAGGATCATGGTGATGGCTCCTCGAATCTCGTCGGAAGTCCTGTCTGATCTGTCCGAGACGCGGTACTCGATAAACTGCGCTTGTGACTGTAGCGAAGGGGCATTCAAGGATATTTGTAGTATCTCGAATACCTCCATGCCTCGCGGCATCTGCGGCCTCGTGTTCTGCAGGAAGAAGTAGGGTGAGACGGCTTTCCTGACGACGATATCCATCAACTCGGCTTCGCTGGTCACCCCAATGGGGAGGGGTGCCGCCAGTGAGATGCGCGGGTGGGGTGAGAAACCCTCAGAGTAGGCCACGGGTATCCCGGCCCGCCGTAACACCCTCTCCCACAGCCGCATCAGGTCAAGGTGGGAGATGTACTTCAGGTCTTCGCCTCGGGAGAATCTGACTCTGAGACGCTGCACGGCTTCATCATACATTTGGGGATTCTGGTTGGTCAAACATGACATATCTTGACGCACATTTGTGCTGGAACTATACTCAGGCCACAATGGAGCTTTCCCAGCTTCTGGAACTGACAAGGGCCTATCTGTCGTCGGACAAGCTGGCTGTTGTGAGGCAGGCATACGAGTTTGCACTCAAGGCCCATGAAGGACAGCTAAGGCGCTCCGGCGAGCCGTATCTGCAGCACCCCCTGGAAACGGCGGCGATTCTGGCGGATCTCAAACTCGATGCCTCCTCAATCGCCGCGGCCCTCCTTCATGACGTGCCGGAGGACTGCGGTGTGCCGATAGAAGAAATAGAGGCGAAGTTTGGCCCGGAGGTGGCCAAGCTGGTGGACGGAGTGACCAAGCTAAGCCAGATATCAGGTCAGGTGGCAGAGAAGCTCACCCGCGATGACCTGCAGGCGGAAAGCCTCAGGAAGATGCTGGTGGCCATGGCCGAGGATCTCAGGGTGGTCTTCATCAAGTTGGCGGACCGTCTCCACAATATGCGCACGCTGGAAGCGCTGCCTCTGGCCAGAAGACGCGCTGTCGCCAGAGAGACCATGGAAGTCTATGCCCCGCTGGCCCACCGTCTGGGCATAGGGAAGATGCAGTCGGAACTAGAGGACCTGGCCTTCTACAACCTCGAGCCGCTGAAGTACCGTCATATCAAGCATCTCCTGACTAGGCGTGAGATTGAGCAGGAGTTGTTGGTCAAAGATGCCGTAGAGGTGCTGCAGAAAGAGCTGGAGAAGGCGGGTCTGCGGGCCAAGGTGTCCGGTCGGTCGAAGAGCGTCTACAGTATACACCGGAAGATGGAGAGGTATGGCCAACTGGGAAGAAACCTGGACGACATCCATGACATCATCGCCATCCGGGTGCTGGTGGACAAGGTGGAGGAGTGCTACCACGCTCTGGGTATAATCCACAGCCTCTGGCATCCCATAGCAGCTGAGTTCAATGACTATATTGCCACCCCCAAGGAGAATGGCTACCGTTCTCTTCACACAACTGTCATGTGTTTCAACGTCCCGCTCGAGGTGCAGGTGAGAACCTATGAGATGCACGAAAGCGCTGAATACGGGCTTTCGGCTCACTGGGTGTACAAAGAAGGTGTGAAGCAGGACGAATTTGGGGAGCGAATCGCACGGCTCCGCCAGCTACTGGAGTGGCACAGGGAAATAACGGGCACAGCGCAGTTCCTGGAGTTGGTGAAGGCTGACGTTTTCCAGGACCAGGTGTTCGTCTATACGCCAAAGGGTGAGATCAAGAACCTGCCCGCTGGTTCCACGCCGGTCGATTTTGCCTATCACATTCACTCGGGGGTCGGGCACCGGTGCATCGGGGCCAAAGTCAATGGCAAACTGGTGCCGCTGACCACCTACCTCCGTAATGGCGACACGGTGGAAATCCTTGTCGGCAAAGCCAGCAAGGGACCGAGCCGGGACTGGCTCAATCCCAACTTAGGGTACGTCAACACCTCCCGGGCCAGGGACAGGATACGCCAGTGGTTCAGGAAGGAAACCAGAGCGGAGAACGTTGAGAAGGGACGGGAGATCCTGGAGAAGGAGATGAAGCGGCTGGGCGTGACTCTCGGCAACCGCGAGGAGTTGGCGCGTGCGTTCAAGTACGAGGATGTCGATGATTTCTATGCCGCTATCGGCTACGGTGATCTGAGCGCCAGTCAAGTTAGCCTGAAGCTGGCGGTCCAGGAGGAACAGCCCAAGATCACCGGCGAGCTGCCGAAAGCGGCCGTGTCGCCTCTCGGCATCAAGGTGTTGGGATCCGGTGATCTGCTGACCCGGTTGGCGAAGTGCTGCAGCCCGCTGCCTGGAGACGAGATCATCGGCTACATAACCCGTACTACCGGGGTGACCGTGCACCGGAAAGACTGCTCCAACGTAGTCCATGAAAAAGAGAGAGAAAGGCTGGTGGAGGTGGAATGGGGGCGCACGGATCAGCTCTATCCTGTGGTGATTCGAGTGGATGCATGGGACCGGGTGGGGTTGGTCAGGGACATAACGACCGTGGTCTCTGAGGAGGGCGTGAACATCGCCTCCATGAAGTCGCTGGGTCATGGCGACAACTCGGCCTCTGTCTTCCTCACTCTTGAGACGAAGGGAGTGGCCCAGCTGTCCCGGCTGCTGTCCAAGATCGAAGGCATTGGCGGGGTCAAGAACGTGATGCGGGGGGCAGAGTAGGGGCCTTCAGCGTCCCTTCGTCTTCTTGGCACAACGAACAGCCAGCTAGAGGCCGAGGTCAGGTTGGTATGATGCCGCGGCTCCTATCGGGAACAAAAGATCTCGGGTGACCTTCCCAGCTTCCTGATTCCTTCTTCGCCTTCGAAGCCTCCTGGCTTCTCCTCGCCACCCGAGTGAGCTTGGTGGGCGATTACCCTACCTGTTTTGCTCTGGCGGACTTAGTCTCTTATAGCTGGTTTGACCACCCGAGAAGGGGTGTTATTATACCAGCGTTCCAGACTCTGTCAAGCCTCTCCATGCACATGGACGGACAATGCAGTCTATCGGGAGGAAACCAGAAGGATACCTTATCCATCAGATGATTGCTTTTTCTCCCGCTTTCTGTCATTTTCATGGCACTCACGTGTCCTGCAGCCGCTTCTACGCGACAACTGGCCCGGGCAGTCCTCCAAATTGATCGAAAGCAGCTTTCGTGCCACAATACGGTCATTATCTGGAGGCACACAGTCATGTCGCGAAACGTCATCAATCGACTCGGGGAGAGCCTGTCCCCGGAGTCGCTGGCCCTGATTCAGAAGGCCGGCGCGCTGGCGGCGGAGCGCCGGCTGAGCGTCTACTTGGTTGGTGGGGTGGTGCGGGACATCCTGCTGGGCCGGGCCAACTCCGACCTTGATCTAGTAGTGGAAGGCAGTGCCATCAAGCTGGCGGAAGCGTTGGCCGGAGAGGTCGGCGGTCGTCTTGTCGTCCACCGCCGTTTCGGCACCGCCAAGATACGCGCCCGGAACCTGATCATCGATCTGGCCATGGCCCGGGCGGAAACCTACGCCCGCCCCGGCGCCCTGCCCTCGGTGCGACCGAGCTCGATCCACGACGACCTGGCACGGCGCGACTTCACAGTCAACGCCATGGCCCTGCGGCTGGATCCCGGCAGCTTCGGCAAGCTGGTTGATCCCTTTGACGGGCAGCCGGACCTGGGGAGGAAGCTCATTCGCATTCTCCATGATCGGAGCTTCATCGACGATGCGACCCGTATGCTGCGGGCTGTCCGCTATGAGCAGAGGTTTGGCTTCCGGCTCGAAGTCTCCACGGAGAAGTTGCTGCGCCAGAATGTGTCTATGATGGGCACGATATCAGGCGACAGAATACGCCATGAGCTGGAGCTGATACTGAAGGAGGAGCATCCCGAGAAGGCGTTGAAGCGGGCCGGAGACCTTGGACTCTTGGGTGAAGTCCATCCGGCCCTTGGGGGGAACGGCTGGCTGAAGAAGGTTTTCGACAAGGCGCGCAAGGTCGCTTCACCGCCATCCCCGGCGCTGTATTTCGCTCTTCTGACTTATCGCTTTAACGGGCCGGACTGCGAGGACTTCATAGTTCGCCTGAAGATGCCGGGCACCGTCTCGCGGGTGATCAGGGACACCGCTCGACTGCGGGAGCAGACGCCGTTGCTGGACCGACCAGAACTGCCGCCGAGCGCCATCTCTGGATTGCTCGAGGAGTACTCGCCGACGTCGATCCAAGCCTGCGCCATTTCTTCCGACTCATCCCTGGTTCAAGAGAGGCTGAACCTTTACCTGACGCGTTGGCGCCACGTCCGGACGGGACTGGACGGCAGAGCGCTGCAGAAGCTGGGCGTCCCGTCCGGGCCCCGGCTGGGCAGGATGTTGAAAGCGCTGCAGGACGCGAAGCTGGATGGTAAGATAGAAACTAGACAAGACGAAACTGATCTGGTGCAGCGATGGCTGTCTCAGGGGAGATGACATGGATCAAGTGTGCTGTGTCTGCGGCGAGGCCCTGAACGGAGAGAATGTCTCCCGGTGCCGGTTTTGCGGCGGGAGCTTTCACATGGCTTGGTCAACCGGAGCCAACATCAAGGAATGCGGCAGCTACTTCTTTCACCCCGAGAGCTGCGGGCTGAACTTCATCTGCCGCCTCTGTGAGTCCAGCCTGGGAACCGGCGGCCCTCAGTCGCCCAACCAGTTCATCACTTCCTGAGGCATCTGCCGCAATCCACCCCTCTTCACCGTACACTTGGGCAGCGAATCCAGGAAGACACGACCGTAGCTCTTACTCTGGACGCGACGGTCCATCAGTACGACCACTCCCCGGTCGCTCCAGCTACGAATCAGTCGGCCGAACCCCTGTTTGAAGCGAAGGACGGCCCGGGGAACCATATACTCGTTGAATGGATCGTCGTAAAGTTCAGCCCGTGCGGAGAAGACGGGGTCGGTCGGTACCGCGAAGGGCAGGCGGGCGATGACCAGGACGCTCAACGCCTTCCCCACTACATCCACCCCCTCCCACATGGCCGACGTGCCGAACACCACAGTGTCCGGATTGGCCTTCAGGTGGTTCAGCAACCTCTTGGGGCTGCCGTCGATCCCCTGTCCCAGGACGAGGATGCCCTCTTGCCCTAGGGGTTCGTGGACCGCGGCATGGGCCGTGCGCAAAGCAGCATGAGAAGTGAACAACACTAATGTGCGTCCCCTGGTGGCCCGGCACAACTCCGTTAAGGCCACGGCTATTCCCTGCTGGTAGCCAGGGGTCTCCGGCTCCGGGATATCCTGGGGAAGATAGATCATCGCCGACTTCTTGTAGTCGAACGGGGCTTCAATGGCCAACTCGTCGGCATCGTTGAGACCCAGTGCGTTCTTCATGTACGCAAAGCTGTTGGCAGTGGTCAACGTCGCGCTGGTCAGCACTACGGAGTCCTTCTGCGAGAACAGGATCCTCTCCAGTATCTCTCCCACGTGCAGCGGCGCCGCATTCAGAGAAAGCCCGTACTGCGGATTCAAGACGGCCCAATAGATGGACTTCGCGTCCGGGCTGGAGATCACCGATCCCAGTTGGGTCCGCAACGTGCGAACCCGTTGCCGCAAAGAAGACATCTCTCCCAGCAGGCCGATCATCTCCAGGCTCTTCTTGTCCGGCAGGTCATCCATGACAGCATAGAAGTCACCCAGGTTCTTCTCCACGTTTACCAACTCCAGGTCGAGGTTCTCCCAGGCGAGCTCAACGTCTGTCCACTTGGGCTGGCCGCGGACCGCGCCGGTGATCCTCAAGTTGCTTTCGTAGTCGGTGCGGCCTCCTCTGCGTGTCGTCTGCAAGAAGGAACTGAGGATTTCCACCATTTCGCTCGCACGAGCTCGACCTGCCTTCGCCTTCTCCTGGAGCTCTTTGAGCCTGTCCGTCAGCGCCCTTCGTCTCGATGACGTCGCCGTCGCGTTTCGCAGGTAGCCTCTGATCCGGAATCCTATCCCGCCCTTTTCGCCGAGTTGCCCCAGGCAGTCATAGATGTCGTGCTCGGAGACCTCATATCCGAGTTGATCAGTAGCCTCTTCCTCCAGGCGATGTGCTTCATCAATAACCAGGCGTTGGTACTCCGGCAGGATGCTCCCGCTCGTGGTCAGGTCTGAGAGGAGCAGAGCATGGTTGACCACTATCAAATGGGCCCCTTGCGCCATCTGCCGGGCCCGGTACAAGAAGCAGCCGGACGGGTAGTAGCTGCAACGCGTCGTCACACAGTTGTCCTCTGAAGCGCAGACCCGGTGCCACAGATCGGCCTCGCCCCTGTTTAGGTGGAGCTCGGCCCGATCACCGTTGAAAGTGGCGTTCACCCAGAGCAACAGTCGCAGCAGGAACCGGGCCTCGTCCCAGGGCAGTCCCGGGGTCTGGCGCCAGGAGTTCCACCGCCGCAG
>JAFGCL010000005.1 GCA_016932645.1 Dehalococcoidia bacterium | reverse complement strand
TCAGACGTCCAGAAACTGGGGGCCAAAGGTGAGTAACAACAAGAATCCTCTACTCCCACATCTAGCCACGCTCCAGAACGTGATCGACCTCACGCCTGACGTCAGGCTCTTCCAGATCGAACTGAACGACGCCGACTTCAAGGCCAAGTTTGACTACAAGCCGGGGCAGTTCATCTTCGTATCCGCGTTCGGCACCGGCGAGTCTCCCTTCGGCCTGACATCGGTAGCCCACCGCAAAGGGCCCATCGAGGTGGCCGTGAGGAAGGTGGGAACCGTCACCAGTTCGCTGCATGACCTGGAGCCCGGCGCTGCGGTCGGCGTCAGAGGGCCTTTCGGTAACTTCTTCCCCATGGACCAGTTCAAGGGCAAGAACATCCACATCATCGGCGGCGGCATCGGCTTCGCCCCGCTGCGGCCAGTGATCCTGACCATTCTGGACCACCGGAACGACTACGGAGACCTCTTCATTCTCAATGGCGCCCGCACGCCCTACGACCTGGTGTTCGCCAACGAGTTCGACACTTGGGCGGCGGCGCCCAAGACCAGGCTGGAGCTGACGGTTGATGCCAAGGACGACAACTGGACCGGCCGGGTGGCTCTGATCCCGGCGGTGGTCAAAGAGCTGCAGCTCTCGCCGGCCAACTCCGTAGCCATCATCTGCGGCCCGCCCATCATGATCAAGTTCACCCTCACTGAACTGAAGAAGCTGGGCTTCGCCGACGAGCAGATCGTCACCACGCTGGAAGGCAAGATGAAGTGCGGCCTGGGCAAGTGCGCCCGCTGCAACGTGGGCGACAAGTACGTCTGCAAGGACGGGCCTGTCTTCACCTTCAAGCAGATATCCGGCCTCCTAGAGCAATTCTAGCGTAGGGGCACGGCACGCCTTGCCCAATCCGGAGACGACCAAAGGGCGACCGAGCGGTCGCCCTTCTCGCTTCTAGTCCACTGAGGCCACCACTACTTCGAGAATTCTGACCGCCATTCAGGGCAGGGCTTCTCCATCCTCGGCCAAACCATTGACTGCCAATCACACTTGTGATATTGTCCATCGTAACATGAGCATGGAAGTAGCATCATGAAACGCCGCGCCGTCCTGCACATCGCACTCTGCGTGTTGGTAATAGCTGCTGCCGGTGTTCTTGGTATTGTCGGATGCGGAAGCTCTAACCCTGTTGGGACTAGCGTGTGTGTTCCAGTGGATTTTGTCTATGCAGGCAACCGCTACATATGCACCAGCGTCGTTGCCAATCAAGACATAGATGCTGGTACCCCGTCCAACGTCATGTATATCGGCTCGACTTCATATCAAATTGGCGAGTACGACGTATACTTGATCCAAGGCGTTGATGAAGAAGAGGCAATTGCACTTAAGATTGGAAGGGCCGGTGGGTATACGTATCGCAGGTACGAAAGAGTATATGGGCAAGAAGAACCCTCTAACTTTGTGTACCAAGGCAGAGACTATGCCGTCACCGCCGAGATCATCGACATTCAAAGAAAGAGAGATGATGATGCCGGGGAGCCAGAGTCCGTCAGCTATCTTAGTTCAATCATCTACCAAGGCACCACTTACGATGTCTACTCTATTCAAGGCACTGATGAAGACCAGGCAATCGCACTAAGGATCGCCAAGGCTGGGAAAAGTGTCGGCTTCTATCACTACTACTTCAAATACGAGAGACGGTGATAGGCCGATAATCCTGCAGTTGTGACCCTGGCCTACCATACCTGCGCCAGTCTACAGGCCAGTTCGAAGGCTCCAGTTCTGTACATCTCCCAGTGCGGCCCACCCTCACTGTCAGGCAATCCCCGACAGACACTCGGGCCACCTCTGAGCTATCCTCCCTTGGCCAGAGATTCCCGACCAACCCCCCCACATGTCCGCTAGGAGCACGGGGAGATTTCTCGCTATCCATGTTCGCGGTATACTACTGCATGTCTCAAACCTGACTGCGTCACATTGTGGACTGATTCACTCAGAAAGGGGACCAGGACGAATGCAAGCTAGACAGATGGATGCCGCCGAGCTGCAGGCCAAGCTCATAGGATGGATGCAGCAGAAGATGCCCAAAGCCAAGGGCTTGACGCTGGAGAACATGACCCGGTCCGGAGCCGGGTTCTCCAACGAGACGATGCTCTTTAACGCAAAGTGGAAGGAGGGGAAGAAGTCTCTTTCGGAAGGCATGGTCCTGCGCATGCCACCCAAGGCCTACCCGGTCTTTCCCGAGTACGCCCTGGCAAAGCAGTTCAAGGTGATGAAGACGCTGGGCGAAACGAATGTGCCGGTGCCCAGGATGCTCTGGCTGGAGGAAGACTCCAGCCTGCTGGGATCTCCCTTCTACGTCATGGGCAAGCTCAAGGGTATAGTGCCGCCAGAGTATCCGCCATACCATACCTTCGGGCTATACTTCAACGCCACGCCACAGCAGCGGGCCAAGATGTGGTGGGGGACTGTAGAGAACATGGCCAAGGTACACATGCTCGACTGGAAGAATCTCGGCCTCTCGTTTCTCGGGGTTCCCAAGGCCGGCACCGGCCCGGTTGACCGCCAAGTCGAATACCTGGAAAAGTATCTGGACTGGATGAAGGAAGGAGACCCGCAACCGATTCTGGAGGCCGCACTCAAGTGGCTCCAGGACAACCGATATGCGCCCGACCGGGTGAGCCTGTGCTGGGGAGATCCGCGGCTGCCCAACACAATGTACAACGAAGAGACATTCGACGTCGTGGCCATACTGGACTGGGAGATGTCGTTCCTGGGAGACCCGGAAGCCGACCTAGCCTGGTTCCTGCTCTGCGACTGGCAGCACAGCGACGGGTACGGCTTCCCCCGCACCGAAGGCAGCCCCAGCCGGGAGGAAACCGTCAAACGCTACGAGGAGATCACAGGCTTCAAGACAGAACACCTGCTCTACCAGGAGGTGCTCGCCTCCCTCTATTTCGCCATCATCATGGCCAAGATATTCAAGAACTTCAAGAAGATGGGCATCGCCATACCGGGAGATGCCAGCGACCACAACACCGTCGGGCACCAGAGGCTGGCCACTCTCCTTGATCTGCCCGCCCCAGGAACTCCGGCCAGACAGACAGTCAGAGTCGAAGAGGTGTCGGTGACCGTACAGTTCCGCCTCACCGGCCCCAGCGGCAGCGACTGGTACCTGGTGTGTGACAAGGGGAAGGCCACCAAGTTCGATGGTTGCGTGGAGAACCCCAACTGCGGCTTGGTCGTCTCGGCGGAAGACTGGGCCAGGATGCAGAGCGGGGAACTGGACAAGTTCAAGGCCTGGACGGACGGCAAGCTGAAGATCGAGGGTGACATGAGCCTGTTTCTGCAGCTGGAGGACACCATCTCCAAGTTCACCAAGGGCAGTGGCTAGGCTGGCCCTTGGGCACAACCCAGCCCGTGCATATGTCTGGGATTCCCTGGGCGCATGCAATGCGCCCCTACACAGTCACCGTCGGGGCGTGCTGAGGGGCAGAGTCCCTCCGCGTTACTCATAATCCCCCATGAATGGGGGGGCAACGGGTTGAATCACGTAGGCGTGATGACGATGCAGCGGGACGCTGCCGGGAGTCTGAGGGTATCCTTCAGATCTTCTTGTTCCCCCCAAGAGTGGGGGGCAGGAGGGTTGAGAATCGCTCATTGGATCTCCCCGGATGATAGTCTTGGTCCAAGACAGCGAAGGAGGGTTTCATGATCTCCGACTTTGATGATTACCCCATCCACCAGACACCGGAGCCCGTGGCGCAGCCCGGCACAACTGACTTCAACTTCTACGACCGCTACTGGTTCAACGGCATCTCTGAGCACGACGGGTTGGTCTTCGCCATGACCCTCGGACTCTACCCCAACCGCCGCGTGATGGATGCCTCGTTCAGCGTGGTAATCAATGGCATGCAGCATAGCTTCCACGCTTCACGGCTGGCTCCCCTGGCACGCAATCGTACAGCGGTAGGCCCGTTCAGCCTGGAAGTGATCAAGCCAATGAAGCAGGTGCGGGCGGTTCTGGAGCCAAACGAAACCGGGCTTTCCTGCGAATTGACCTTCATCGCCCGGACAGCCCCCATCGAAGAGCCGCGCAGCCTGATGCGGCGGCAGGACCGCGTCATCATGGACACCTCCCGCTTCGCCCAGTTCGGGCGCTGGCAGGGGTGGATCGAAGTCAAGGGCCAGCGCCTCGAGATCGCCCCGAAACAGGTGGCCGGAACCAGGGACCGCTCATGGGGCATCCGGCCCGTGGGAGAGCGCGACGCGGGTATCGGGGCCGCCTACATACCTCAGGTCTTCTGGATGTGGGCGCCGATCCATTTCGACAAGTTCTGCACCCATTACGGCGCCTTTGAGGACGAAGACGGCGGGCAGACCCAGGCCAGCGGCTATCTGGTGCCAGCCTACGAAAACGTGGATGACATCCCTGAAGGGTCCGATATTGTAGTCAACAAGATGTTTTCGGTAGCACAGAAGACACAGTGGGAGCCCGGCAGGCGGCTGGCCAGGAAGACTGAGATCACCATGGTGGAGCAGAACGGCGCCAGGCATGTCATCACCCTGGAGCCGCTGCACCGCATCTACATGCTCGGCGTAGGCTACCTTCATTCGGAGTGGGGACACGGCATGTGGAAGGGTGACTTGAAGATCGCCGTAGAGACCTGGAAGATCGCCGATGTCGATCCCAACGACTACCGTTTTCAGCACATCCATCACGTCTGCCGCGCCAGGATGGGCGCCCAGGCGGGCCTTGGCACCCTCGAGCAGATATCCTTTGGCGTCCACAAGCCATCGGGGTTCGTTGGATTTCTGGAAGTGGAGGGCAAGTAGCCAGGGGATTGTAAGAGCATCCACCAAAAGGACTTCAAGAGGTGCAGGAGAAGCTCCTGCCGGGGGTTTGGGTGTGGCCCCCCTTAAGTCCGTCATGAAAGGATAAACCATGAGAAGACTGCGGAAGCTTTTTGAGCCCATCAGTGTCGCCGATGTGGAGATCAAGAACCGGATCGTTATGTCACCCATGGGCCTGGGCCGGGCCACCGAGGACGGCTTCGTCACCGACGTCATGGTGGATTTCTATATCGAAAGGGCTAGAGGTGGCGCGGGGCTGATCAACATCGTCTGCGGCTACAACGACTTCTCCTCCTATCTTCCAAGCATCCCGGCACTGGAGGATGACAAGTACATCGCCGGGCTCAAGAGGATGACCGATGCCATCCATGAGCACGGCGCCAAGACCTTCGCCCACATCATCAACATGGGTTCATCCTGTTTCGGCACCAGAGACGGCGGCCCGCCGCCGGCGCCGTCGGCCATCAAGAACACGTTGACGGGGTTCATGCCCCGGGAGATGACCGCAATCGAGGTCAGGCTCCTGGTGGAGCACTACGGGGAAGCGGCCTGGAGAGCCAGGGAAGCTGGTTTCGATGGAGTGGAGCTCACGGGAAACAGCGGCTACCTGCTGAACCAGTTCCTCTCTCCTTTGACCAACCGGCGCACCGACGAGTACGGCGGCGATTTCGAAAGACGGATGCGTTTTCCGTTGGAGGTTGTCGCGATGATCAGGGCCAAGGCCGGGGCTCATTTCCCCGTCTCCTACCGGATTTCCGGCGATGATTTCATGAAGGGGGGCGTCAGGCAGGATGGAGTGAAGCTCATCGCTCAGGCCCTGGAGAAGGCTGGCGTCAGCCTTATCAACGTCACGGCTGGCTGGCACCAGGCCTTCCTGCCGCTGTCGTCGATGGATGTGCCCCGCGGCGCCTACGTTTACCTCGCAGAGGGCATCAAGCAGGTGGTCAGAGTGCCAGTGGTCACCTGCCACCGCATCAACAATCCCTTCCTGGCGGAACAGATCCTGGTAAACGGCCAAGCCGATATGGTCGGCATGGGCCGGCCCTTCCTCACCGATCCCGAATGGCCGAAGAAGGCGGCCGAGGGGCGCTTCGACGAAATCCGCCGATGCACCGCCTGCGACCAGCGCTGCCTGGACGCCGTCTTCTCCCTGAAGGAGATCACCTGCACCTTCAACCCCGCCGCCTTGAGGGAGAAGCAGTATGCCCTCGTCCCGGCGGCGAAGCCGAAGAAGGTGCTCGTCGTCGGCGGCGGTCCGGCCGGCATGGAAGCGGCCCGCACCCTGGCCCAGAGAGGCCACCATGTGACCCTGTTCGAGAAGTCTCACAAGCTCGGCGGTCAATTGAACCTGGCGGCCGTGCCGCCCGGCAGGGGCGAGTTCGTCCACGCCGTCAACTGGCTCTGCAGCGAGCTATACAGAGCAGGGGTTAAAGTCGAGTTGGGCAAGGAGATTGACGCGGAAGCCGTCAAGAAGCAGAACCCGGATGCAGTGGTGGTGGCCACCGGAGCCAAACCGCTACGGCCTGACATCCCCGGCATTGACAGCGACAACGTCGCCTGGGCCAACGAAGTCCTGGAGAACATGGCGGCTCTTGGCAGGAAGGTGGTGATCATCGGGGGCGGGGCAGTGGGCATGGAGACCGCGCTGTTCATTGCCAAACAGGGTCCCACGTCAGTTGAATCCGCCGTCTTTCTGGCGCTGGGCGGGGCGCTCGACGCTGAGACCGCGGTGCGGATGACAACCAAAGGGCCGCAGGTCACCATACTGGAGATGCTCGACCGCATCGGCCAGGACATGGGCCCCACCACCAGATCATCGATGCGGTTCGCACTGCGCCAGCATGACGTGAAGGTGGCAACCAAGGCGACCGCCCGCTGCATTACGGAAAAGGGCGTGATCTACGAGCACGAGGGCAAAGAGGATCTGGCCGAGGCCGATACGGTGGTCATCGCCACCGGATCGAAAGCGGAGACCGGGCTCTACGACGCGCTGCAGGGAGCGTTGCCCGAGGTATACCGTATCGGAGACTGTATCAAGGCGCGCACCTGCTGCGAGGCCATCGAAGAGGCAGCGCTTATCGCGCGGAAGATATAGATCTTTTCGATCCCCCTGAATCCCCCTTTCGCGAGAGGGGAACGAGGTCATGCGGCATGTCTTCGAGGAGAAGGGACTATGGTGTGGGCGGCCGCTCTTCGCCCTCGCCCGGCTCGCCGGCGCTATCAACCTCAGTCGGCGATTCTTCAGGCGCACCCCCTGTGCTGCCAGGTCCGGTGGCGTGCTGGCGCGCTTCCATCCTCAGGCGCGCCGCCTCAGCGAAACTGCTCCGGGCGGGTGGAACCTGGGACTCGCCAGGCGCCTCACCTGCGACTTCCTCCGCCGGAGCAGGCGCCGGTGGCGCGGCTTCGATCTTTGGCTCAGGCGGCTCGACGGGCTTCGGAGGCCAGTTGATCTGGACATCACTCGGCGGCTTGCGTGGCTCCACGGACTTCGGAGGCCAGTTGATCTGGACATCGCTCGGTGGCTTGGGCGGCTCGACGGATTTTGGAGGCCAGTTGATCTGGATATCGCTCGGTGGCTTGGGCGGCTCTTGCTTCGGGGTCGCCTTCACGCTAGAGAATATGCCCGGTTTCTGTGCGGCAGGTTTGTGACTCGCCGGCGGCTTCTGCGCCTTCGGCACGGCGGGTTGCTCCGGCTCGGCTCTGGGCGGTGGAGGCACCACGTCCACCACGCTGTCCTGAAGGCTTGTCTCTTCCGGTTTCTCCTGCTCCTCGGCCCCCGGTCCCTCATCATCCGGCTGGCCGGTGCCCTGGTCCCGGCCCATCGAGGCCATCCTGGCCTTCAGTGAGGAAATCGAGGCGAGAGGAGCGGGTTCAACGATCGGCTCCTCCTTCGGCAAAGGCCGCGCAGGCTGCACCGGTCGCACCGGTTCCGGCGGCCGGTACGGCTCCGGCTTCCGGACTGGCTCTTTGGCCTTGGGCGCCGGTTTCTCTTCTCGGCGCTTCTTCTCCGCCTTGCGCGGCTTTTCCTCCTGCTCTCTCCTTCTCTTAACCAGGAAGAAGATCAGGAACCCCAGCCCGGCGGCGCCAAGTACTCCCAGCAGTATCCACAGCCACAACAGCGAACGCCCACCAGGCAGGCCCACATCGAGATCGGCCTCGGTCGACCTGGCATAGAGCTGGCCACCGAGGTAAAGCTCCAACTGGAAAGTGTAGGTCCCCTTTTCCCAGCCAGCGCTGGGGAAATACTGATATGGCACGCCCGTGTCACCGGTGTTGAGAACGCTAAGAGTCAGAATCCCCTGAATTAGCTCCAGATCGGCACCCTCGAACTTAACCACCAAGTTCACCTGTGCGTTGGCCACTGCCTGATAGACGTTGGCGATCGTATAGACAACCTGTGCATAGCCAGGCTCACCCGTGTTGACATTTCTCGCCAGGGTCGCCGCGAAGCTCTTGAAGTAGATGGTCTCAACCGTCAGGGTGCGGTTCACCTGTTCCAGATGCGCAACGTCAAACTCATCAGATGCGAGTTCCACACCCATGCTGAAAGCCTTCACAATGTAATGTCCGGGCGAGACGACTTTCTCGAGAAGGCCAGTGACACTCTCGGCGAACTCGTACTGCTCGCCATCGATGACCTTCCACAGCCTGATATGGGTCTGCACCCGGCCCCCGCTGGGACTTACAGTCTCCACGCGCACGTTACCGGCTTCACCCACTATCGAAAGCGAAGCCACCTGTTCGGCAGAGCCAAGCGGCTGAACAACCCCTTCCGTTGTCTCCGTCTGAGCTTGCACCTTGACCGCGATCTCATGCATCCCCGGATTGGCGTTAGCTCCAACGTACACCCCCACCTGCACTTCCCTGGATTGCGCCGGATTGAGGATAAACTCCGCCTCAGAAAGCTCGATGGTCACATCGGGGGCAGTGGGATGCGATGAGCTTACTATGAACGTGGCCGCCTCGGTACCCTGGTTGAAGGCTACCACATAGACGCTGGAGACGTCTATTGAGCCACCTACGGGGATTACGAACTTCTGTTTGTAGAAGCTGCCCGATATGGCCACTGCGTTCTGGGCAGAGACCGGTCCAGGAATTAGACCAGCGGTCAGTGGCAATCCAATCGCCAGCAGGAGAACGGCTAAGACAAAGAGTACTCCCGCTTTGTTGACGCCGGAATAGCCCCTCATGGCACGTTTATGTTACGCCATTTCCCAGAGCCAGACAAGACGGACGGGGAGCGTCATGGAAGCTCCCCGTCCCTCTATCGGAATTCCAGGTTCAGCTCGGGTGCTCTACCTGTTGCGGATATAGAAGGTAATGGTGCCCGAATATACTCCAGGCACGAACGGCGTGCCGACCTTCAGGTATAGCGTATTGCCGCTGTTCGTATCTCCCGACTCCGTCGTCAGATCGCCGGTGTTGTCAATAACACAATCGGCAGCATCAGTGGTCATTAGATCCGCCGCCGTAAGGTTGTCCGACGACCACGCTTTTATGGAGAACTCGTTGGTCCCTGGAGTCCCTGATGTGTTCAAAGTCGCGGTCTTTCCATCGCCTGTCCAGTTGGTGGTGGCGACCGCGGCATCGTAGTTGCCGTTCGATATATAGCTGACAGTCACGCTTTTCTTGGCGTTCTCATGGCTGAAATCCATTCCTGGCGGAATGGTGCCCCAGTTGGGGGCCGTGCCGGACACGTCGATCTCGCCATACCACAGCATGTCATAGTCGTTGCCGTCATAGTAGGTATCGGTCAGTGCATCATCGTCCGTGACCACCACGTAGACATCCCAGTCGCTAGCCTCGGTAGCCACCTTGCCCGGCTTGAAACGGAACCAGAAGATCCCGCTGCTGGCAGTGATAGTCGGCTGCGTGCAGTTGGTCTCCACGATGTCCCAGGTTGTACTCGAACTCGGATCGCCACTCCAGCTCGGGGTGCTTCCAACTGTGCACGTCATGATGAAGCATGTCTGGGTGTTGGCTGCCCCCATGTCACTGTAGTCATCATCTCCATCTGTGTCGATGGCGAGCTTGACCACCACCGTTTCCAGGTTGTCAATCGTATTGGCGTCGGCCACCGTCACCTTGATCGCATACTCCTGCTGGGGCGACATCTGGGTCACGGTGGCGTTCTCGCTGGAGTTGTACAGTGTCGCCGCCGGCGTGATGACCGGAGCCGAGGGCACGGTGTAAGTGACGGTGATCATCATATAGTCAACGCTCGCCGTCGGAATGGTGGCCGCGACATTGGTTGCAGATAAGGCTACCCCGAAACTGCTGGCGTTGATGTCGGAGTACGTCCAGGTAGTGCCCCATAGGTCGGAGCCGCCACCATAGGTAGCCTCATCTACGCCACCGGCAGGCCAGGTTGTCCCAGTGGCCGCCTTGTTGTCCCCGGTGAGGCTGCCACCCTTGATCAGTCTGACTGTGTAGTCCCTTATGTCACCCCCAGAAGCACCGCGTCCGATCTTGACCTCTATTCCATTGATGGTGGCATTGGAAGCAATGGAGAAGCCATAGCTGGTACCTTGAAGGTAGTGGCTGATATTGTCCTGCCCAAGAGCAGCAGTGGCATAGCTGGTATCGTCAGCGGTAATATTACCCGGGGCTGTCCATGTGATTGTACCTATGCTGGAGTCATCAGTGCCCGTTCCGACATGAAGGGGACCCGATGTGTCAGCGGATGCTGGCGCAGGCATGATGCCATTAGTTGCCACTGCGAGGACCAGCGCCGGGATAAAGATCAGCCCGAGCGCCAAGATCGCCCTCAGTACTCTCTGGCCTCTCCTGGAAGCGATGAGCCATGACTTCCCCATCTCGCCTCCCCCGCTCTCTCCGGGCGCGCTAGTCTGATTCGCCCCCACCCATATACCCCTGCGTAACCATCACCACTGTGGCTGTTCCCGCCCTTGGCAGGACGGGAACACCGACACATGATAGGCTTATGTTACGGCATTTGGGAAACCTGTACAAGACAGATGGGGAGCTTTCTTCAAGCTCCCCATCTCAGTAGCAGCAATTGTATTAGTCTCTGGGATTATGCCCTGTTGCGGATGTGGAAGGTGATGGTGCCCGAGTAAGTTCCATCCACAAAAGGCGTGCCAAGCTTCAGATACAGGTAGTTAGTAGCATCGTCTCCGGCCTCTGTGGTCAGAGCGCCATTGTTGTCAATGACGCAGTCGCCAGCAGTGGTGGTGACTAGATCCGCCGCCGTCAGGTTGTCTGAGGACCAAGCCTTCAAGGCGAACTCGTTGGCATCAGGAGTGTCATCACTGCTCAGGATCGCCGTAGTGCTCCAAGTAGCAGTCGTCGCGACTGCCGCATCATAGTTGCCGTTAGAGATATAGTTCGCCGTCACAGTCTCTACGGCACTGCCATCGCTGAAGTCCATGCCTGGTAGGACGCCACCCCAGTTGGGAGGGGTGCCGGACACATCGATCTCGCCGTACCACAACATGTCGTACTCTCCGGGGTCGTTATCATAGTATGTACCAGTATGCGCACCGTCGTCCGTGGCCACAACATAGATGTCCCAGTCGTTGCTCTCAGTAGCCACCTTGCCAGGAACGAAGTGGAACCAGAAGTCCCCGCTGCCAGCACTGAGAGAAGGCTGATCGTTCGGCGTTTCATTCTCCGACCACGTTGTGGGTGATCCAGCGTCGATATCCCACGTGGGCGCGGTGTCTACCGTGCAGGTCAGGATGCAGCATGTCTGCGCATCGCCCGCTACCGGAACGTCACCCGCGCTGTCGTCACCATCATCAAGGAAGATAGTAACCACAACCGTATCCAAGTCCGCCAGTGTACCGCTATCGGCCACGGTCACCTTCACAGCGTACTCAGTCTGCGGTGTCATCTCAGTTGCCGCAGTCGTCTCATCAGCCTCGTACAAGCCTACCTCTGAGACCGTGCAGTTCTCGTTGCTTATTTGGAATTGGCCCGTGATGCCTTCGCTCTCGGCTGCCTGGGCCACTCTGGGCACTATCAAGGCCATGACCGTCGCTATGACCATGGCCGCAGCCGCCACAAGACAAAGGATTCTATGGTTTTTGATCGTAGCTGCTTTGCTCATTCCCTTGTTACTCCTTTCCTTTACTGTACTGTAGCTTCGCTTAGTCAATTCCAACCCGTGTTTGGAGTTTCTTCTTCATACTCTCACCCTAGGCCATTCCCCCTTCCCATCGATAGCACAGGACCCCCAAGGACCGCGCCAGCGTCCGAAGCGCCCCTGCCCGCCCTCTCGGGCGGTGATCTTCCTTTTCTGCCTGCAGTTGAGATCGCGTAGCGAAGGCTCACTGCTCAACATCCCTCCGATAAATTGGTCACCGGGCCGCCGGACGATTACGTCCCTCACTACCTCAGGGCTGTATTCCCCAAGGTCGCCCAGCATGCCTCTCCCTGACGGCCCGTATGACGTTTCCATGACATTCACTAGATACCCCGCAGACCCTTAACAGGGTCTGTGGGGTCAAAGTCTGTTCTAGAAGACCTGGGTATAGCGCCGTCTGGTCTCCGCAGGATTCTGCAAGGGCGCCTTGTCTGAGAAATCCTGGAACCCGGTCGACGGTGCCGGCGGCTTCACTTCAACCGGCGGGGGAGCGCTGACGGGCTGCGAGTAAGACACCTCCGCCGGCCTTGAACCTGCGCCCATGGGCATCCCCTTCAGAATCTCTTCGGCCTTCGACTCCGCCACGGATATCAGCCCCCGGAGCTCCTTGATCTCCTGCTCCAGAGCCGCGGCGCGCGCGACGGCTTCGTTTCTCTCACGCTCGACCACGCGAAGGTGGTTCAGAGCGGAATCAAGTTTCCCTATGAGTGACCCTTCTGCCATGTTTCTCCTTTCGTACATCCCCCCATCTGCCGGAGGTGTTTTAGTAGCAGTGTAAGCCCCTTCAATCACGGTCGGGTCTCAGCCAGCCTTTGACCGGTTCACGGCGGTGTCTCACTCCACTACGCATAACTAACAAAATCATCACAGAGAATCCCCTCACCACCACCCAAAAGTGTAGGGGCGCACAACAACGGGGTCCCATGAGCCCCACCGTAGAGCGGGCCCCCCTGGCGCGGTCCCAGGGGAGGGTTCCAGACCCACCCCAACAGAAGCGGGCATAGGGTGCGAAGAGGGGCGACGCCCCTCTCCGTTCTCGTCCCTTCCCCGAGCGAGGGCCGGGTGGTTGAGGTTACATCCAGAGCAGCAGAGCCCCGTCTGGATTCCCGCCTCCGCGGGAATCGGCCATGCTGATTGCCATCAGCACCACGAAGGATGTAAATGGTCTATTTTCAAAGCAATGACAGACCCGTGGTGGGTCCGGCCCGTCCCAGTCGGGCAGGCCTTGACCCACCCTACATCGTGCCGCTACGCAAGCCTGCATGGGGCGTGCACCAAAGGTTCGCCTCTGGAGAATCGAAGATCCGTCTTAGGCGCGG
>JAFGCL010000036.1 GCA_016932645.1 Dehalococcoidia bacterium | reverse complement strand
CCTCGATAACTCCCTCGGCGATGTCACCGCCAGCACCTCTTTCTCCATCGATACCGGCGCCGGAGGCTCCTGGGCCGCCAATGTGTACACATCAGCAAAGGCTGGCACTTGGATAGTAACAGGCGACTACATTGGACTTACCGATAACGCCAGCCTGACTGTTCTCGCCGGACCCTTGCATCACATCTTCATCTCACCAGATAGCTCTGTCATTAGCGCCGGCAATTCTCAGACCTACACGGCTCAGTCATTTGACGAGTTCGACAACCCTATTGGCACTGTACCAGAAGTCACCGCCAGTACCTCTTTCTCTATCGACACCGGCGCCGGAGGCAGCTGGGCTGCCAACGTCTACACTTCGCAGACTGCCGGAACATGGATCGTGACTGGCACCTACAGTGGATTCACCGACACCGCCATCCTGACCGTTAACGCCGGCGCCATCGACCACTACGTGGTGACATCTGACAGTTACACACAAGAAGTGTCCATTCCTTTCACCGTAACCCTGACTGCCTATGACGCTGTCGGCAACCTGGTGGCTGCCGACGGTGTGGTGGTGACGATGAGTTCAATCTTCTCGGGTTTGGTGTTTGACGGCAACGGCAATGGCACCTTTGGCGAAACAGGGGATGGAGTTGCCCTATTGATGGCTGGCACTCTTGATATTCAAGCCAAGTTCACTTCAAGAGCCGATGGTATCATCGTTATGGCAACCGACCTCAATGCCAAGACGGGCTACAGCGAGCCCTACACTGCTGAAGATTTCCGCTGCTTCATCGCCACAGCGGCCTATGGTACCCCTATGACTGACCAGATACAGATCCTGCGCGACTTCCGTGACCAATACCTCATGAAGACACCGGCGGGACGCTGGTTCGTCTCCACCTACTACCGTTACAGCCCGCCCCTGGCCAGATTCATTGCCGAACATGACACACTGCGCGCCTTTGTGAGGGCCGGCCTTACGCCGGTGATCTGGGCCACGACTCTCATCGTTCACACGACGCTGCTCCAGAAGATAGCCTTGCTGGCGTTACTGCTCGCTCTGGTCTCCGCGGCCCTCTTCTTGTTGCGCCGGACCCGAGAGCCCTCACTCAGCTAGTTCGCCCACCAGGGATCCGCCCCGTCCACATGCCCATTCGGAGACGCATGTCCACGACGTCGTGAATAGGCTCACGAACGGGCTTCCAGCTTATCGTTGGCTTCTTCCAGCGAGTCAAAACCGTAGTGCTTCATCGTGTGTGCCAGGGTTATCGCAGACCCATTGGTGCCTTCCGACTGCTGCTCCATGATGTGCGCCAGGTAGAGTCCCAGCGTTCTCACGGAATACGTGGCCAGCTCCCCCCTGAGATAGGTTTCCAGAGAAGTGATGCCTGGCGAGTCTTCTTCACTGGAGAGCGGCCTGCCCTTCTGAAGGACGTAAGGGTACTTCTCAAGCAGTTCCTTCTCCCACTTCAGTACGACGCCCACAATCTGGTTGATGAGATCCGCTGCTCCGGGAGAGACAGGGGGCAACAGATGCTCAATATGGGCATACTCCGCCGGCCAGGTGGACTGCATCATGCGGGCGTATTTCTCAGTGAGTAGGTTTCTGCCTGCGCTCTCAGCCTCTGTGAGGTCATCGAGGTAGCTCTCCAGTGCCGCCTCAGACCAGCCCGCCGCCTGGCTGGATCTCATGATCCGGAAGGTGTCGAAGTCCTCTTGGCAGGGTGCCTTGCCGCCTGCATTGGGGACGGCCTGAAACATCTTCCACTCTCTCTCAAGTATGCCGTAAATAAGCAGTTCTTTCGCACCCATTTCGGACGGTCTCTAACTGATAACGCTGAACCTCTGACGAAGGCTGGCGTCCTTGATGCGGCTGTGCACGCTATGCGCGTGATCCACAAGGAAGTCGCTGGACGAATCGGTGAGCCCCTCGGATCGAAGTTGCCGGACGATGACGGCGCAAGCCCCTTCGATAACAGATGGCTTCTCCTCAGGACCGAACGGCGAAACCAACTCTGTCACCGTTGCGTAGGCCCATTGCCCCAAGAGAGGCAATTCCTTCACAGCACGGTGCATCCACTTGTGGAACGGGGCATAGCGTCTGTTGAGCAGAAACACCAAAGACATCATGTCTGCACAGAACTGGGTGATGAACCAGGACGCTGCGAATGTCTCCCCTCGCTTGAGTGACCGGGACAAGTTGTACTGGCCCGATTGTGCGATGGTGAAACACCGAGACGCTATCCTCTTGAGGCGGACATCCTCCGGGTAAAAGGCCAGCAGTGCGTCGCGCCACCGGGTGAACTCACCCAGCGGATCCGCAAAGACCTGGCCGTTGGTGCATGTCGCCAGGGACGCCTCCGGAATGGACAGCCACTCCCTGAGTGTAGCCGGCAAGTGGTCAAGACCCGTGTAGCTGGCGTAAAAGGCCACGGTCGAGCAGGCTCCTACTCTGCGCTCCTCACCGGGGCTGGCCTGGCGAGGGCCAAACCCCTCGAACACCCCCGGCAGTTCCTTATATGCTTTCTGCAGATCCCTGCCATGTTTCCGGTAGTCATCCGACGTCAGCCACATGCAGAAGGCTGGTCCCCAATCATGATCCCGGGATATCTCGTCGTCAAAGCCGAAACATTCTGATCCGGGACCCACTAGCCCCACGGCGATGCGGTCAGCAAGTTCACCGAACCGCTCGCGCAACATCGGCGCTCCCAGATGACCGTAGTACTCCCGTCCTAGCTGCAACCCCTGCAACTATACTCCTCGTCCAAAACGGCTTGAAGCGCTCTCTTGTTCTGAGCCGTGAGGTCCCTTTTACGGCTGTCCGTAGCTTGATCGTAAAGAGGAAGCGCTTTCTGGTAGAGCGCCAGCGCCTCCCGCACTTCATCCCTCAAAGTGTGAATGTAGGCCATGTTCGTGTACTGATCCGCGATGCCCACAGCATGGTCCAAACCTTCATATGTAGGAAGAGCGTGACGATATGAATCCATGGCCAAGTCGTACTCGTGCATGTCCCGGTAGGTGGATCCCAGATTCCCCCACTGCTGGGCCACGTGAAAGGTGCTTCCAATGCGCTCGAACAACTCTAGCGAACGACGGAACCTCCCAACCGCGCTTTGGCCCTGGCCGCCCTGCGCTTCGATCAAGCCGATATTGGCCAGAACTCGGGTCTGCTTCTCCGCATCCCCCAGCTTCTCATACAGCTCGAGTGCCCGCCGATTGCTGTCGAGAGCCTCCTGGTACCGTTGCATGACCAGGCAAATATCCGCAGCCACCCTCTGGTAAGACGCCTCTGACAGAATGTCCCCGGCACCTCCAAACGCACGCGCAGCCTCGATAAACACTAGAACAGCACGCTCATGTTCACCGGTTCCCAATAGACGCTGGCCCTCCGCGCTGAGTTCCCTGGCTCGTTCCGCCTCGTCGTCAACCAACATGCTTGCTCCTCATTCGCCCTGAAGATGCGCCTAGCAGACCGACTGATCTGCTCCTTATTCTACCGCAGCGGCTTCACGTTTGGTGCGTGATTCCCCGAGTCAGCCCGGCGATGCGAGGACAAGTCAGCCGCTGTGCGACAATGGACCGCGCCGCAATCACACCGCCAATCAGCCGGGTCTCTCACAAAACACCGAAATCAGCCAGAAAGGCTGTCAGGCCCCGAGAGCCGACAGCTTGCCCAGGATACCCATCCAATCGTGAGATCGGGCTCGCCTCTTTGGTGAGCCCGATCTACTTTCCTTCCGATTGCTGACCGCTGCCTTATCCGAACTCTTGCTCCGTTCTGGCAATGATGTCGTCCTGCAGGGTCTTGGTCAGGTCCACGAAGTACGCCGAGTAGCCCGCCACCCTGACGATCAGGTCGCCGTGCTTCTCCGGGCTCTTCTGGGCGTCCTTGAGCTCGTCCGGGTCGATCACGTTGAACTGGATGTGATGTATCCCCAGGTCAGACCACGTCTTCAGGTAGTCTGCAAATATCTCCCGGTTCTCATGCTCCAGAAACTGCGGCGCAAACCGCTGGTTGAACAGGTGGTTGCTGGAGAGCAGCGGGTCTATCTTCCCCACCGACTTAAGCACCGCACTCGGCCCCTTCTTGTCCCGGCCCTGCACCGGCGATACCGTCCCGTCATGTAGCGGCTCCCGCGCTTTCCGCCCCTCCGGCGTCGCCGCTACATCAAACCCCAGGAAGTATCCAACCGAGGCATTGGTCCCGTCCGTGTCGTAGGGGTAACCATAGTACGTGGTGTACTTCTTCGTGTCTTCCAGAATCCGGAAGTGGACCTTCTCGGCTATGCTGTCTACGTATTCATCGTCGTTGCCGAACTTGGGCGCCGACAGCAGCATCTGCCTCATCTCTTCCTGCCCCTCGAAGTTCTTCTTCATGGCCTCCAGTAGCTGGGCCATGGTGATCTTCTTCTCCTCAAAGACATACTTCTTGATCGCCGCCAGCGAGTCCGCTACGTTGTTTACCCCCGTCGGCATCACGTAGTTGCGGTGGAAGTAGTAGTAGTCCCGGATGTCTTTCCCCTTCTGAATGCACTCGTCCGACAGAGCCGAGATGAGCGGCCGCGGCAGGTACTCCTGGTACAGGGCATCCGCCACGTTGTTGATATATACCTGCTTCTCCATGTAGAAGTTAAACTGCTGCATGGTGGCCTCGATGATATCGTCGATGGACTTGTAGGTCGCCGGGTCCGGAGTCGGATACCCCGCCTTCTGCCCGCTCAGCCAGTCCACCCCCTGGTTCAACGCTAGCATCATGCAGTTGGTGAAGCTGAACATCCCCATACCCTGCCGGTACACCATGGCCTTCCCCGGGATCACCCACGACATGCAGTTGCTGATACCATAGTCTCGCGCATCATGCAGCGGTATCCCCTTCTCCAGCAGGTACGGCACCATCATCTTGTCGTTGAAGAAGGCCGGCTGCGCCACACCCGTCCTCAGGCAGTCGACGGCCTTCAGCACCAGGTCCCGCGGTATCTTGTCATGGTACCGGAAGCACAACGGCGGCTGCACCGAGTGCAGCTCCTTGGTGGCCTCCAGGATCATGTACGAGATGTCATTGCTGGCATCCCGGCCGTCAGCGTCTACACCCCCCAACGTCACGTTCTGCCACGCCAGCCCGCCGCCGGCGGAGCCGAACAGCCTCGGGGGATGGATGAAGCCCATTTCCTCAAATTTGATCCACATGGACTCCACCAGGTTCAGGGCCTCCTCTTTGGTGATCCGCCCTTCATCCAGATCCTTCTTGTAGTAGGGATACATGACCTTGTCGAGCCGGACGCCGCACCCCACCGAGGGCATCTCGATGAACCCCACAATGAGATGAATGAAGAAGAAGCACTGCATGGCCTCGTGCATCGTCCGCGCCGGGTTCTCCGGCACCCACTCGCAGATCTCCGCCAGCTTCTCCAGCCGCTTCTTCTCCTCCGGACGCGTCTCCGCCGCCGCCTTCTCCCGCGCCAGCTTGGCATACCTCTTGGCAAAATCTATAGTGGCCTGCAGGCTGATGATGGCCGCCTCCAGGAACCTCTTCTGGCTCAGGTATTCCTTGGCATCCATCTGAGGGTCTTTGCTGATCTCCTTCAGCCTGTCCTGGGCCTCCTTGATGATGGCCTTCAGGCCCACCTTCAGGATCTTCTCATAGTTGGGCAGCACCATGTCCCAGGTGTAGCTGAACACGCTGACCGGCGTGTACCCGGTGAATATCTTGTACTCCGGCGGCACCAGGTTCCGCTCCATGCCGTGCACCGAGAGCTTCGCCCAGTACTTGTCGATCTCCTTGAGCTCTTTCTTGCCCTCGTCCGATAGGAGGTGCTGGTACTCGTTGTCCAACGCCTTCTCCACCCAGCGGAAGGCCAGCTCAGGGTAGAGGGGCAGCGAGTTGACATCAGCGGCCATGTTGCCCACCAGCCGCTCCTTGTCCTGGATATAGATGGTTATCCCATCCAGTATCTTCTTGAGGGCCTTGGCCCTCCGGGTGACCATGGGCTCTCCCTCGGTCTCCTTATACGACTGGGTTATCAGGCGCGCCCGGTCCAGGCACACCTTGACCTCGCCCCGGTACCCGGCATCATCGTCTATCCTCGTCTGGCCCCGGTACAGGCCCTTCACCGCCTTGATGACCACGTTCTTTTTGAGCTCTTTGATCGCAGCGTCCATAGCGTCCCTCCTTAGCTATCGTTTCTCGCAGTCACACAATCACGGCACAAGCCGCGGAATTCCAGTCGGTGATGTGAAACCTTGAACCCTGTACTCTTCTCCACGCGCTCATCGATACCGGCTACCAGAGGCTCATCAATATCAAATACTCTGCTACACTTCTCACACCGGAAATGATAGTGGTTGGCCGAGTTCCCATCGAACCTCCTGAAGGTACCGGTCTGTTCCAACTCCAGTATCTCGCCTTTCTCCTTCATCATCCTCAGGTTCCGGTAGACAGTCCCCAAGCTCAAGTTCGGCATCTCCTTCCGAACTTCCTCGTAGATCCATTCCGCCGTCGGATGTGATTTCGTGCTCATCAGGACCCTTACGATGGCATCCCTTTGTTTAGACTTCCTCATCATCGACTTCTAACTAAATAGTAATAGCTATCATTACTAACTATTGAATGATACCAGGAAAAACCACGTCTGTCAAGCCTCGAATAAGGATTATGGATCTCTATGAACGTCAGGAATATGACCTGGATCACATTCCTGCAACAAGTGTGCCCGGAAGTGACAGCCACGCTAAGGAATGCCCGTGTCTCAAACGGCTAACTAAAGGCGTTCATGATGTATAATGCTAGCCTGCCCAGCCGGCAGAGTGCGAGGACTCTACCAGAACAAGGAGGAACCAGAATGGGCCTGTTCGACAAGGTTCTAGGGAAGGATGACGGGGAGATAAAGCTGGAGAAGAAAGAAGCCTTCGGTGCCATCGCTGTGGCCGCAGTAGCTTCGGATGGCGACGTCAGTCCGGAAGAAGTCCAGCGTGTCGCCATTGATCTCATGACATTGAAGGCCTTCAGGAAGGCTGACCTAAGAGACTTGCGCAACGTTTTGGACAAGGTCGCCAGCCTGATCAAGAAGCGCGGCATTGGCCCGGTGCTGCAGGCAGCCAAGGCCGGCCTGAGCAAGGATGAACTGGCCGCCGCCTTCTTTGTAGCCGTGGATCTGGTTCTTGCCGATGGTGTGGTAGAAGATAATGAGAAGAAGTTCCTCGAGGAACTCCAGCGCACCATCGGAATGGATGACGCCACTGCGATAAAGATCACCGAGGTGGTAGTCATAAAGAACAAGGCCTGATTGCCCCCTGGCTTCAGAACACGAAGAGCGGGCCTGTCGGCTCACCGACAGGCCCGCGTAGCGTCTCTTCGGCTCGCTTCCCCTCACGTCATGGGGATGGCTGTGCCAGTAGCCCTGGCAATAAGCTTCCCCTCCTGGTTCGTCACCCCAATCTCACATACATCAACACGCCTGCCTTTTCGCAGAACCTTCCCTTCGGCAGTCAGTTCGTCTCCCGGAGCGGCGGCCGCAATGAAATGGACGTTGAACTGGGTGGCTATGCTTGGGCGGCCCATGGAATTCGTGGCACAAGCGAATGCCTGGTCAGCTATGGACGTGATGATGCCGCCGAAGATGAACCCATTGAAGGTTAGATACTCCGGACGCAGTCTCATGCTTACTCTCGCGTGCCCCGGAGATAGGTCCAGGAGCTTCATCTCAAAGAAGGCCCCGATGGGCTCCTTCTCCACCTTCTCTCTGAACTCGGAGAGGTCGGCCTGGTTATCCTTGTGCGTTGACATCGCTAATAGCACCCCTTCTACAGTTTGTTCGAGATTGACCTGATATCTCGATTAATTCCATCAAAGCGACGGGGCCCAAGCACGACATTACGGCCTTTGACCTTTGGATTCCGGTTGTGGAGCGCAGGCCCGGGTCACTGTCAAACGCGTAATTCACAGACCACGGCGACCGATCAGCTTCGTAGCTTGCGCCGTAGCGCAGAGAGTAGCACCTGACCCTCAGAACAAAGGCGCAGCAGACTCGACAGTGGAGTTGCGCCCTCTGCAGGACTGTGGCTAGTTGCGGCAGACGACCCACTGGGTCATATCCAATGGGTGTGCTTCCCTCAGCAGTCTGCGCACCTCTTTCCTGGTCAATCCCACATCCTTGTGCATGTGGTGCGTGAAGATGTGGAGAAACAGGTCAAAAGTAGTCTTGGAATTCAGGCCGCAGTGTTGACAGGAATAGGTCTGCATCACTTCCCTCTCTTGGCTGAACGCAGATCCCCGGTGTGAGGTTCCCTTTTCGCCACTCCCCCTCGGGAAAGGCAACTACACCGAAAACCTTGGCCGGCGTCTTCAGACCAGTCTTAGTTTCTCTTCTTCCCGTTACTCGAACGGGGGCGCAATCACCAGCTACGAATGATTGCTGTCTTAGTGAACCATATAGCCCAGGGCCGCGAGTTCCCCCCACGCAGCACCCGATCTAACGAAATTGACCTCCTTCAAACGCGGATGCTAACATTCAGCATCCCTGGCCGAAGGAGGACTTCTATGTCAATGCCCTATAGAACATTATATTTCACCTGTCAAGATTACGTCGGCTGGCTCAGGCTGAATCGGCCGGACCGTCTCAACGCCATCTCCATCGAGATGGTCAAGGAACTCAGGCATTTCTTCAGCACCCTGGATGAACACACCGAGGCCCGCGTGGTTATCGTCACCGGCACTGGCCGGGCATTCTGCGCCGGCTTCGATGTCAAGGACTTGACCGGACTTATCGGTAAGGGCTCGGACGAAGTGAAGGGGCCTTCCGGGCTGGCCACCAACGGCCACATGCTGCAGCGCGCCATAGCCGATGTCGTCGTCCAGATGCGCCGTGCCCCCCAGCCCCTGATCGCCGCGGTCCGCGGTCCAGCGGCCGGCGGCGGCTTCAGCCTCACTATGGCCTGCGACATCCGCATTGCCGGCGAGTCAGCCCGGTTCAACGCCAACAACATCAGGATCGGCTATTCGGGCGGTGACCTGGGATCGAGCTACTTCCTGCCCCGCCTCATCGGCCTCTCGAGAGCCGCGGAGTACATCTACACCGGCAGGGTCCTCGACGCCGCCACCGCGGAGCGCATCGGCTACGTGGCCCGCGTGGTTCCGGACGACCAGCTGGATCAGGTAGCCGGAGACCTGGCCATGGAGATGCTCAACGCGACACCGTTTGCCCTGAGGCTTACTAAGGAACTGCTCAACAGCAACATTGACGCTCCCAACCTGGATGCCGCCACCCAACTGGAGGGACGAAGCAACGTCCTGTGCGGCTTCACGGAGGATGCACAGGAGGCCACGAAGGCCGCCTTCTTCGAGAAGCGGCGGCCCGTGTACCACGACAAGTAACGCCAGAGAGAGGAATCCAGCGCGCCGGACACACCGAGGGGCGGGGATTTGTATCTCCGCCCTATTCATCTTTGTGCTGGATAGACGTCAGCCCGGTCAACAGCCACCTCCATGCAGAACACAACCCATGCCCTGTGATCAAAGTCGCTTACTCACCAGCGGTGCGACCATAAAATCGTGACTAGGATCGACGAATAGAAAAGAAAGGAGGTACGGGAATGACGGCTATTGTCAGAGTAGATCCGATCATGGAGGAGTTCGAGAGGGTCTTAGGGGATGTGTGGGCTCCCTGGAAGCCGGTGCTAGTCACCGGAGGGCTTGGGATGCGAGTGGACGTCCATGAGACAAACGATGAGATGGTCATCAAGACCGACCTGCCCGGTGTTGACAAAGACGATCTCCAGATCACCCTCGAAGACGGCAGCTTGAGGATCGAAGCCGAGAAGAAGGAAGAGAAGACCGCGGACGGGAAGACTTGGCACATTAAAGAGCGCCACTTCGGCAAGTACTCCCGCCTGATGGAGTTGCCCTTCCGCGTAGCGGCTGAGAAGATCTCGGCCACCCTGGACAATGGGGTCCTGGAGATCAGGCTGCCCAAGGCCGAGGAAGCCAAACCGAAGAAGATCGAAGTCAAAGTGAACTAGGTACCTGCAGAACCCAGGTAAGGCCGGGCTGAGCTCGGCCTTCTCCTTTTATTGACTGACTCATCATCGAAATCGGCCCGCCACTTTGCCCTGAGCGCAGCCCAACCGGGCTAAAATTGACATACCGAACGCCGATGTCTTATGCTTTCTATTTGGCCAGGGGGTGAACCCAGCCGCATCCGTCGCGGAGGAGAGGAAAGCAGAAAGCGCCACCAAGCTCATATGCGGCCTGGGGCAATCTCACCAGGACAAGAACACGAAAGGTGGAGTAGGGAGACAGTATGGACAAAGTCTTCGCCAGCATAGATGAAGCCGTCAAGGACATACCGGACGGAGCCTCCATTGCCATTGGAGGCTTTTTTACGGCAGGGACGCCTGTCGAACTGATCCAGGCACTGGCCCGGCATGGAGCCAAGAACCTGACTATCATCTGCCAGCAGATGGGGCCGGGCAATGAGGACGTGACCAAACTCGTTGAGCAGGGACAGGTCAAGAAGGCCATCTGTAACTACCCCTTCTATCGCTCTGCCTCTAGGGGAGCCAACTCACCGTTCGAGATAGCGGTGCGCGCCGGCAAGATCGAAGTCGAAGTCTACCCTATGGGCACGTTCATCGAAAAGATGCGGGCGGCCGGTGCCGGCATCGCCGGGTTCTATACCCCCACCGGTGTGGGCACTGTCGTAGAGAGAGGCAAGGAGAAGAAGGTCTTCAATGGTCGCACTTACCTGCTGGAGGTCGCCCTCAGGCCGGACTACGCTTTCATACATGCCTGGAAGGGAGACAGGTTTGGCAACTGTATGTACCGCAAGACAGCCCAGAACTACAACCCGGAGATGGGCAAGGCGGCCACGATCACGATAGCCCAGGTCGAGAAGGTAGTGGAAGCGGGCGAACTGGATCCTGACAAGGTACACATGCCGGGCATCTACGTCCAGAGGGTGGTCGAAGTGGGACGGCGAACATACAAGCCTGGCATCGACTAGGTGATTGAGTGAACAGACGGGAGGTCAGCAAGTGGTAGTGAAACCGAACAAGAAGAAGTTTGAGGGGATAGCCCGGGAACTCATAGCCCTGAGGATAGCCAACGACCTGCAGGATGGTTCTTATGTCAACCTGGGCATCGGCATACCCACTTTGGTTTCCAACTGGATCGAGGGCAGGGACTTGGTCCTGCAGTCTGAGATCGGCATGCTCAACACCGGCCCTCTCGCTGAAGGCGACAACATTGACCAGGATTGTATTAACGCCAGTTGCCAGCCCGTGACGGAGCTGCCAGGTTGCTGCTATTTCTCCGACTGTGAGTCCTTTGCCATGATTCGTGGCAGGTACATGGACGTGGCGGTACTGGGAGCCCTGCAGGTCTCCGAGAAGGGTGACCTGGCCGGATGGAACAACCCCGACCGCGGCTTCCCCGAGCACGTCGGTAACATCGGCGGCTCTATGGATCTGGCCGTCGGCGCTAAGAAGGTCATCGTGGCCATGGAGCACGTGACTACCAAGGGTGATTTCAAGATCGTCAAGAAATGCAGCTATCCCGTCACTGCCATCGGCGTGGTGAAGTTGATAGCAACCGACCTCGCCCTTATTGAAGTCACCGACAACGGGTTGGTTCTCAAGGAAGTGGCTCCGGGGCTTACAGCAGAGGACGTTCAGTCAGTCACCGAACCGAAACTCATCATCAGCCCGGACCTGAGGGAGATCGCGCTCTAGCCGAGCGTCAGACAGGACCACAGTCCCACCGACATGGGAAGACTCCCATGTCGGTGTTTCTTTCTGAGGCATCCTGATCGAGTCTGCACGTGCGCCGCTTCCCTCCTCGTGCGGAGGATCGTGGCGAACACAGTAAACGAACACCCTGTCCCCGGGGAACGTGACATAAGTCACATACCAGCAGACGCCAAGCGGTCTAATGTATAAAAAGGGTTACTGCGGCCAACAGGGAACCGCGCAAGTGAGGTCAGCCGAAGATGTCAGTATGACTGAGCCAAGGGATCATGCAGGCCGAGCTGGGACCGAGCCAGTTGACCCTCCTCTGCTCGCTTGGCAGGTTTGTAGCTGGCTCCCCGCGAAGCTCGAGT
>JAFGCL010000035.1 GCA_016932645.1 Dehalococcoidia bacterium | reverse complement strand
GGATGTGGAGATCAAGCTCTAGGCAGAGTGGAAGAGTAAGGTTCTGGTCATGATTGAAGCCGAAGGTATCATAGGTCGAAAGCTGGGGATGACCCAGGTATTTGACGAGAATGGCCGGCTGGAGGCAGTTACTGCCGTGGCAGCGGGGCCTTGTTTTGTGACGCAGGTCAAGACTCAGGAGAAGGATGGGTACCATGCTGTCCAGCTGGGGTATAGCGAAGCCAAGAGGCTCAATTCTCCCGAGAAGGGCCACCTGAAGGCTGCGGGGAAGCAGATGCGGCACCTGATGGAGATCAGGGTGGAAGCGCCCACTGCGCTCAAGGTGGGCCAGACTCTTGACGCCAGCTTGTTCAAGAAGGGTGACAGAGTTGACATAATTGGGATATCGAAGGGCAAGGGGTTTGCCGGAGGTGTGAAGAGGTATCATTTCCGCGGTGGCCCCAAGACGCACGGACAGTCGGATCGCCATCGCGCACCTGGCTCGGTGGGGGGCACTACGTCTCCGGCCAGGGTCTACAAGGGAACTCGCATGGCGGGGCACATGGGTAACAGGCGCGTGACGGCGTTGAATGTAGAAGTGGCTCAGGCTGATGCGGGACGCAATATCGTCCTGTTGAAGGGATCGGTTCCCGGTGCCGAAGATGCGATTGTGCTGATCAGGAAATCGATCAAGAAGAAGTAGAGATGCAGTTAGCTGTTCGCAACTTGGCAGGTGAAGTCGTCGACAACATAGATGTTGATAGCAGCGTCTTTGAGGTGCCTCTGAACAAGGCAGTGGTCCATCAGGCAATGGTGAGGCAGTTAGCCAATGCCCGTCTCGGCACGGCGGACACCAAGACTAGGGCGGAGGTGGCTGGGAGCACCCGGAAGCTTTACAAGCAGAAGCACACGGGAAGGGCGCGCAAAGGGAGCGCGAAATCGCCGCTGCTGAAGGGTGGAGGAATAACCTTTGGACCGCACCCGAGAAGCTACAGGCAGAGAATGCCGAAGAAGATGCGCCACCTGGCGTTGCGGTGTCTGCTTTCAGCCAAGGCGTCGTCGGGCGAGATTCTGGTGGTGGACCAGTTGAAGCTGGAACAGCCCAAGACGGCCGAGATGGCCAGAGTCTTGAAGGCTCTCGGAGTGACCTCCTCAGCGCTGGTAGTCACTCACAGGCCGGAGGCTGGCATAGTGAGATCGGCTCAAAACCTACAGGGAATCAGGACCTTGCCTGCGGAGTTGCTCAATGTCAGAGATCTCCTCACATACAACTATGTGGTGATCGGGGTGGACGGTATTAGAGTGGTAGAGAGCGGTCTGGCGGTGAAGGCGTCCGGGCGGGTTGGATGATATAGAATGCACACTTACGAAGTACTGCGTCGGCCAGTAGTCAGCGAAAAGAGCATCATTCTCCAGGGGCAGAGCAAGTACACCTTTGAGGTTGCTCCCCGAGCGAGCAAGCACCAGATCAAGGAAGCCGTGGAGACGGCTTTCAAGGTGGATGTGCTGGGCGTAAATGTAGTCACTGTCCCAGGGAGCATGCGGAGGATCGGCAGGCGGCGTGTACAGACTTCACCGTGGAAGAAGGCTGTGGTTACGGTGAAGACTGGACAGAAGATAGAGTTCTTTGAGGGCGTTTAGAGATGGGACTTAAGGCGTACAGACCTACATCTCCGGGCAGACGGGCCATGGTTGGCTCGACCTTTGAGGAGATCACCAAGAAGAAGCCGGAGAAGTCTCTTCTCGTCTCGTTGAAGAAGAATGCTGGTCGGAACAACCAGGGCAAAGTGACGGTCAGGCATCGCGGCGGTGGTTCCAGGCGGAAGTTGCGCATCATCGATTTCAAAAGGGACAAGGTTGGGGTGGCAGCCGAGGTCCTCGGCATTGAGTATGATCCGAACCGGTCAGCCTATATTGCACTGGTGCAGTACCCTGAAGGCGAAAAGCGCTATATTTTAGCCCCGCTGGGATTGAGCGTGGGTCAGAGCGTGATGTCTGGGCCTGAGGCCGAACTGAAGGTGGGCAACGCTCTGCCGATTGGCCAGATTCCGGTCGGGACCATGGTGCACAATATCGAATTGCAGCCCGGCAAGGGGGCTCAGATAGTCCGAAGTGCGGGTTCATCGGCGCTGATTGTAGGGCGTGAAGACAGGTATACGCTGGTGAGATTGCCATCCGGAGAAGTCCGCAGAATACTTAACATCTGCATGGCCACCGTCGGACAGGTGGGCAATGTGGATCATAGGAATGTCAAACTCGGGAAGGCCGGCCGCAGCAGATGGAGAGGCAGGCGACCCGCGGTGCGCGGGGCAGCCATGAGCCCTCGTGATCATCCCCATGGTGGTGGTGAGGGCAGGAACCCGAGAGGTATGAACCCGAAGACGCCGTGGGGCAAACCGGCTCTGGGCCACAAGACTCGCACCAACAAGGTGAGTGATAGGATGATCGTCAAGCGGAGAGGGAAGTAGGAGAATGAGCAGGTCGACAAAGAAGGGACCGTTTGTTGAGCCGAAGCTGATGAAGAGGGTGGAGGCTGTCAACAAGAGCGGCCAGAAGGCTGTGATAAAGACTTGGTCCCGGGCTTCTACCGTGGTGCCGGAGATGATAGGACAGACGATCGCAGTCCATGACGGCAGGAGGCATGTGCCGATCTTCATTACGGAGAACATGGTCGGGCATCGGCTCGGTGAGTTCGCTCCTACCCGGACGTTCCGGGGGCACGTAGGCAAGGTGGAGAAGGCGGCGTAGAGGATCGCGATGGAAGTCAAGGCAACCGCCAAGTACATCGGCATATCAGCGCAGAAGCTGGATCTGCTGGCGAACACGGTGCGGGGGAAGAAAGTGAACGATGCCCTGGGCATGCTCAGCCTGTCTCCAAGTCCGTCAGCGAGGGCGCTGGCAAAAGTCATCAAGTCGGCCGCAGCCAATGCCGAGAACAACTACCAAATGGTAACGGCGGACTTGAAAGTGGTAAGGCTGGTAGTCAGTCAGGGATCCACCCTGAAGCGAATTCGCGCCCAGGCTCGAGGACGCGTAAGTCCCATACTGAGGCACACGAGCCACATCACTGCCATAGTGGATACGGAGGAGTAGTTGGGACATAAGGTTCACCCTACGGGATTTCGGCTTGGCATAACTCAGGACTGGCGTTCGCGGTGGTATTCGCAGAAGCATTACACGGAGTTCGTTCAAGAGGACGTGCGCATCCGCAGGCTGGTCATGGACAAGACATATGAGGCTGGGGTTTCCAGAGTTGACGTTGAGAGATGGGCAAACGACGCCGTTATCACTGTCCACACCGGGAAGCCGGGCATTGTCATTGGACGTGGCGGACAGCGGGTGGATGAGCTGAGGCGTGCTTTGGAAGAAGTCTGTGGCAAGAAAGTGCGTTTGAACATACACGAGATCAGGGAGCCGGAGCTCGATGGCTACCTGGTGGCGCGGAACATAGCCAGCCAAATGGAGCACCAGATAGCCTATCGGCGGGCCATCAAGAGGTCCATGCTTCGCACCATGCAAGCCGGCGCCAAGGGGGTCAAGGTGATATGCAGCGGGCGACTTGGCGGCGCTGAGATAGCACGCCGGGTGACTTTCAGGGAAGGCAGAGTGCCTCTGCATACGCTGCGGGCCGATATCGACTATGGGTTCTGCGAGGCGCGGACTCTGCTGGGCCGCATTGGGGTGAAGGTCTGGATATACAAGGGCGATGTGTTTGCGCAAGTTGAGGAACTGGAGGCGCCGCCTCCATCGCCTCAGCCGGCGGCGCCGCAGCCGGCAGCAGCGGCACCCACACCTGCTCCTGAGGCTGTTGTGGCAGTGAAGCCAGCGGAAGAGGCGCCCGAGGGGCCTGTCGAGGTAGTAGAGAACGATGCTGCAACCGAATAGAGTCAAATACAGGATGATTCACCGGGGCCATGTTAGGGGGAGGGCCAGCACGGGCAATACCCTGGCTTTCGGTGACTTCGGGCTGCAATCGCTGGAGGCTGCGGAGGTCAGTGCCAGAGAGATTGAAGCAGCGCGCAGGGCCATTGTGCATCATCTGCGCCGTGGAGTCATGCTGTGGATTCGCGTCTTTCCGGACAAGCCACTGACCAAGAAGCCGGCCGAGACTCGCATGGGCAGTGGCAAGGGTGCCCTGGATCACTGGGTAGCGGTTGTCAGGCCGGGGAAGATGATCTTCGAGATCAGCGGTGTGAAAGAAGACGCCGCCCGGGCTGCATTCCGTTTGGCGGCTCACAAGCTCTCCGTTGAGACCAAGATTGTGGTGAAGGGAGCGGAGTAGTGGCGGAGGACCTGCATCTTATGAGCGACGAGGAACTGGCGAAGCAGGTGGAGGAAGCCCACAGGGAGCTGTTCAATCTCCGGTTTCGCCTGGCTACCAAGCAACTGGCCAACCACCGAGAGGTTCGGGTGGTGAAGAAGAGGATTGCCCGGTTGAAGACGATTATGCGGGAAAGGGAACTGGACAGGGCGTAAGAGACAATGCTGGCACGGCTGTGTTGTGTCAGCCTGTCGAGATGGGGCTCTGCAGGGGTATTTGATGGAGAATAAGCGTAGGAATCTTTCAGGGCGAGTTGTAAGCAACAAAATGAGTAAGACCGTGGTAGTGGCAGTAGAGTCAACTATTGCCCACCAGAAGTATAGAAAGACTATAAGAAGGATTTCTAATCTGAAGGCGCATGATGAGAAGGGCACATGTCGTGTTGGCGACATTGTGGAGATCGTGGAATGTCGGCCTCTTTCAAAGACGAAGCACCACAGGGTCCTGGGGGTAGTGTCCAAGGGCCAGTTATCCGAGGGTCAGCCCGATGATTCAAATCTACAGTAGACTCAAAGTGGCGGACAACACAGGGGCAAAGACGCTCATGTGCATCCACGTTGTGGGCGGTTCGGGGCGCAAGTACGCCAGCATCGGCGACGTTATTGTTGGCACTGTCAAACAGGCACTGCCGAGGGGAACTGTCAAAGATCATGAAGTGGTGCGCGCGGTAGTTGTACGTGTCACCAAACCCTACCGTCGTCAGGATGGCTCCTACATCAGATTTGATGACAACGCTGTAGTCCTTCTGGCTGATGAGAACAATCCAAAGGGCACCCGCATCTTCGGGCCTGTGGCCCGGGAACTGCGAGAGAAGGAATTCACCAAGATCATCTCACTGGCCCCGGAGGTGCTGTAAACCCGTGAAGATTCGCAAGAACGATACGGTTCTGGTCATAAGCGGCAAGGACAAGGGGAAAAAGGGCAAAGTCAGATTCGCCTATCCCGGCGAGTCGAGGATCATGGCTGACGGTGTCAACATGATCAAGAAGCACTCGAAAGCTCGAGGCGCGGCGAAGCAGGCGGGGATCATTGAGCGCGAGGCTTCCATTCACGTCTCGAACGTGATGCTGATCTGCAACAAGTGCGGCCATCCCGTGAGAGTCGGGTGGCGAGTGATCGAAGGTAAGAAAGCTCGCACTTGTGCTGCGTGTCAAGAGGTGATTGACTAGCCATGGTGAAGCAGGCCAAGCCCAGGTTGAGGGAGAGATACGAACGGGATATCGTTCCGGCTCTGATGAAGGAGTTCAATTTCGACAACGTAATGCGCGTCCCCAAGGTGAATAAGGTAGTGCTCAACATCGGCTTGGGCGAGGCGATCGCAAATGCGAAGGCTCTCGAAAGCGCTGAGAAGGACTTGGCAACGATATCGGGTCAACACCCGGTGGTCACTCGTTCCAAGAGGTCAATAGCCGCTTTCAAACTGCGCACGGGGATGCCGATCGGAATGATGGTGACGCTGCGAGACCGGCGGATGTATGAGTTCCTGGACAGGCTGGTCAGTGTGGTGCTGCCCCGCATCAGGGACTTCCGAGGAGTGTCACGGGACTCGTTTGACGGAAGAGGCAACTACAGCCTGGGGTTCAAGGATCAATTGATGTTCCCCGAGATTGACTATGACAAGGTGGAAAAGCCTCGGGGCTTTCAGATCACTATTGTGACTACGGCTCGGACGGACGAGGAAGGAAGGCGTCTCCTGGAACTTATGGGGATGCCGTTTGCGAAAGGGTAGAGAATTGGCGAAGACTTCTAAGATCATCAAGTGGCAGCGACCTCCGAAGTACAAGGTCCAATATCATAACAGATGCCGGCTGTGCGGCCGCCCCCGCGGCTACATGCGGAAGTTCGGAGTCTGCCGCATCTGTTTCCGGGAGCTGGCGCTGAGAGGTGAGATTGCCGGAGTCAATAAGTCGAGTTGGTGAGGCGGTATGACGACTGATCCCATTGCTGATATGCTGACCCGAATACGGAACGTCAATATGGTGAGGCAGGAATATGCCTTGGTGCCATGGTCCAAGATGAAGGTGGCCCTGGCCAAGGTGCTCAAGGAAGAAGGCTTCATCAGGGACTTCGAGATTCTGAGGGGAAAGCCGACTCGGATGATCAAGATCTACCTCAAGTACAAGGACAGGAATCAGCCAGTAATCATGGGTCTGAAACGGGTGAGCAAGCCCGGGCTAAGGGTATACGTGGGAGCTTCGGAAATCCCCCGTCCTTATGGTGGCCTGGGCATCGCGATTGTGTCCACGCCAAAAGGTATAATGACTGGTTCGCAGGCATGGAAGCAGCATCTCGGTGGTGAGTTGCTGTGTTACGTATGGTGATCTAGACATGTCGAGAGTAGGAAAGCTTCCGATAAAACTGCCCTCCGGCGTCACTGTCGATATCAAGGGGAATGAAGTGACAGTTAAGGGTCCCAAAGGGGAGTTGCGGCGGTCGTTCGATGCCGCGATGTCCATCAAGATGAGCGAAGGCAGCCTGGTGGTGACACCGCCCGGTGATCAGAGCCGGTACGCAGCAGTTCACGGGCTGACGCGGGCGCTCTTGGCCAACATGGTGGAAGGTGTCAGCAAGGGATTCGAGAGGGCGCTGGAGGTTGTCGGGGTGGGCTACCGCGTGCAGAAGGCGGGAGACAAGCTGGTTCTTCAATCGGGATTCACTCATCCGGTCGAGGTTGTGCCGCCGCCGGGGATATCCTTTGTTGTGGAGGGCACGAATAGGGTGAAGGTCGTTGGGGTGGACAAGGAGTTGGTGGGAGACGTTGCTGCCAAGCTGAGGGCTATCCGGAAGTGTGATTCCTACAAGGGGAAGGGTGTCAAGTACGCTGGTGAGAAGATTCGGCTGAAGCCGGGCAAAGCCGGTAGGGCAGCGGCCAAGAAGTAGCATAGAGTGATGAAAAGAGTAGTGAAGAAGAGAACCAGGCTGCTGAAGAAGAAGCATCTGATTCAGCCGAGACCGCGGCTGTGTGTATACCGCAGTTTGAACCACATCTATGCGCAGGTGATCGATGACGGGAAAGGGCAGACGATTGTGAGCGCGTCGAGCAAGGACGCGGAGCTCAAGGTTGATGAACAAGGCAAGGCGAAGGCGGCCACCATGGTTGGCGAACTGTTGGGGAAGAGGGCAGTCGAGAAGGGGCTGGCCGAGGTTGTCTTTGACCGGCGGGGGTATCGATATCACGGACGGGTGAAGGC
>JAFGCL010000034.1 GCA_016932645.1 Dehalococcoidia bacterium | reverse complement strand
GATGTCGGCCCCGACGCAGAAGGCGCGGTCGCCGCTCCCGGTGATGATGGCTACCCAGACGTCCTTGTCGTCTCTGAAATCGACCAGGGCATTGCTCATTTCCTGAAACGTCTGCGGATCAATGGCGTTCAGGGCCTTGGGGCGATCTATGGTCATGTAGGCGATCCTTCCTCGTTTCTCGTACAGGAATCCCATCTTGAGCCCTCCTTATGTTCAATATGGAATCAGCCGGATGCCGGTCCGGCGCAAGCCGCGGGAACGGAATGGATCGATACGGGTAGCTGTGCAGTAGACAAGGGTCAGGCCTTTGCCTTTGGAGTATTGGCTTCGTAGCTATGGCGAAGGGCGCGCAGGGTGACCTCGCCGTCCAGTTTCGCCTGCTTGGCATAGGTCTTCATAATCTGCCAGAGTCCCTGCCTGGTAAGCCTCTGGCCCAGCCTGTTGAGGAACAGTGCCTTCTCGGCTTTATGGTGCACCAGCTGCGGGCGGGACTCGTCCAGGTACTTCTTCAATGTAGGCACGTGCCGCAGGCTGACGGTCGAATTCCGCGCCTTGGAACCCCGGATCGCAAGAGAGACTGAGTCTCCGTCAAGATTCACGTCATCGACATTCAGCGACATCATGTCGCTGATGCGCATGCTGCTGGCGTAGAGCAATTCCAGCATGGCCTTGTCCCGCCTGGCCTCTGGCGTGGAGTACCTGTCGGGCTGCCGGAGCAGCTCCCGGATCAAGCCTTCCGGAAGTCGCTGGGGGGCATTCTTGGCAACCCTAGGCGAACCGACGTTTTCGATGGGGGCGGTGCGAATGGCCCCCGACTTCTCAAGAAACTTGAAGAGCGTCTTGGCCGATGCCGTCTTCCGGGCCACGGTCGTCAGAGCGTAGCCTCTGCTCTTCAGGTCCGTGATATATCCCAGCAACAGGTCTTGGTTAACCTCTGACCACTTGTGGGTGCCCTTCTCCTGAAAGAAGTCGGCCATCTGCAGGAGATCGTTCCTGTAGGCGGCAACGGTGTTAGCCGAGAACTTCTTCTCTGTGGACAACTGGCGCAGAAAGGACTCGATTTGCTGTCTCATTGCGGTCTCCTGACGAAGCTAGTAGGCCTGAGAACACACCTATTCTAGACATAAGGAATGGCGTAGTCAATGTTAGGCTGTTACAATCTGTCTTGTGAATACGGAATCCACTCGACTCGAGCAGCAACTGGAGGCTTTCCCCGCACGGCCGGGCGTGTATCTGTTCAAGGATGTCGGTGGCGCTATCCTTTACGTGGGGAAAGCGTCCAGCCTCCGCCATAGAGTGGCCTCCTATTTCAGTGCCGCAAGGGACCTGCCGCCCAAGACGTTGAGAATGATGGAGCGGGCGGCAGACCTGGACTACTACGTGACCGACTCCGAGCAGGAAGCAATTCTCCTGGAATGCATCCTGATCAAGAAGCACCGCCCGCACTATAATATCCGGCTTAAGGATGACAAGACCTATCCTTATCTCAAGTTGACCGTCAACGAGGACTGGCCCCGGGCTCACCTGACGAGGCGGGTAGCCAAGGACGGCGCCAGGTATTTCGGGCCATTTGCCAGCGCCGGTTCGGTTCATACCACCATTGCCTTGCTGGAGAAGCTCTTCCGTCTACGGTCGTGCCGGAAAGCCATCGCGGGAGATGAGCGCCGGCCATGCCTTGAGTATCACATCAACCGCTGTTCCGGGCCGTGCATCGGCGCGGTGAGCCTGAGAGACTATCGGCTGGCGGTTGACCAGGCGGTATTGTTTCTGGAAGGCAGACTGGACGTGGTACTGAAAGGACTGCGGGCTGGGATGGTACGGGCGGCGGAGAGCCAGGAGTACGAGAAGGCGGCTTTGATCCGCGACCAGATCAAAGCGGTGGAGGCGGTGGTTGAGAAGCAGAAGATCACGTCGGCGGACGGAGACATCGATGCGATGGCCTTCGTTCAGGAGGGCGACCAGGCTTTGGCTCTGGTCTATCTCGTCCGTCAGGGCCGGCTGGTGGGACGGGAGTCTTTCACCCTGACTGGGACACGGGACGAGGAGCCGTCGCAGATCATGACCAGCTTCGTGCAGCAGTTCTACAGCACGGCCGAGCCCATACCAAGGCGAATCCTGCTCCAACATCCTCTCTGGGAAATGCCCATCATACAGAAGTGGCTGGAGGACAAGAGGGGTAAGAGGGTGGAGTTGCGGGTGCCCTGCAGGGGAGCGGGCAAGGCACTGGTGGACATGGTGGCCGACAACGCACGGGAGAGCCTGGAGCAGTTCAAGATAAGGTCGGTGGCTGATCCTGATGTCCTGACGGCGGCGTTGCAGGAATTGAGGAAGGCGCTCTCGTTGCCGCGCCTGCCGCGGAGAATCGAATGCTACGACATTTCCAACATACAAGGCACTTCGGCGGTAGGGAGCATGGTGGTCTTTGAAGGAGGATTGCCTAGGAAGTCACATTATCGTCTTTTCCAGATCAAGACGGTGGCCGGGGCCGATGACTATGCCATGATCCAGGAGGTGTTGCGGAGGCGGTTCAAGAGGATCTCAAAGGAGGGCCGCGGTGTGGACGCCTGGGTGGCGCTGCCGGATATGGTCCTGATTGACGGAGGTAGGGGACATCTCAATGCCGCCCTCCAGGCCATGGAGGATTCAGGCGCTGGTTCGATTCCCTGTGCCAGCATAGCCAAGGAAGAGGAGGCCATCTTCCTGCCGCACTCCGCCGGGCCCCTGATGCTGCCCCGTGAGTCGCCCGCCCTTCGCTTGCTGCAGAGGGCCAGGGATGAGGCTCACCGGTTTGCTGTGGGCTACTACCGCAAGGTGCACCGCCGGCGGACCTTCGTCTCTTCTCTGGATGGGATACCCGGCCTGGGCGCCAAGCGGAAGAGGGCTCTGATCAAGAGGTTCGGCTCAGTGGCGGGCATAAGGCGGGCCACAGTGGAGGAGTTGAAATCGGTGGAAGGCATGAACGGGGCCGTGGCCAAGAGGGTGAAGGAGAGCCTTTGACCCGGGTTGTGACGCGCGTGTACAGATGCTCTTAGAGGGCGTACAGGGGGGCCAAGCCCCTCCGCGTCTATCTTTTTCTGTATCTCCCAAGAGTGGGGTCAGAGGGTTGACTCAGCCACAGTTGCATTGCTGGCCCGTTTTGTGCTAAATTAGCCCTAAACACGGCTCGTGAGTAGAGTGGGTGTTCATCCCACTCTTTTTGGTTGTTGGGTGATGTGAGCATGGCTGGCTTTAGACGAACAATTGAAGGGCTGGTGAGAACGTGAAGACCGAGTTTGTTATTGCTCTTACCCAGCTGGCTGCCGAGAGAAACCTGCCGAAGGAAGTCATTCTCAGAACCATGGAGTCAGCCTTGGTGCCCATCTTCAAGAAGACCAGTTTCGCGCCTGATCAGGAGATATGGGTCAAGATCTCGTCGCAGACCGGCGAGGTGAAAGTCTTCGCCAGGAAGACCGTGGTGAAGCGCCGCAAGGATCCCCGGCAGGAGATGCTGCTGTCCGAAGCCAGGAAGCACCGGCCGGAGGCCCAAGTGGGAGATGTTCTGGAAGTGGAAGCCACTCCAGAGGACGCTGGGCGTATTGCGGCCCAAACGGCCAAGCAGGTCATCCTGCAGCGGCTGCGCGAGGCCGAGCGCGATGCCATCTTTGGTGAGTATGCCGACAAAGAGGGAGACATCGTCAGCGGAGTGGTGCATGCCGTTGAAGCGAAGCACGTCTCCATTGACTTGGGCAAGGCAGAGGGTCTCCTGCTCCAGGCAGAACAGATGGCGGCGGATCACTACCGGATAGGGCAGCGGCTCAAACTGTATCTGATGAAAGTGATGCGCACTGCCAAAGGCACACAGCTCATCCTATCGCGAACGCATCAGGGTCTCCTGCGCCGGTTGTTTGAACTGGAGGTTCCGGAGATATTCAACGGCACCGTGGAAATCAAGGCCGTGGCTCGCGAGCCGGGCGTCCGCAGCAAGGTCGCCGTGGCCGCTCGCCAGGAAGGCGTAGATGCGGTGGGTTCCTGCCTGGGGCTCCGCAGCATCAGGATCCAGAACATAACCAAGGAGCTGGGTGGGGAGAAGATTGACGTAATTCAATGGAATGCCGATCCGAGCGTTTTCATAGGCAATGCCCTCAGTCCAGCGGCAACGACAAGTGTTGAGATCGTCACCGACGAGAAGACCGCCAATGTGGTGGTGCCGGACAAGCAGCTCTCCCTGGCTATTGGCAAGGGAGGACAGAATGCCCGTTTGGCGGCCAGGCTGACCGGCTGGCGGATTGACATAAAGAGCACCTCGATGATCGAAGGTGCGGCACCCGCGAAGGCGGAAGCGGCGCTGGAGGAGGGTGTTGCGCCGCCAGCGCCGGAAGCCGTGGAGGCCGTGGCCGAAGCCGCAGGGCTTGAGTTGGCAGTCGCGACACCGGAGGCGGTCGTTGAGGCTGAGGAAGAGGCGGCGGCAGCCGTGGAGGAGTCCAAACCGATACCTGCTATGGCGGAGGCAAGGGCCATACCGGAGGAAGCGCTGGAGGCCCCGGAAGAGGCTGCGCCCAGAACACTCACTTTCGAGGAGATACTCTCGCAGTTGGAGGCCATCCCGGAACGTCGCGGCAGGCCTCGCTACACTGCTGAAGACAAGATGGGTATAGTCGTCGACACGAAGCCCAAGAAGGGCAAGAAGGCCGGCCCAGCCGATGAAGAACCGGGAGTGAAGCCGAAGGTCAAGAAGGGAACAAAGCGGCGCGTCACGATCGATGACGAGGACTATGGCGGGGACGAGGACTATAGCGGAGACGAGGACTACGGCGGAGACGATAAGCTTGAAGAAGTCGAGTAGTGCGGCGCAGCCGGTGATACTGAAGCATGTCCCGGAGCGGACCTGCATCGCCTGTCACGAGGTGAAGCCCAAGCGGGAACTGGTGAGGCTGGTCTACAGCTCCGAGGGGGTGGTGGAAGTGGATGCTTCGGGCCGGAAGCCGGGCAGGGGCGCCTACCTCTGTCAGTCACCAGAGTGCTGGCACAAGGGAGTGAACAAGGGAAAGCTGGAGCACGCCCTGCGGGGCAAGATCAGCGCCGAAAGCCGGGCCAGGCTTATGAAGTTCGGGGTGGCAATCAGAGGCGGTGAAGGCGCGTCGAGCCGGACGGGAGGCATCAGCTGATGGCGAAGAGTGCTGCGAGCCAGGGCTCGTCCTCCAAGGGGGAACGCAAGATCGAGCTTCCCGCCACGATGACGGTTAAGCATCTGGCTGAAATGCTGGGGATCAGCGGTGTTGAGGTGATCAAGCAGTTGATGCAGAACGGCGTCATGGCCGGCATCAACCAGTCCATTGACTATGACACTGCGGCCATTATTGCCAGCGACATGGGCTTCGAAGTCACCGAGAAGGCCGAAGCCGAGGCTGAGGCAGTCGCTTGTGAAGAGGACGAAGGGGATCTGCAACCCCGCCCGCCGGTGGTGACGGTCATGGGGCACATCGACCATGGCAAGACCAAGCTTCTCGACGCCATTCGTCAGACGAATGTGGTGGCCTCCGAGGCCGGCGGTATTACGCAGCACATCGGCGCCTATCAGGTAGAGACGCACGGGCGCAAGATCACCTTCCTGGATACCCCGGGCCATGAGGCTTTCACGGCCATGCGGGCCAGGGGAGCCAAGGTGACAGATGTTGCCGTACTGGTGGTGGCGGTAGATGATGGGGTGATGCCGCAGACGCTGGAAGCTGTGGATCACGCCAAGGCTGCGAGTGTGCCCATCGTAGTGGCCCTGAACAAGATCGACAAGCCCGGCGTGAATCTGGACCGGGTGAAGCAGCAACTCGCCGAGTCTGGGCTGGTGGTGGAGGAGTGGGGGGGCAACACCGTCTGCGTCCCGGTGTCGGCCAAGCAGAAGAAAGGCATCACGGATCTGCTGGAGAGCATCCTGGTCGTGGCGGAGATGCTGGAGCTCAAGGCCAACCCGGACTGTGCCGCCAGCGGAGTGGTCATCGAGGCGGGTTTGGACAAGACCAAGGGCCCCATGGCCACCGTTCTCGTCGAGAGAGGGACGTTGAGGCCCGGCGACCCTCTGGTCGTGGGTGAGACTTGGGGCAAAGTGAAGGCCATGTTCAATGATGCAGGAAAGCGGGTCAAGAAGGCCGAACCGGCTACCCCTGTCAAGATAATGGGCTTGAGCGGTGCTCCACAGGCCGGCGATACCCTCGTGGTGGCTGCCAGCGAACGAGATGCGCGGATGACCGCGGAGAAACGGCAGTTGGAGCGACAACAGAAGATAGTCCGGCCGGTCAGGCCGGTGAAGCTGGATGATGTCTACGCCCAGATAAGGGCGGGGCAGGCCAAGGAGCTCAACCTGATCCTGAAGACAGACGTCCAGGGGAGCATCGAGCCCATAAGGGACTCCATAGAGCGTGTGGAGGCGGACGAGATCAAGGTCAGGATCATCCACACCGGCAGCGGCAACATCACCGAGGGCGATGTGCTGCTGGCGCTAGCCTCCAAGGGGGTCATCATCGGATTCCACACCACTCCCACTGTGGGCGCCCAGCGCATGGCGGAAGCCGAGGGAGTGGACATTCGTTTCTATGACATAATCTACAACCTGATAGAGGACATCGAGAGGGCTGTGAAAGGCTTGAAGGAGCCCAAGTATGCCGAGGTGACTGAGGGTAGAGCGGAGGTCAGGGCGGTGTTCTCTGCTGGTAAGAAGGACAAGGCGGCGGGACTGATGGTCACCGAAGGCAAGCTGCGGCGCGACTCCATGGTGAAGGTCATTCGCAAAGGGCAGGTGATCCACCAGTCCAAGATCGTCAGTCTGAGGCGGTTCAAAGATGACGTCAAGGAAGTGGCCACTGGGACGGAGTGTGGACTGGTGGTGGACGGATTCGCCGCTTTCGAACCGGGCGACATCATCGAGGTCTACCGGAGGGAGAAGGTTGGATGAGTCGGCGCACTGAGCGCTTGAATCATCTTCTCCGGCAAGAGATCACCGAACTGCTGCAACGCGAAGCTAAAGACCCCCGGCTCTCAGTCATGGTCAGTGTCACCCGTGTCTCCGTTTCCGCCGACATGCACTTTGCCAAGGTGTTCGTCAGCGTCCTGGGCACCGAAGAAGAGAAGAAGGGACTGCTGGCGGGCCTCCACGCGGCCTCCGGTTTTCTCCGACGCGAGCTGGCCAGCCGGCTGAGTCTGCGCTACACGCCGGACTTGAGCTTTGTCTACGATGACACCATGGAGCAGGCCGGCAAGGTCATTCAGCTTATCGATCAGGTGAGCTCCAGCGAGACCGGGACGCAGGGAGAAGGGTGAGCGTTGACGGAATCCTCAATGTCCTCAAGCCGGCCGGCAAGACCTCGTTTGACGTAGTCTCCCTGGTGCGTCGCTGGAGCGGAGAGCGCCGCGTCGGCCATGCTGGTACCCTCGACCCTGATGCCACGGGCGTGCTGGTGGTTTGCCTGGGCCAGGCGGTGCGGATCGTCGAATACCTGATGGGAGCGGGCAAGACCTACCAGGCCGACATCGAGCTCGGTGTGACCACGGACACCTACGACGCCGCCGGGAAGGTGGTGGCTAGTTGTGACCCTTCGGCAGTCACTGAGGGCCAAGTGCGCCGGGTCCTCGATGCTTTTCATGGCACTATCAGGCAGGTTCCGCCCATGCACAGCGCCATCCACCACAAGGGCAAACGCCTCTACGAGCTAGCGCGCAAAGGAGTCGAGGTAGAACGGGAGCCCCGCCGGGTGGAAATCTTGCGGCTGGAGCTTCTGGCCTGGCGGCCTCCGCTGGTCACCATTGAGGTGGACTGCAGCGGAGGCACCTATGTCAGGTCGCTGGCCCAGGATATCGGAACGGCCCTGGGCTGCGGGGCGCATCTTAGGGACCTGGTCCGGCTGAAGTGCGAGCCTTTCCATATTGACGATGCCTTGTCTCTGGAAGTCCTGGAAGAGGCCTTCCGCTGTGGCGACTGGCGGGGTCATCTCCATTCCATGGACGAAGTGCTGCTGGAATGGCCGGCGGCTATCCTCGACCAGGAAAGCGATGCCTTGGTCAGGAAGGGGGCGGATGTGGATTTGCACTTCGCCGGGGACGCCGGGCTTGTGGGCAGTCACTGCCGAGCCTATTCTGCCGATGGGCACTTCCTGGCGGTTCTGGCCAAGACCCACACCGGGCCCTGGCACCCGGAGAAGGTGTTTCGTACGCCCTGCTGCGAAGCAGGTCAAGAGCCCCCGCCGTGCTGCTCCGGCTAGTGTCGGCCGAATAGAGCGAGCGTCCGCATCCGCAACTCCCTGGAACCCCTCTTTCAAGAAAGAGGGAATTGGCGTGTTGGGGGTTGTAGATGATCACGGGCGCATAGCGATGCGCCCCTACGTCACTTCGACCGTGCCATATGCTGGGGCGTGCAGAGCGGCGAGGCCCTTCTGCTCCTTTTCTGCATATGCCCCCAAGATTGGTGGCCGAGGGGGTTGAAGTGAGACAACGCCGACCGGAATCGAGAAGATGCCAAGATGCGGAGGGAGACCGCCCTACGGCTTGGGCTTCATGACCACAAGGCACCCGGTCAGGATGTCGTGGAGACCCTGCGCCCTGGCAGTAGTCCCGACCACGACAAGCCCTGCGAACACCGGAAATGCCGAAGCGAGCTTTACCATGTTCCTGGCCATTCCTCGCCTGAAGGAGATCCTGTGACCCTCAAGGTCCGTCACTGCAATCCCGACAGCCGCCTTCCCCAAAGTCGCCTGTCTGGCGGAGCTTTCCATCGCAGGTCCATAGACCCACGAAAGTGCCAGGGCGGCCGCGCAAGTCATGGCGAAGAGGATGCCCATCTGTATCGGGAAGAGTTGCCCGAAAACCCCGGGGTGTATCTCCAGCGCGTCCGCGGCCATCTCCGTCAAGCGTCCTGCCCATGCGGGTGCTGATGCCAGGACAATGAGCCACGAGGTGGCAATGAGAAGAGTGGAGTCGATGGCAGCTGCGGCGGCCCGCCGCCGAAGGCCTGCGTATCTGACGACGCGCATCGGGTATTCCTCTCTTCCGATTTCCATTCGGCCTTGGCACACCTGCGCACATCCGGAGGTTTCTGTGTAAGGCAGACCATACAGTAGAATAGAAGCGATGTCAAGCTTGTAAGACATAATCTATCAGCCATATATTGCCGGGAAATGGCGAGCCTCAAACTCGCTGCTGCGTGTCTTGGGGTGCGCATAGGGGCGAAGGGCCGCAGTGGTGTCTAAGAGACCGAAATCCCAAATGTCGAGAGATGTGCAGTCCGCCTCAGGCCGCCGCGGGCGCGGAGGCTGTGCTGCTGCCTGTTGTGGTCATCTCGACTTCGACGTCCCGGTAGGCCCGCTCTGCCATGGCGCGCAGTGCCACACCGCCGCTCTGGGCCGTCAGCAGCCTCGTGTGCGTCTGGCGAAGCTTCCGGGCAGCACTTGTGGTCAGATTGGTCCTCTGTACAGCGGGGATACGATGGATCGCCTTCTGAAGCATGCTTTGCACCATGAAACTCGCGGCTGGCGTATACCTTCTGTCCTTGATGCACTTAATGGCGTCGGAGTATTCATTGGGATGGTGCATTGGACCACCTTCTTTCCAGGCTGGTTGGTCTTCCGGCATCGATCGCTGTGGGGCTGCTCTCCGAGGCCACGCCGGTCTTTCGCTGCTGCAGCCGCCACTGGCTGTTAGTATGAATCCCGATCGCTCTCAAGGACCACGAACTCAATGCCGAGCCTGTGGTCCGCGGTCAGAGAGGTGATCATGTCCCTGTAGTACCAGCCTTCCTCCGCCTGCTTGTTGAGGAAGTCCTCGAGTTGCCGTTCCGGCATGTTCTCCTCGTCGTATGGTGGCCTGAGCACTTCTCGCTGGCTGACTACCTTGTACTTCTTCACTCCACATCCCTCCCTTTCCCTGTCGGTGTCATGGCATTGAGGCATCTGCACGCTGTGTCAGACGGTTGGTTTGTCTACCCCGCTGGGTATCGGTGGTGCAGAGCCGGCCGGCAGGCCCAGCAATTGTTCTACGATTGGGGCAGGGATCACATTCTTGGTCATACGGAATTTGAAGCGGGTGGCGTCTTCCGGGAAATCCCT
>JAFGCL010000033.1 GCA_016932645.1 Dehalococcoidia bacterium | reverse complement strand
GTAGTCTCTGAAGCGGTGTATCTTCGCCACTTCCCACAGATCCGCAGGCCCGAAAGTATGAGGTGTCATTCTGTCCAACACCGAGGGATGCCTTTCTCTGGCTTCGGATACCAGGGCTTCCAGGATAGCATGGTTGGAGTTCTACGCGGTGCGCTTGGTGTCCAGAAGGAAACAGGCGTCCGTGTATTCATTGATCAGATCGAGCAAATCGCTTCCGGTTAGCGGGGTGTACTTCCCAAGACACAATCTGCCCGGGAGTTCAGCAGCCGTTGTCTCCGTGAAGGGCTTGTCCAAACCGTACATCGATTCTGCCCCATCATAAGCGCAGAAGGCCGATCCATCCTGCAGGAGCACCAAGTCAACTTCAAAAGTCCGGTATCCTCTCTCATAGTTCAGCACGAAGGCGTCGCGGCTGTTGGTATAGAAGTTGCCGTCGATCTCGCCAAAGCCATGAGCCACATATGAACCGGGCTTCTCGCCGTTCCTCAGGTCCTTGATGGTAGAGAGGCTGGATGGGGTGGGTCCCATAGCGCAACCGTGAAGAGGAAGCCAGACCAACAGAACGACGACAATACCCATCAGAATCGCCACAGGCAGGCCTACTCTGCCCTGGGATGGGGACGGCTTCTTCCGGTTTGTGCTCACCTAGGCATCGTCTCCAACAGTAACTGCGTTCACCGGGAAAGCGAAGCAGTATTGTCTATCCACCCTTCACCTTGCTGGCTGGACTTCGGCTATTGACTCAACTGAGCGGTTGCCGGGTTGACGTGGGATACGCTCAGCACGACACTGGCAACTTCCCGCCGCATTCCGGGTGTGGAGACGACCGGCGTTGCGCTCGTGGCAAGGCAAGCAAGAGCGGCGATGCACCATGGATCCTCTTCTCAATAGTCTGGCGGTCTGTGCCGAACTGAAGAAGGAAAGACCGACCACCTGCCGCATGTTCATCGCATCTGCTGCGGGTCATCTTACCACTACCCAGGGCTCTTGGTTATGAGTCGATGGGACATAAACAGAAGTCCGCAGAGCATCCAGGCAATCGGAGAGACGACATAATAGTAGGTGTCGGTTGCCACCAGTGGCACCCCCATGGGGGCGCTTTCCACTCCGGCGACCAGGAGCGTGGCTACGCAGGCAAGGATCACGCCGACGCCGAATCCATACCAGGGGTGAGTACGTGGAGATCTGATGATGTCCAGGGAAAGTATCAGGCCTATCCCGAGGGCGACCAGGAGGGCCAGTGCCCCGAGTATTCCGGTGTTGGAGTAGAGCTCGAGGTACGCGTTGTGAGTGTGCGTAATCCCACCGATCTCATCGGTGCCCAAGACGGTGGTTCCCCATCGTGCCAGCGCCCAGCAGCCGAGTCCGAGACCGGTGAGAGGAGAGTCCGCTAAGAGCGAAGCGGTCTTCTCCCATATTGGACATCTGCCAGTGACGCTCACGCCATGGACGAGACTGTTAAGGGAATCCCAAGTCATCACCACAATTATCACTAGGAACAGGAGACAGAGGGCGATGGCGACCACTTTGGTCCTCTTGCTTCTGTCAAAGGCAGCCATTCCGAGAAGGATGGCCACCTCGATGGCAAGATACATGGCGAGGCCATGATGCGTGCCTGAGCCACGTATAGTGAAGTCAAGTTGCCTGTTGATAAGCGACACATCAAGTATGGAGAAGACAAAAACCGGGATGAAGACCAATGCGAACGAAATGATGACCCATTTGATGAGGTTGGCCAAGCGTGAAGAGTTGACCCATGAATAGTAGAAGAGCGTGACGGCAACCGTGCACTGGAGTGCACCGAGGCTGATGGTGCGATTGTCAGAGACACAGAAGCCAACTACGGCACCCGTCAGGAGCAGGACGATTGGGAGGTCAAAGGGTGTTCGGAGAGACCCGATGCCGCTGCGTGCCAGCCGCAAAGGGAAGGGCAGGAAGGCCAGCGCCAGGCCTATCCAGCGAAGCACCGGGCTGAGGTTCAGAATGTACGAGAGGTAGACAAGGGCTGCGGCCATAGTCACCCAGAGCATCTGTATGTGGAGGAAGGCGTTTGCCAGGTCACTGAGCCGGGCGCCAACACGGTTCGGTTGGAGTGGAGAGACCGGGGTTGGCGGGTGGGATGGCTCCTGAGGGGTGTCTGGTCTATGGTGCATGATCGTGATGTATCATCATAGTATGGGCACCCCGCCTTTGCAACCCATGCGTTCGTTGCGCATGGTTCCGCGGTTGCATATGGCTGCTGCCAGAAGACCCGTCAAAAAAGGAGTATTGAAAAAGCGGTGGATGGCGTATACAATTTCTACTTGTGCTGTGATCGACGTTCCATGTCGTCCACATGGAATAGCGATAATCTGAACGAGGAGGGAAGGTGATTGGATGCTCTAGGAAGACACCTGCTGCTGGAACTCAGAGAGTGCAACGAAGCGGTTCTGGATGACCTCAAGTACCTTGAGAAAGCTCTAGTCTCTGCTGCGGAAGAATCTGGTGCTACCGTGCTCGACAAGTCCTTTCATCATTTCGCGCCACAGGGGGTGAGTGGTGTGGTTCTCATTGCTGAATCCCACCTTTCACTACATACGTGGCCGGAACATGCCTACGCGGCGGTGGATATCTTCACATGCGGGACCACGGTGAAGATCGAAGTGGCGGCGGACGCGCTGATAAGGCAACTCGGTAGCAGGGACCCTTCTCTCCTGGAGGTGAAGAGGGGCGTGTTTGTACGGGAGAGGAAACTGGTCGGGTAGATCATGGATGATGACCCTAGTGTATGGTTTTCTGACGCCATAAACCCGAACTTCGTGCAGCAGTACCGCGTCCGGGGCACTCTGTTTACGGGCCAGACCCGGTATCAGTCGATGCAGGTCATCGACACCTGTGATTTCGGGCGTTGCCTCGTGCTGGATGGGAAGCTCCAATCGAGCCAGAGGGACGAGTTCATCTATCATGAGGCACTGGTTCATCCGGCGCTGATCAGTCACCCTGGGCCATCCAGCGTGTTCATCGCCGGTGGCGGTGAAGGAGCCACGCTTCGGGAGGTGCTGGCCCACCGTTCCGTAAAGAAGGCGGTCATGGTTGACATCGATGAAGAAGCGGTTGATGTCTGCCGGCGCTTTCTGCCTTCTCTGCATCAAGGTTCTTTCGATGACGGCCGGATGGAGTTACTACACCTCGACGCCCGGAAGTACCTTAGTGAATCCAGACAGGAGTTTGATGCGATAGTGATGGACATTACAGACCCTGTGGAGGGCGGACCCTCCTGGATGCTGTACACACGCGAGTTCTATCGGATTGTCGCTGACAGGCTGGCACCCGGTGGCGTACTCGCTGTGCAGTCCGGGCCCTGCAATCTGCATGATATGGCGGTCTTCACTGCCATCAACTGCACGCTTCGTGAGGTCTTCCCCGAGGTGTTTCCCTACGCGGCCGTTGTTCCATCTTTCGGTGGGTTATGGGGATTCACGCTAGCTGGGAGGGGGTTGGATCCTCTGACTCTGTCGGCTGGTGAAATAAACCACCGCCTCTCCACCAGAGTAGGCCGGGAGTTACGTTTCTACGATGGCATGACGCATCATGGCATGTTCCACCTGCCACGATACCTCCGCGACGCCATGCGTGTGCGGAAGCCCATCATCACGGATCAGTCCCCAGTGTTCCTCTCATAGTTGAGGCCTACATCCGTTCTCCAGGGGCCGTCGAACATTACGCAGCTTGACAACGGAATGCGTTAATACCATAATCTTGATTACTTTAGTCAAGAAAACGAAGGAATGAGACTATCGACGAAGGGACGATACGGAGTGAGGGCGCTGGTGGACATAGCCCTCCACAGTAATGGAGGGCCGGTGCTCCTGAAGGACATCGCTCGAAGGCAGGAGATCTCTCCACAGTACCTGGAGCATCTGGTAGCGCCGCTGATAAGGGCCGGAATGCTGAGGAGCATTCGTGGGGCGAAGGGCGGCATAGCCTTGGCCAAGCCGCCGGAAGAGATCAGGCTGAGCCGGGTCATTGAAGTCCTGGAGGGGTCAGTGGCCCCGGTGGAGTGTGTAGACAATGCCGGGTTGTGTGCCCGTTCTGAAGGGTGCGTGACCCGCGATGTATGGAGCGACATTAAGGCAGCGATCATGGAAGTACTGGAATCGCTCACTCTGAGGGATTTGGTGGATCGGCAGCGGGCCAAAGTCACATCGAGATCCGAGACGTACTCGATCTGAGTGATCCTGCCGGCCGGATTCAGATCATGTGCGGGTAGTGTGTAGAAGTGGCAGTGCGTGACAGGAATCCCAAGACAATGGAAGGATCTGTGAGGCTCAGGATTGCCAACGATGTCACCGAACTGGTGGGCAATACCCCACTGGTCAGGTTGAACAGGATCGCTGGTGGGCTGAACGGCACAGTCGTGGCCAAGCTGGAGTCGTTCAATCCCTTGTCCAGCGTTAAGGACCGCACAGGTCTGGCTATGATAAATGCAGCTGAGAAAGCGGGTCGAATAAGGAAAGGGTCGGTCATAGTGGAGCCTACCAGCGGCAACACCGGCATCGGGCTGGCCTTCGTCTGCGCTGCCAGGGGATATCGGTTGATTATCACCATGCCAGAGACGATGTCTGTGGAGAGACGGCAGCTTCTGGAGGCGTTAGGCGCTGAGATTGTATTGACGCCGGGCAATGATGGCATGGCGGGAGCGATCAGAAGGGCGGAGGCGCTGGTGGTGGAGACGCCAAAGGCGTTCATGCCGCAGCAGTTCAAGAACCCGGCCAATCCGCGGGTTCACTGCGAGACGACGGCGGAGGAGATTTGGAGAGACACGGAAGGCAGGGTGGACATGGTGGTAGCCGGCGTGGGAACCGGCGGCACGATAACCGGGGTAGCTGAGGCCATCAAGGGCCGGAAGCCGGGATTTCGAGCAATAGCGGTGGAGCCGGCAGCTTCGCCGGTCCTGTCCGGCGGTAAGGCAGGCCCGCACAGGATCCAGGGAATCGGCGCCGGTTTTCTGCCGGACGTTTTCAAACTTTACCTGATAGATGAGGTAGTGCAAGTGAGGGACGAAGACGCGAAGGTGACGGCCAGAATGCTGGCCAGGGAAGAGGGCATTCTGGCAGGCATATCGTCGGGAGCGGCCGCCTGGGCCGCGCTCCAGGTAGCGGGCAGGGAAGAGAGCAAGGGCAAGCTGATCGTGGTCATCCTGCCGGACTCGGGCGAGCGGTACTTGAGCGCCGGCCTGTTCTGAATGGAAGAAATGGAAGAGTAGAAGGAGAGTCGTTGCATGGATGAAGTGATCATTTCGCGTGCCATCACCGAGAGCTTCATGAAGGAATTCATGGAGTCCATGGAAGTCGACGTAGCGGTGGTGGGGGCAGGGCCGTCCGGTCTTCTGGCGGCACACTGCCTGGCGAAGTCGGGACTCAAGACGGCGGTGTTCGAGAGGCAACTCCGTGTCGGTGGCGGGATGCCTGGTGGTGGCATGATGTTTAACCGGGTGGTTCTACAGAAGGAAGGCAAAGATATACTGGACGAGTTCGGAGTGCGTACCAAATTGTACAAACGCGGGTACTATACTGCCGACGCTCTGGAGGCGATCTCCTCGCTTTGTGTGGGCGCCATACGTTCAGGCGCCAAGATATTCAACCTGGTGACTGTGGAAGACCTGATGATCCGTGGTGACAAGAGGGTCAGTGGTCTGGTGCTGCAATGGACTGCGGTCAATATGGCCAAGATGCATGTAGACCCTCTGACGGTGAGAGCCAAGGTGGTTATTGATGCCACCGGACACGAAAGTGATGTATGCCATATCCTGGTCCGGAAGACGGGGCCGAAGCTGAAGACAGCGACCGGAGGGATAGTGGGAGAGAAATCCATGTGGGCGGAGAGGGGTGAGGCGGACCTGGTGAAGAACACGATAGAGGTGTATCCCGGCCTGATCGTGGCGGGCATGGCTGCCAATGCCGTCCTCGGGTCTCCACGTATGGGGGCTATATTCGGCGGGATGCTGATCTCCGGTAAGAGGGCTGCAGAATTGGCCCGGACCATAGTGAAGAAAGGATAGAGAAGATATTTAGACTGCTCCGTGAGGATGTCAAGACTGTATTCGCCCGGGATCCAGCGGCGCGGAGCCTGCTGGAGGTGCTCACCTGCTATCCGGGGCTTCATGCACTGTGGTGCTACCGCTGGGCGAACTGGTTCTGGCGTCACCGGTTGCGGCTGCTTGGCCGTCTGATTTCGCATTTCGCGCGGTTCGCGACCGGAGTGGAGATCCATCCGGGCGCCACGATCGGCCGCAGGTTCTTCGTAGATCACGGTATGGGCGTGGTTATCGGAGAGACAACTGAGATTGGGGATGATGTTCTCATGTATCAAGGGGTTGTCCTGGGCGGGACAAGCCTGGAGAAGAAGAAACGGCATCCCTCCATCGGGAACAACGTGGTCATCGGCTCCGCGGCGATTCTGCTCGGGCCTATTACCCTGGGGGATGGTGCGCGGGTGGGGGCCAACTCGGTGGTGGTGAAGTCGGTGCCCGCTGGGGCCACCGTGGTGGGGGTGCCGGGGCGCATAGTTGAAGAGAAGAGAGGGGCAGTCGCTGATCTGGACCACGGCAGGTTGCCTGATCCGGTCAGCGAGGCCATGCGTTCAATGGCCGAGCAGCAAGGCATGTTGGAGGAGAGGATCAAGAAGCTGGAGGCCATGCTGGAAACGAGAACGCTGGATAACGAAAAGAGGCAGAAATGACCAGAACGATAGCGGAGATCAATGAGAAGATAAGCAAGGGCCAGGCTTTCGTGGCGACGGCAGAAGAAGTGATTGGGATTGTCGAGAAGAGGGGCATCGAGAAGGCGACGCGTGAAGTGGACGTGGTGACCACAGCCACGTTCGGGCCAATGTGTTCGTCCGGGGCCTACTTCAATGTGGGCCATTCCAAACCGAGGATCAAACTGGGTGGGGGGAACAGCTACCTGAACGATGTGCCGGTATACACGGGCTTTGCCGCCGTGGACTTCTTCCTGGGGGCAACGGCCATGCCGGACAACGATCCGCGGAACCGCATCTACCCCGGCGAGTTTCTCTACGGCGGGGGCCATGTCATCGAGGAGCTCGTGGCTGGCAAGAACGTTAAGTTCGTGGGCACCGGCTACGGAACGGACTGCTATCCGCGCAAGAAGATCGAGACCACGATCAGCTTGAAGAATATTAACGAGGCCGTCCTATTCAACATGAGGAACGCCTACCAGAACTACAATGTCGGCGTCAATCTCTCCGACAAGACGATATACACCTACATGGGGGTACTGAAGCCGAACCTGGGCAATGCCAACTACTGCTCGGCAGGCCAGTTGTCGCCGCTGCTTAATGACCCTTACTACAAGACGATCGGGGTTGGTACCAGGATATTCCTGGGAGGTGGCTTGGGCTATGTCGCCTGGCACGGTACGCAGCACAGCCCCGGCGCGCTCAGGACGGAGAACGGCGTGCCAAAGCGTGGTGGGGGCACGCTGGCTGTGATCGGCGACCTGAAGCAGATGAAGCCCGAATGGCTCCGAGGCATGAGCTTCCTGGGGTATGGATGCACCTTGGCTGTGGGGATCGGTGTACCGATTCCCATACTGTCTGAAGATAACTTGCGCTATGCGGCGGTCAAGGATGAGGACATCTTTGCTCCGATAGTCGACTACTCGGATGCCTACCCGCAGAGGAAACCGGATATCCTGGGCGAGGTGAGCTACGGTCAGCTCAAGAGCGGCAAGATAGAGGTGAAAGGCAAGGAAGTCCCCACGGCGTCACTCTCCAGCTACCCCAAGGCCGTGGAGATTGCCCAGTTGCTGAAGGACTGGATACAGAAGGGGCAGTTCCTGCTGACAGAGCCGGTGGCCCCCTTGCCTGGTGTGGAAGCCGGCATGACCTTCAAATCTTTGGACGAGCGTTCGTAGCAAAGGGGACTTGAAATGGCTGTGTCGAAGAGAATAGTGCTTCACTTCCCGCGATCCTGTGTGGACCAACCGATAGTCTACCGTCTGGTGAAGGACTACGGTTTGATGTTGAACATCCTGAAGGCTTCCGTGTCGCCCAATGAGGAAGGTCTCCTGGTGCTGGAGTTGAGTGGGGACAGGGAGAACTACGAGAAGGGCGTCCGGTACCTGGCGGATATTGGCGTCAGCATACAGCCGCTCAGCCGGGATGTCTACCGGAATGACGCGCGCTGTACTCACTGTGGGGCCTGCGTCACCGTTTGCCCCAGCGGCGCTTTTGTGGTGGATCCTGCCACCCGAAAGGTCAAGTTCCTGGACAAGAAGTGCATGGTCTGCGGGATGTGTATCAGGGCCTGCCCGGCGCGGGCCATGGAGATGCGTATCTAGGCTATGCCCGGCTATGAGCCGAGATTCTACCGGGACTGGAGCCACGATAAGGATCTGATCTCCTTCGCCGTGACAGTGAAGGAGTCGGATCTGTACGTGCGGGCGACGCGCAACCTGAGCCGCAAGGTGCTCAAGGTGCTGCTGAAGCACCGCGCTTCACTGGAGGACTACATTCGGCGGCAGCCGGCGTTCCTGACTTCTCTGAAGCCTTTGACTGTTGGGCCAGATGCTCCGTTGATTGCAAAGGCGATGGGCGCGGCGGCGGAGAAAGCCGGCGTGGGACCGATGGCGGCGGTGGCGGGCGCAATAGCCGAGTGCGTCGGGAAGGAACTGCTTCCCTTCAGCCGCGAGGTGATAGTGGAGAACGGTGGCGACATCTTCCTGAAGACGCAGAAGACGAGGTCAATAGGCATATACGCCGGCGAGTCGTCCCCTTTCACCGCCAAGCTGGCCGTGAGGGTCGAACCGAAGGACACGCCGCTGGGCATCTGCACGTCGGCGGGCACAGTGGGCCATTCGCTCAGCCTGGGCAAGTGCGATGCGGCCATCGTTCTCTCACCGTCGGCTGCCTTGGCGGACGCGGCAGCGACGGCGGTGGGCAACCTCATCCAGTCAGCGGACGACGTACCCAGGGGCATCGATTTCGCCAAGGGCGTTGTCGGCATAAAAGGAGTGATCATTATCAAGGATGACCGGATCGGCGTTTGGGGCGACATCAGGCTAGTCGAAACCGGAGGCTGAATGATGGAGAAGGTATACCTGGACCACGCTGCCACTACACCCGCGGACCCGCGGGTGGTGGAGGCCATGCTGCCCCATTTCAGCAAGAGCTTCGGGAATCCATCGAGCATGCATTCTCTCGGTCAGGAGGCGAGGACTGCGGTGGCAGAGGCCAGGGAGAAAGTGGCCAGCCTTATTGGCGCAGCCAGCGACGAGATCATATTCACCAGCGGGGGAACTGAGTCGGACAACCTGGCCATCAAAGGAGTGGGACTGGCCAACTCTCACAGGGGCAAACACATTGTGACCACAAGTGTCGAGCATCACGCGGTGGAGGAGTCCTGCCGATACTTGGAGAAGCAGGGCTTCAAGGTGACGCTCGTCGGGGTAGACAAGGATGGTCTGGTTGATCCAAGAGATGTGGGGAAGGCGGTCACTCCGGAGACGATTCTGATCTCGGTGATGCATGCCAATAATGAGGTAGGCACTATCCAGCCGATCGCCGAGATTGGGGAAATAGCCCGAGAGCGGAGCATATACTTCCACACGGATGCCGTGCAGACGGTGGGGCATATTCCGGCGAAGGTGGATGAACTCGGCGTCGACCTGCTGGCTATTGCGGCGCACAAGCTGTATGGGCCGAAGGGGGTGGGGGCGCTGTATGTCCGCAGGGGCACCAGGATAGTCTCGTTCATGCATGGGGGTGGGCAGGAGCAAGGGCTGCGGGCCAGCACGGAGAACGTTCCGGGGGTCATCGGCTTGGGGAGAGCGGCCGAGATCGCCCAGGCGGAGATGGATGCGGAATCGCGACATGTCACCCGCCTGCGGGACAGGCTGATCAAGGGTCTCCTGGAGCGGATTCCACAGACGCGCCTGAACGGGCATCTCACCCAGCGGCTTCCCAACAACGTCAACATTAGCGTAGCCTCCGTTGAAGGAGCAGCCCTGGCCGTCAGTCTGGACCTGGAGGGCATTGCGGCTTCCACCGGCTCGGCCTGCAGATCGGAAGCCATGGAACCTTCTCACGTCTTGACGGCCCTGGGGGTGCCGGGGGAACTGGCGCGCGGCTCGGTGCGTTTCAGCCTGGGCAAGCACAACACGGATTCCGAGATCGAGCGAGTGATGGAGACCTTCCCTCGCATCGTCAGCAGGTTGCGGGCGGTTTCGCACGTTTGAACCGGCAAGGTGTAGACCTGCCGATGATGGCGTTCTTCACCACAGGCTTTCTTGTATAATTGGATTGCCGTTTCTGTATCTGCCGCATTGCCGTACCCAATCGCGAGGGGGGTGATAGAGATGGCCAAAGACCCCGTGTGCAATATGGATGTGGATGAGAAGAAGGCCGCTGCCACAGCCGACTACAAGGGCAAGACCTACTACTTCTGCGCCCCGGGCTGCAAGAAGGCATTCCTGGAGAATCCTGACAAGTATCTCAAGGCTTCGAACTGAAGGGTGCTGTGCTTCCTGCAGTCTGCAAGAGCGAAGACAAAGGAACAAAAGAGAGGCCAGTCGAATCGGGCTTGATCAAGGTGAACTCATAGCAGATATGGATGTTCTGGAGAATGTGAACGCCGCGGAGCAGGTCCGTCTGGTGCGCATCACGGAGGGGATCCGCACCGATGTCGAGGATGTGGTGGTCAGAGAGTCTTCGCTGACCATTGTTCTGGACAATCAGGAACTGGTCACCATGCTGTGCTCGCCCATCGACCTTAAGCCTCTGGCGGTCGGCTACCTCTTCTCCGAAGGTTTCTTGAAGAGCAAGGAAGAGATCAAGAACGTGGTGGTGGATGACCGAAAGGGCATCGTGCGGGTGGAGACCAAGACGGGCGAGGGTGCTGACGCGGCGATCCTGAGTAAGCGTCTAGTCACCTCCGGTTCCGGAAGAGGGTCGTCGTTCTACAAGCTGGCTGATGCGCAGGCGGGCATCAAGATCGATTCCCGGTTCCAGATGCTGGCCAGGGATGTCCTGGCTCTGGTTGGGCAGTTCCAATGCAGCTCGGAATTGCATGAAGTGACCCGTGGCGTCCACAGCGCTGCTCTGTGCGATGAGAGGAAGATACTGGTCTTTGCGGATGACATCGGCCGGCACAATGCCATAGACAAGATCATCGGGCGATGCATACTGGTGGACGTGGCGGCCAAGGATCACGGGTTGATCTTCAGCGGGCGGATATCATCGGAGATGCTGCTCAAGGCTGCTCGGAGAGACATCCCGGTCGTGATCTCCATAGCGTCGCCGACCAACGTAGCGGTGCGGATGGCCAACGATATGGGCATGACGGTGGTGGGTATGGTGCGGGGCAAGAAGATGAACATCTACTCCGGAGACTGGAGGATAGTGACCGATGAAGGATAGCCGCTCGGAGCTAAGAGACAGGATACTGGAGCTCAAGAAGCAGAGAAGCGCCGTTATCCTAGTGCACAACTACCAACTGGGGGAGGTCCAGGATATTGGGGACTTCGTAGGGGATTCCCTGGAGCTCAGCCAGGTCGCGGCCGAGACCGACGCCGGCATCATTGTCTTCTGCGGGGTACACTTCATGGCGGAGACGGCTTCCATCCTCTGTCCCGACAAGAAGGTACTGTTGCCGGTGTTGGAGGCGGGCTGTCCCATGGCGAACATGATCACGGCGCAGGGCCTGCGCGATCTGAAGAAGCAGCATCCGGGCGCTCTGGTGATGTGTTATGTCAACACGACGGCGGAAGTCAAGGCCGAGTCGGACATCTGCTGCACCTCGGCCAACGCGGTGCAGTTGGCCCAGAGACTGGAGGCGAAGGAGATCATCTTCGTGCCTGACCACTACCTCGGGCACTACGTATCCACGAAGACCGGAAAGCCGATGATCCTGTGGCCGGGGTATTGTCCCACTCATGCCCGTATCCAGGCGGCGGACATCGGGAGAATGAGAAGGACCTACCCGCGGGCCGAGGTCATGGTGCACCCGGAGTGCCGGTCTGAGGTGAGCGCGATGGCCGATTTCGTGCTGAGCACAGGCGGCATGATCCGGCACTGCAAGAGCACGCCGGCGGCGCAAATAGTGGTCGGCACTGAGATGGGCATCATCTACCGGCTGAGGAAGGAGAACCCGGACAAGATGTTCATTCCGCTCTCGGAGCAGGCCATATGCCCCGACATGAAGCTGATCGGATTGGAGAACATCCTCCGGTCGCTGGAGTACCTGGCACCCGAGGTGAAGGTTCCTGAAGACATCAGCCTCAGGGCCAAGAAGGCCGTCGACAAGATGATTGAAGTGAGCTAGGCCAGGCTACCAGTGTTTCGCCACCACGATGCGACCCTCATGACTTGCCTCTCTGTTGCTGAGCATAACCTGTGGGCATCTCCCAAGCCCGATGGCGGCAAGGGTCTCTGCGACACTGGTTCACAATCTCCATATCAACCCCCTTTGATCCCCCCCTCTTGGGGGGATAGAGGGAAAACGCAGAGGGGCTTCGCCCCTCTGCACGCCCCGAGGGGAGGCACAGGCGATACGAAGCTAGCCCGTCAAGTGGCACGATCCCGACTGCCCGGTTCAAGATGAAGCCAACGAGCGATTGATCTCACTATGGATATCCTGGAAGGCCTGAATCCCGCGCAGCGCGCAGCCGCCGAAACCATCGAAGGGCCCCTCCTCATCCTGGCCGGTCCAGGGAGCGGCAAGACACGGGTCATCACCCACCGCATCGCCTATCTGGTCAAGGTCGTGGGCATCAATCCGCGCCGCATCATGGCGGTGACCTTCACCAACAAGGCGGCCCGGGAGATGAGAGAGCGGCTCCAGGTCTTGCTGGCGGGCTCTGTCGAGCACCTGTCCGTGGGCACGTTCCACGCCGCATGCGCCGCTATCCTGCGCCGCGACGGCCAGGAGATGGGCCTGAGCTCGAAGTACGCCATCTACGATGACGAAGACCAGATCAACCTGATCAAGCGCAGCCTTCAGGACCTGGGATTGGATCCCAAGCAGTACCCGCCGAAGACCTTTCAGAACGCTATCAGCAGTGCTAAGAGCCAGCTCATCACAGCGGAGGACTACGCACAGCGCTCGCACAGCTACTTCGAGGAGGTGGTGTCCAGGGTCTACCGGCAGTATGAGACACTTTTGGCGCAAAGCCAGGCGCTGGACTTCGATGACCTCTTGATGAAGGCGTATCAGCTGTTTGAGCATCATCCCGACGTTCTGGCGAAGTACCAGTCGCGCTATCTCCACTTGCTGATCGACGAGTTCCAGGACACCAACATCACGCAGTACTCTCTTGCCAGGCAGATGGCTGCTAAGCACCGCAACATCTGCGTGGTGGGCGATCCCGACCAATCCATCTACTCGTGGCGCAACGCCGACCTGCGCAACATTCTGAACTTCGAGCATGACTACCCTGAGGCCAAGGTGGTCTATCTGGAGCAGAACTACCGCTCCACCAAGAACATCCTCGAGGCAGCACACCAAGTGGTGTCGGTGAACAAGGGCCGGAAAGAGAACGCCCTGTGGACGGACAACGAAGAAGGCATGCCGCTCAGGGTGGTTGAAACCTTCAGCGAATCGGAGGAGGCGCAGTTCGTGGTGAGCGAGTTGGCCAGCCTGCTGGACCAGGACGAGGCCAGGCATCTTGACTGTGCCGTTATGTACCGGACAAACGCCCAGTCGCGGGCCTTGGAAGAAGCCTTTATGCGCTATGGCATGCCCTACCAGGTGATCGGGACAGTGCGCTTCTACTCGCGCCGCGAGATCAAAGACGTCATCGCCTATCTGAAGCTCATCTACAACCCCTGGGACTCTGTCAGCCTGGCCCGCATCATCAACGTGCCGCCGCGCGGCATCGGCCAGAAGACCATCGACGAACTGCAGCAGTGGACGAAGGGCCTCGGGCTGCCGCTTTACACAGGACTGCAGAGGCTGGCGGAAGACAGGTCCATCTCTCCGTTCAGCGCGCGGTCGACACAGGCGCTGACAAGCTTCTACTCCATGATCGAAGATCTCACCCGGAAGAGCCAGGAAGTGAATGTGGTCGAACTGCTGGACGCGGTGCTGCAGACCTCGGACTACAAGGAGTACACGCTGGAGCTGCCGGATGGCGATGACCGCTGGGAGAACATCCTGGAGCTGCGCGGCATAGCGGGCGAGTACAAGGACCTGAAGCCGCCGGAAGGCCTCACGCTGTTCCTGGAGGGCGTCAGCTTGTTCTCGGACACCGATGATCTGGACGAGAAGAAGGACGTGGTCACCCTCATCACGCTGCACCAAGCCAAAGGGCTGGAGTATCCGGTGGTTTTCATCGTAGGGATGGAGGAGGGGGTGCTGCCTCACATCAGATCATTTGACGATCCGGCGCAGATGGAAGAGGAGCGCCGCCTGTGCTATGTAGGCATGACCCGCGCCAAGAAGCGTCTCTATCTGGTGCGGGCCCTGCGACGCAGCCTTATGGGTGGCACCAATGCCAACCCGGCCTCTCGTTTCCTGAAGAACATCCCTTCGAACCTGATCCAGACCAAAGGTCTGTTTGGGGAAGAGCCAAAGGCACCGCCAAAGCCCAGAGCAGACGGCCAGGACTTTTCACCGGGCGATCATGTAGAACATGCCAAGTTCGGGAGAGGCGTGGTGGTGAGCTGCACGCCCATGCGGGACGATCAAGAGGTCGTGGTGGTTTTTGATGGGGTAGGCATCAAGAAGCTGCTGCTGAGCCTGGCCCAGCTCAAGCGCGTTGACTAGGCAACTAAGCCTTGCGGCCAAGCAGTAGCTTTATCCCCGTTGTCTGCACCGGTCTCTTCCTGGTGCTGGAGTTCCACTGGCGCTGCAGCCAGGCCAGTGCCTTGCGGGTATCGCTGGCCACCTTGGCCTTCTCGGAGTGCTCCACCCGGTACTTGAAGAGCCAGTAGGTGAACTCCTTCTTCTCCATCATCGACATGGAGTCGCCGTTGGCATAGCCGTTCTGACCCCTGAACAGCGCCAGCAGGGCGGCCATCTCGGCATCGTAGACGCGGCGGTAGGCTTCCTGCTCGATGCGCTGGCCGAGGACCAGGGTGAGGTGCCCGTTCTCCTTCAGCACCTCTTCTTCGACCACGGACAGCAGGGCTTCTTCGACGACTACACCATAGAGGTAGTTCAGGTAGGCGCGGTACTTGGTCTCGCCGATGAGCTGGCGGAAGTCCCCTGGGGGTAGGTCGATGGGTGGGGTGGCGGCGAAGAGCAGGTCCAGCTTCTCGTTCTCCGGCACGAAGCAGTCGATCTCCTGGCAGAGCCTCTCTGCCAGCGTAAGCCAGTCGAAGGCCTCGCCCCCGATCAGATAACGGTAATAGCGGCCGTCGTGGATTTCCTCGGCGCTGCCCCAGAGGCCGATGGCTTCCAGCAGGGCCACGTACCAGTTCTTGCCGGTGGAGACGGCCTCACTCAAGTGCAGGATGGCCTCTCTGTCGGCCGCTGTATGTGTCAGCGTATTGTCTGTGGCTTGGGCCATGGCCCAATTCTAGCACAGGACTGAAGCGTGGGGAAACGGATTGAGGAGACCGCATATGTTGTAAACCCTAGGGTGCGTGCAATGGGACTGCTCCGAGGCTAGACGTGGCAGTTCTCATCCGAAGACCAAGTGGCCTGATTCCCATGGATATGCTGGCGGATGGCGTTCAGTTCGGCTTCGTTCCTAATGACGTGTTCGTAGTAGTTCCGCTGCCAGACAGGCATGCGTGGAGTATTGCGCATCTCATTGATGCGTTTGGCGGATGCGGATTTGAAACCACGAACGATGGCTCCGACGGTGTGTGACGGCGAACGCAATGTCTCCGTAGGGGCGTATGGCCATACGCCCCTACCCTGGGTGATCATGACGATACCGTGCAAATGATTGGGCATGACCACGAACACATCCAAATCAACACGCTCACGCAATTCCGCCGTCCTCAACCATTCGTCACGGACAGCAACACCAAAGGGGTTCAATCGCAACTCCCCATCGGCGATCTCGCCAAGAAGACATTCCCGATCCCGCGTGCACACCGTAACGAAATATGCGCCCGGCTGGGCGTAGTCGTAGTCCTTCAGGCGTATGGAGTGGCGGTGATGGAGGTCTGGGGCGTGCTTCATAAGGACATTGTGAACGGGTGATTCGGCTAGTGTGTGTACCTGGAGAGCGTCGAGATGTACCGGTTGTCAAAGCATATGCGCGTGATGTTGGAGTATGGGATTCTCGTTGAGGCATCATGCCACTTTGCCAGAGGATCGAACCCAAGCATGATTACGCTGCTTGGATTCACCTTCAATATCTTGCCTACGAGGTACACGTAAGTTAGCTCTGGCTCGCGCTCAAGCGATATGTTGCATCCGGCGCGCTGCAGGGATGACAATGCAGATCGCCAATCAGTGATGTCAACTGAATGTGGCATGGCCATGTCACCTGCTATGCTTTCCTCGGACTCAATTCTCTCGTGAAAGCGCTCAACATCGCGGCGTACTAAGCGGGTGACGTCTCGTCTGCCTAGAACCGTGTAGCCGTCGAGTTGGAAGTCGTACACATTCCTTAGAAGAATCAGATGAGAGCTGACCGCAAGGAGATACCCATGCAGTGCGTGGTCGTCAATATGCTTGCGTTCTATCATCACCATACGGTTGTGGCTTGCTAGGTCTTGCAGAGTGGATTCTCTCATGATGTTGTGTGATTCTCCCTTCTGTCCTGTGACCGTCGTGAATCGTACTGCGGAGTGTAGGAGCATGTCAAGGACGATCATGTGCTGTAACGAGGGGCAGTGCCATTGCCGCTGGACTTGGCTATCCCAATAGATCCCACAGCTGCCTCGCGTTCCTGATGGCGAACGCATGCGAGTCGTTGTTGAAGTAGACGTAGACTGCAGATAGCCCTTTGCCGAGCCTGGCGATCCTCTTGGCCCACGACTTAAGTTCGTCATCTGTGTAGCAGCTATCGTAGAGCCCGGTGCTGCCGTGGAACCGGACGTAGGCGAAGTCGGCGGTGGCGACCAGCGGCGTGGTGGTGCCGGGCAAGTCGTAGACGCAGAAGCCGGCGTTATGCTTCCTGAGCAGGGCGTAGACCTCGTCGTCGAACCAGGACTCGTTGCGGAACTCGAAGACATGCTGCAGGTCGCGCGGCAGCAGCTTGAGGAAAGCCTCGAGGACAGCTTTGTTACACTTGATCCCCGGCGGCAACTGGTAGAGCAGAGGGCCGAGCTTGTCTCCGAGAAGGCGCGCCCTCGATATGAAAGTCTCCAGGGGCTCCTCGACGTCCCGGAGCTTCTTGAGGTGGGTGACGTAGCGGCTGACCTTCAGTGCATAGACGAAACCCTCTGGCGCCTTCTCTCGCCAGGTGCCGAAGGCCTTCTCGCTGGGCAGGTGATAGAAGCTGCTGTTCAACTCCACGGTGGAGAAGTGCTGGGCGTAGTACGAAAACCACCTTGTCTTCGGGAGTTCAGGCGGATAGAACTCGCCGCGCCAGTGGTCATACATCCAGCCTGAGGTGCCGATATGGAGTCTCAACCAACCCCCTTGAGTCCCCCAAACTCGGGGGAATAAAAGGACAAGCTGGGGGACACCCACAGTTCCCCCGGCAGGAGTCTTCTCCTGCACCTCTTCCGAAGGACACCCGAGCCGCCTAAGGTGGACTGCACCTCTCTTGTATTTTGACGCATGCGATCAGTAGAGGATATACTACCACAACAAGAGCGTTTCAGATGGAGCGATTAACCTCAAGACTGGTGGAGTGGCTGAAGGACAAGGCCGGGGAAGCGGGCGCCAAAGGGTTGGTGGTGGGCATGAGCGGCGGCATTGATTCCTCGGTAGTAGCTATACTCTGCAAACGATCTTTTGCTGAGACGACACTGGGGTTGCTTCTGCCATGCCACAGCATTCCTGATGACACCGAGCATGCCAGACTGGTGGCCGAGAAGTTCAACATCCCTACGGAGACCGTGGTTCTCGATTCCGTCTATGATAGCCTCATGTCCGTGTTGCCGCCTGATGGGAGAGAGCATAGAAAACTGGCAGAGAGCAACCTTAAACCCCGGCTGAGAATGGCCACTATCTATTTCTTTGCCAATCGCCTCGGCTACCTCGTGGTGGGCTCCAGCAATCGCTGCGAACTGAGCGTTGGTTACTTCAGCAAGTACGGCGACGGCGGCGTAGATGTCATGCCCTTGGGTAATCTGGTGAAGTCGCAGGTGCGCGATCTGGCACGGCATCTGGGTGTCCCACAGGTCATCATAGACAAGCCACCCTCAGCCGGGCTCTGGGCAGGGCAGACTGACGAACAGGAAATGGGCTTGACCTATGATCAGCTTGATACCTATTTCACCACTGGCAAGGCCCCGGAGGCCGTCAGGCGAAAGATCGAAGAGAGAATAGCCCGGAATGCTCACAAACGGGCTCCTGCACCCATTCCGCCATTCTAGGTTGTTGTGATACATGGCCTGTGCTATCATGCCGCTGAAGAAAGAAGGAAGGAATCACGATGATCGAAAAAGAAAAGGCCTTGGACATAGCCATCGACCAGATCGAGAAGCAGTTTGGCAAGGGTGCTGTCATGAGGTTGGGCGAATCCACCACCATGCTGGCGGTGGACGTTATCTCTACGGGATCCCTCTCTCTTGACCTCGCTCTGGGCATAGGCGGCATCCCGCGGGGAAGAATCACCGAGATCTTCGGGCCGGAGTCCTCTGGGAAATCCACTCTGGCCTATCATATTGTGGCCCAGGCTCAAGCGGCGGGCGGGACGGCGGCGTACATAGACGTGGAGCATACCTTTGATCCTCTGTATGCCGGTCACTGCGGCGTCAAGATCGCGGATATCCTGGTATCACAGCCGGATGCAGCGGAGCAGGCTCTGGAGATAACCGAGGCTCTTGTGAGAAGCGGCGCCATTGACGTCATCGTGCTTGATACCGTGGCGGCCCTGGTGCCGAGGGCCGAGATTGAGGGCGACATGGGTGACGCCCAGGTGGGTCTCCAGGCGCGGCTGATGTCGCAGGCGCTCCGGAAGCTGACGTCTGCCATAAGCAAGTCAAACACGGCAGCTATATTCATCAACCAACTACGGGAGAAGGTGGGTGTCTTCTTTGGGAACCCTGAAGTGACTCCAGGCGGCCGGGCCCTCAAGTTCTACAGCTCGGTGAGGATTGAACTGAGGCGGAAGGATGCCATCAAATCCGGAACCGATGTGGTGGGAAATCGAGTGAAGGCCAAGGTGGTGAAGAACAAGGTGGCCCCTCCGTTCCGGACCGCGGAGTTCGACATCATGTTTGCTCATGGGATAAGCCGGGAAGGCGACATTGTCGATCTGGGGGTTGCCATGGGCATTATCAAGAAGTCCGGTGCCTTCTTCTCGTTCGGCGACACGCGCCTGGGGCAGGGGCGGGAGAACACCAAGGCTTTCCTTAAGGAACATGGGGACATTGCAGAGCAGGTAGAGAGCCAGATCAGGGCCAAGGCTATGTCCGTGGGTGGCCTGCTACCCACCGGGGATGACGAGGGCGGCGAAGCGTGATGACTCCGAAGTCTGCTTCCCAGCAGCAATCGCCCCTTGATGTGGCGTACCGTTACTTGAGCTATCGGCCGCGCAGCGAGTTCGAGATGAGAGTCTGGTTGGAGAGGAAAGGATTCGGCCGCCAGACCATAGTGAGCACACTGTCGACACTGAAGACGAAGGGGTTGGTGGATGACCTGGCTTTTGCGCGTTTCTGGAGGGAGAGCCGTGAGTCTTCGAGCCCCCGAAGTCGCGCTGCGCTGCGGAGCGAGCTGAAGCAGAAGGGCGTTGGTCCGGAAGTGGTGGACGAAGCACTGGCTGGTGTGGACGAGGAAGCGGCTGCGTACAGGACGGCGCAGAAGAAGGCCGCCAGGTTGGGAAGAGCGGATCGTGATGACTTTCGAACGAAGCTAAGCGCCGTTCTGAGACGGCGCGGGTTCAGCTATGAGGTGACTGAACACACAGTGACTAGACTGTGGCGGGAGAATGTCAAGGATGCCTAAGGACCGCCGTCGGGGCAGAAGACCACATCATCGTCAGGGTGCTTCCAGGCCGGGCTTCGTGAGCCAGCAGCCGGGCCAGGCTGTAGGTCCGTCGAGGCAGGTGGCCATCCAGAAAGCACCTTCCGTTGCTAAGGCTCCACCACCCGTTAAGCAGCCGGTGCTGGCCAACCCACATCTCGGCAAGGACCTGCGCAATATCGTCATAGTGGCGGCAGCGCTCGTGGTCCTCTTGATTGTTCTTTCCATCGTGCTCTGACAGGTTCGGCGCTTCGATTATGAGGTCTTGCCGCTCCGGCCATGTGTGGCTGAATCCCTGAATCTCACTAGAGGTGGGGAAATTCCCAGAACAAGGATCCCGCGTGAAGATAGAGGTGATTCTGAACGGGGCCAAGGTCCATGGCAGCCTCGGCATGACCATCCTGGAACTGGCGCGGCAGAACCGCGTGGACATCCCTACTCTCTGCTATCATCCTGACTTGACTCCCATCGGCGTTTGCCGGATATGCGTCGTTGAGGTTGAGGGATGCAGAACGCTGATGCCAGCGTGCCAGACTCGGATTGCGCCGGGGATGGTCATCCAGACGCATTCGCCTAAGGTGATCGAGACTCGCAGGACCCTGGTCGAACTTATGCTGGCCAGCCATCCCGACGTTTGCCTGGTCTGTGACAAGGGCAACGACTGCGAACTCCGGCAGATAGCTGGTGACCTGGGAATCACCATGCCGCGCTTCAGGATGAAGCGGCACTACTATCCATCGGAGGATGCCGGCCCGCACGTTGTCCGCGACCTCACCAAGTGCATACTGTGCCGCAGATGCGTCCGGGCCTGTCACGAGATCAAGAAAGCGGATATCCTGGCCATGGGCTATCAGGGCTTCGGCTCCAAGGTGATAGCCGGCCGTGACCAACCGCTCGATGCCGAGGTCTGCCAGTCTTGTGATGTGTGCATATCCGTGTGCCCGGTGGGGGCATTGGCGAAACGTGAGGATGTGGAGAGGCGCTCCTACAGGGATTGCCGTGACGGTGTCCGCCTGAGGCGGACCGGCGAATCTAAGGGTGTCCCTCAGTCGCATACATTCTCTTCCCCGCATGAGGGAGAGCCAGGGGGTTGATACCGCTATATGGCTTCAAGCACCAACGACGCTAGGCTGGATAGCAGCCTGTTGCTTCTCCTGGAGCGCACCCGCGAAGTGTACGGCTATATTCCGGAGCACGCTCTGATCGGTTTGGCGGATGCACTGGGTCTTCCGGTGGTGGATGTCTACAGTGCGGCGACTTTCTACCGGGGTCTGCCGCTGAGGCCCCACGGGAAACACGTCATCAGGGTGTGCAAGAGCGTGCCGTGCTATCTCAAGCACAACGGGTCGATCATTCACGCGGTAGAAAGGGAACTGGGTATTGGACCGGGGCAGACCAGCCAGGATGGCCTGTTCTCGCTGGAGCTGGTGAACTGCATTGGCGCTTGTGACAGGGCCCCGGCTATGATGATAGATGACGAGGTCTTCGGCGATCTCACTGCCGAGAGAGTGACGGAGATACTGGCGGGATACCGGTAGATTGGGAGACGAGGTAAGTTCATTGCCACAGAAGTTGCTGGTGCTGAGGAACTGCGGGGTGATTGACCCGCAAGATGTCAAATCGTACCTGGCACGGGGTGGATTCAAGGCCCTGCGCCGTGTGCAGTCCGGCATGACTCCGGCGCAGGTGGTGGGTGAGGTGAGGCGATCGGGGCTGCGGGGCAGGGGGGGCGGTGGTTTCCCCACGGGGCTGAAGTGGGAGCAGACAGCGCAGTCACCCAGCCAGATGAAGTACGTCATCTGCAATGCGTCAGAGGGTGAGGTCGGAGCCTTCAAGGACAGGTACATTCTGGAAAAGGATCCGTTCACGTTGATAGAAGGCATTGCCATCGCGGGGTATGCTGTCGGGGCCAACAAGGCGTACCTGTATTTGCGCTCGGAGTACGCTCATCTCGCACCCTTTCTGATCGGAGCGATCGCTGAAGCAGAGAAGGAGGGGTTTCTTGGTATCGGCGGACATAGGTTTGGTATCGAATTGCGGCTGGGCAGCGGCGGATATGTGTGCGGCGAAGAGACGGCGCTGATGGAATCATTAGAAGGGCGTAGGGGCGAACCGCGGGCCAGACCCCCATTTCCGCCGTCGCAAGGGCTGCTGGGCTTTCCGACAGTGATCAACAACGTCGAGACCCTGATGAACATACCGTGGGTTGTGGCCAACGGAGCGAATCGGTTTTGCGGGATGGGTACCGAAGAGAGCAAGGGAACGAAGGTGTTCTCAGTCTGTGGCGACGTTGAGCGCCCTGGGGTGTACGAATTGGAGATGGGTAGTTCGCTGAGGGAGTTGGTGGAAGGGCTTGCCTCGGCTGGAGATGTCAAGATGGTTCAGGTCGGCGGTGCGTCGGGCAGGATTGTGCCTGCCGACAAGATGGATGTTGCGCTCTCGTACGAGAGTGTGCTGGGCGCCGGGCCCGTCATCGTCTTTGACAAGAGCAGAGACGTGGTGGATATCATGCGGCAGACGATGGAGTTCTTTGCCGAGGAGTCTTGTGGCAAGTGCGCCCCGTGCCGCGAGGGGACGCAGTCGATGGCAGAGACTCTGGCCAGGATAGTCGACGGAAAGGGACGGAGAAAGGATTTGAAGGCTTTGGAGGATCTGTCCGCGGCCATGATGCTGACCTCGTCGTGCGGGCTGGGGCAGGCCGCTCCCTATCCAGTGATGGACAGTCTGCGGTACTTCCGTCACGAATACGAGGCTCACATTTCTTCCTAGCAATGGAGAGCGAGGCGGTTTCGGTTTGAAGGCGATTACCAAACAGAAGGGGTTGGCGGAGATCGAGAGACTGCTGGAGAAGGAGTCCAGTGTCTTTCTGGTTGGCTGTGGCACGTGTGCCACGATGTGCCACACAGGGGGCAAGGATGAAGTGCTGGAGATGGCGAGACGTCTGGTGGACCTCGGCAAGACGATCACCGGTTCGGTCGTGATCCCCACCGTTTGCGACGCTCAGGATCGTGAGGCAGTGTCGGAGAACGTTAAGGCGATCGACGAGGCCGACTGCATCCTGGTGATGGCCTGCGCCTATGGTGTGCAGACCCTGGCTCTCTACACCGACAAACCCGTGTATCCCGCTCTGGACACGCTGTTCATGGGGCAGGAGATGTCGCCCGGGGTGTTCTCTGAGGTCTGTGTGCAGTGTGGGGAATGCGTCTTGGGGTGGACGGGGGGAATCTGCCCGATCACTGCCTGCCCCAAGGGTCTGCTCAATGGCCCGTGCGGTGGGGCAAAGAATGGCAAGTGCGAAGTGTCGTCCGCCAGAGACTGCGCGTGGGAAGTCATCTACGAGCGGCTGAGCCAGCAGGGGAAGCTGGACAATCTGAGAAAGCGCCGCTCTCTTAGGAACTTCAGCGCCAGCACCCAGCCTGGCGTCTACCTCCTTGACGGCAAGGACGGTGATCTGAAGTGAATCTAAGAGAGAAGCTTGCCGCCGGAAGATTCGTGATTACTTGCGAGGTGGGCCCCCCGAAGGGAGTCGACGTCACAGAGATGAAACGCAGCGCTGAGCGGGTGCGCGGCAAGGTCGATGCGGTGAACGTTACTGATCAGCAGAGCTCGGTGATGCGGCTGGGTTCACTGGCTGGCTGCTGTCTACTGAACCAATGGGGCATGGAGCCCGTGTTTCAGATTACCTGCCGCGACCGGAACCGTATCGCTCTCCAGTCGGATCTTCTCAGTGCCTACGCGCTGGGGATCGAGAATGTCCTCTGCCTGACCGGGGATTATGTCACCTTGGGCGACCATCCCCAAGCGAAGCCAGTGTTTGACCTGGACTCGGTCTCACTGATCGAGACGGCTCGCGAGCTGGAGAACGGACATGATCTCGCCGGAAAGGAACTGAATGGAGCGCCCCGCTTCTTCGTTGGCGCTTGCGTCAGTCCCGAGGCTGATTTCATCGAGCCGCAGATCATGAAGATGGAGAAGAAGGTGGAAGCCGGGGCGCAGTTCTTCCAGACTCAGGCGATCTATGATGCCAGGAAGTTCGCTGACTTCATGTCTATGGTGCGGCACCTGAAGGTGCCCGTCCTGGCCGGGATAGTGGTGTTGCGCTCGGCGGCGATGGGGCGCTACATGAACGAGAAGGCGGCTGGAATACGCGTTCCCGAGAACCTCATTGATGAGATGGACAAGGCCTCAGATAAGGCGGCAAAGGGCGTGGAGATCGCTGTCAGGACTATCACCGGGGTGAAGGGTCTCTGTCAGGGGGTCCACATCATAGCGATTGGCCAGGAGAAGAGGACATCGGATATAATTGACGCTGCCGGGTTGTGATACGGCCCAGACGAGATGCTCTCATATTATCACGGAGGTTAGACAGTGGCGACAGCTTCTGCAGGGAGCCTCAAGACTTGGTTCTTGGAGACTAGGCCGCAATTCCTGATTCTCACGCCGATCTGCGTGCTGGTGGGAGTGGGAGCAGCGGCATACGATGGCTTTCATCTTCAACCTCTCCACGTTATCCTCACTTTTGTGGGGGCGCTGCTGGCGCATATTAGCGTGAACGTGCTGAATGACTACTTTGACTACCGGAGCGGGATCGACCTTGCTACCAACAGAACGCCATTCAGCGGCGGCAGCGGCATGCTGCCCGCAGGGCTACTCAAGGCGCAGCAAGTATATGTGCTCGGTCTGGCCAGTCTTGTTGGGGTTGGCGCGATTGGCATCTACTTCGTAGTCGAATGGGGTTGGCAGATACTGCCGCTGGGCATTGCAGGCATGCTGGTGGTCTATCTCTACACAACGCACATCACCAAGAATCCGTTGCTCTGTGCCATTGCGCCGGGCTTTGGCTTCGGACCAGTGATGGTAGTCGGCTCGTACTTCGCCCAGACTGGTCAGTACTCGGTGACCGCTGGGCTGGCTTCCCTGGTGCCGGGATTCCTGGTGTCGAATCTGCTATTGTTGAACCAGTTCCCCGATGTGGAGGCCGACAAGGTGGCTTCGCGCCGTCACATCCCCATAGCCTTTGGCCGGCAGATCAGCGCCAGGGTGTACGCTGTCCTGATGCTGGCCACCTACGTCAGCTTGGCTGTGTCGGTTGGAGTGGGCGTCCTGCCGCTAACGGCCTTGATCGGACTGCTCACTCTGCCATTGGCAGTGAAGACGGTCATGGGGGCCCTGAAGAACTACGACGACATAGAGAAGCTCATGCCTTCCCTCGGCTCGAACATACTGGTCATACTTCTCACTACGCTGCTGACCGGTGTGGGGATTCTCCTCGGATTGCTCCTGGACTGAGCGGACGCTAGCGCGTGATGTCAAATCCGGAGAAACGTCCGGAGTAGGTTCCCCAATGCACATCCACCTTGTCCACCTTGGCTGCCCGCGGGCCCTGGCGCAGGTGCCCGATCAGCTGCTCCAGCCTCGTCTTGTCGCCCTCGGCCTCAACCTCCACGGCCCCGGATTGGGTGACGTTGCGCACGTAACCGGTCAGCCCCAGTGCCCGGGCGCGACTCTCCACGAAGGCGCGGAAGTACACCCCCTGCACGATGCCCGTGACCAGGGCGTGGAACGAGGCCAATGTCGGATCTTCCTTGCTCATCTCACCGAAACGCCCTCGCCGTTCGCGGATATTGAACTTGGTCCAGACGGGTCAATCCATGCTGCAGCGCCAGCGTGACAGCTTCCAGGTATTCCTCTTTTGTGACGGACCGGCTCAACGGTGGGAACTCGTGGGCCCTGTGGCAAGGATGGTATTGGGCCATGATGTTTAAGTAGGTATTCAACGACACTTCTTTGGCGAGGTACCCGGCGATCTCGTCTGTTCCCCCAAGTCCTTCAGGGAGAACGAGGTGGCGCACTAGAAGGCCTCTGATGGCCACGCCTTGATCATCGATCTCCAGGTCCCCGACCTGTCGATGCATTTCCTTCACAGCAGCCCTGTTGACTTCAGCGTAGTCGTCAATGCCTGAGTACTCCCGGGCGATCAGGCTGTCGGCATACTTCATGTCCGGCATGTACACGTCCACGATCCCGTCAAGGAGCTTCAGCGTGTCCACTGATTCATACCCTCCGCAGTTGTACACGAGGGGAACATGTAGCCCGCCGGTGATGGCCAGTTCCAGAGCCCCCAGAATCTGGGGTATAACGTGCGTGGGGGTGACTAGGTTGATATTGTGGCATCCTCTCTGTTGGAGTGAAAGCATCATGTACGCCAGGTCCCGATCGCTTACCTCGCTGCCATCGCCGATCTGGCTTATGGAGTAGTTCTGGCAGAAAACGCAATGAAGGTTGCAGTGGGCGAAGAATACCGTTCCAGAACCGCCTGTCCCGACGAGGGGTAATTCCTCACCGAAGTGAGGCCCGTAGCTGGAAACGACCGCCCTCACGCCGGTGTGACACTGGCCCTGTTCACCCTTCAGCCGGTTGACGTGACAGCGCCTAGGGCAGAGTTCGCAATCTGTGAGAATCTTTCTGGCAGATTCTGTCCTTTCGCGGATTTCAGCCTCGGCGTCAAGCCGCAGATAGGCCGCCCGTCCTTATCCCCCCTCCTCTGGAGGCGGCTCCTTCTTGCCCTTCGTCTTAATCACCTGCACGGTCACCGGTTGTGTGAGCACCTCAGACACAATCTGTTTCTTGGCGTCCTTCTTGGGTTTCCTGGCCTCTCTGCCTCCGTAGTCCTTTCTGCCCATGGCTTCACCTCACATTCTCTTCAGTAAGAAGTAGTTTAGCAAAGGCTGCCAAGGCGGGCAACAGGCCAGTTGCATGCTAAAGCTCACGCGGGATTTGCGGCATCGTACGCATTCCGACTAGCAGTTCATCATGCTGCGGCCTTCCACTCCCAACGGTCTGATCTGACTGGCGTTTCTTTTTCCATTGGCGACTGCACGCCAGGGAGGGAGAACCAGAAGTGGGCTTAGAGGGAATTGGCGAGTCATGACACGTCTGCTTGGCTCGAGCACGAGAGGCCGGCACAAATCGGGGATATTATTGACAAATCATGACACGCGCACTATTCTACGGGCTATAGGTTAGTCGTCGGGCTTTTTGCCGCACGGTCTTCCAATGAGGGATAAAAGGGGGGAGAGAGGGAGGGGCGGTGAAGGCAGAAGAAGCCATCAGGCACCTGGAATACTTCGGGTACGAGGGGCATGATTTGGCCCGGTTGACAGGGCCGGGTCTCTTCCCAAGAGCGCGCTTGCCAGTTGTGATCGCCCTGGTGTGTGCATTGATTGTGGTTGGAATGGCTGTCTATTCGGCTTGTCCGCGCCCGTCATGGGTCGCACTGGCGCGTACGGCGCAGAGTACCACGGAGGATGTCGCTGCCGTACCGTCTCCTGTGGACACAAGCGATTCCTTTGAAACCTTCCAGACCAATGGGGGACCACCCGACTGGAACTACAACGGGCAGCACTTCTCTTACGAGTGTGTCGGACCTTGGTATCCAATTCTTGTGGGTCTACTCGCTGGCCCTGGTGAATAGATCCGCGGTCCGTGGTTTCAGTCAGGCACAAAGCTGATCTAGGCGTTCTTGGTGGCTCCACAGGCTGCCCGCAAACCTAACCGGTTGCGGATCTCCCCGTACTCCTTCAGAGAATGCCGTCTGCCAGTGTTCTTGATATGGTGATGTCCATACGGACCGTACCAGGAACACAGGGAGGGTGGAAGGTTGTCGTGTCTGATCTGAGGAATGCGCCCCATCCATCGACTGGGCAGATTAACAAGTTGGGCGTAGGCGGCGGACCCGGCCCGGTGGTTCATCTGCACCTAGGTTGGGTTGCGGTCCACGATGTATTCAACCAGGTCTCTCAGCGAGTCACGGATGGAAGAATGTGGTAGTACTTCGAGTGCCGAGCACGCTTGAGCGCAGAAGCCTTGCGCTGTTCGGTAGCAATCGTCGAGTACACACGAATCCTCCACCATCTCTATGAGGAGATCCAAGCCTGTCGGAGGGTCCTTGTCCAGCACTTCTGCAACCCAGCGATTCTGGGACTGCTCTAGCACAAGTATCGCCGGCAACGTGACGCTGCCCCGAGAGATGTCACTGGCAAAGTCGTGAATATCGTCTACTGTCTGGAAAGCCATGCCGAGATTGTAGCCATAGGTTCTCAGTGCATGGATGGCTCTCTTGGGTGCTTTGCTCAGTACTGCACCAGACTCAGTGGCAGCGCAAAACAGCGAGGCGGTCTTCCGCTTGATCGTCGCGAAGTACTCTTCTCGGCTGTTCTTAGGCCCGGCGACATGCTCAGCGATGGCCCCACCACAGATGTCAGACAGAGCCCGGGAGAATATCTCCATGGCGTGGAGGCTGCCAGTGCGCGCTGTCATATAGGCGGAACAGCCGCAGAGGTAGTCACCCAGAAGGACTGCGTTCGAGTTGCCCCAAAGCCTGTTCACCGTGAGCATGCCCCGACGAGTCATGGCATTGTCGATGGTATCGTCGTGAACAAGCGTCGCCGTATGCAATAGTTCGTATCCTAGCGCCATCGATAGGAGAGGTTCGGCTCTTCCGGGGTACAGACTCCCTGAGAGGAGAACTAGAGCCGGGCGGAGTCTCTTGCCACCTCCTTTCAGTGCGTGAGCCAGTTTGTCCGCCAAGTCAGTCGGGGAATCCTCGATCACCCTGTCTAGTTCCATTTCGAAGTCGAGCATCTGGCTCTGTATCGGCTCGTAGATCGCGCTGATGCTTCTGCCGATGCCATCCCCTGTGGAGACCCCGGTACCCTTCACACCGAGTTGCATGACTCGGCTATTGAATGATGCTCTGACTGTCATCTGACGATTCTCACCTCGCGGTCCGCACCTATCACGTCTGACGAGTCACGGTTGACTATGAAATCGATTCTCCTCTCGAATCCCTCGATTAGTCGAGATTGAGCCGTATGCGGATCCATTCGATGCCCTCACCAATCTTGCGTCCTACCCATAGCACTCCGAGGATAACCAGTCCTGCCGCAACGGTCACTCCGCGAATCACGCTGGTCCAAATCCGTCCGAAAGTCCCCTGCTTCGCAGGCTCCGCTTTGACGGATTCGGAACCGGTTGCGGTCTCGGCGACAGTAGTGGTGGCTCCGGTATTGGCTGTTGCTGCTGCGTTGTCCGGAGTGACGGATGTCTGGTCGGTTGTCGGGGTCTTTGCAGGTCTAGGCTTTGGCTTGGTGGACTTCGAGGGGCTTCCCAGCATCAACGCCCAGAATGAGCCAAACCATGAGTGCCTGGAGGGCTTCACCTTCTTCGTCGGCGGAGCTGCGAAAGCGCCGGATTCGGGTCCGCGGGCTGTGGCCAAGGTTCCTGATGGGCCGAGAGTCTGTTCGGTTGTCTGAACGCTCGTCGGTCTAGCCTGGCGTCTCGTTGGCTGAGGCTTTCCCATCATCAATGCCCAGAATGAGCCAAACCATGAGCGCTTGGTCGGGGCAGCCTCCCCAGGAGGGGGCTGGATGTTGGCGGTACCTGGCTTTGTTGCTGCACCTGACTTCGCGGGCGCTGGAGTCTTGCCTAGCATCAAGGCCCAGAATGAAGCCAGCCAGGAGCGTTCGGAAGGCTTCTGCGTACCGGTTATGGGCTGCCTCGAAGACGGTGGCCCGGCTGACGGCTTGGGGGCTCTTCTCCTACTCTTGCCGCTTCTCTGTGGCAAGGATCCCCACATCGAAGAGATTGCACTCCAAACCAATCTCCTGTATGGAGGCCAGAACCACTGGCAGAATCTAATGATCCATGCGACAATGGCAAACATGAAGATGACGATGGTCGCCAACAAGAACAGAACAAGTAGAACGGCAAGAACCGTCCTTGAGAGCCCGATAATAGGCAAGACGACCAAGATCAATATGAAAGACAGGACTCCGAGGATGGACAAGGGGATGAAATTGCGCCAACTCCCCAGCCATCTGCCGAAGTTTATGAAGTAGCGGCCAATGCGGTTCCAACACCAGATGAAGATGGCCAAACCCACGATGCCGAAGAACAGGGCTATAGGCAGCACGATAATGGCTATCGTGACGATTATCATTTCCATCATGGCGCTGCGTCACCTCTAGTGTGATACAATCTCAGTTCCAGTCTCAGGCAAAATAGGGTATTCCCAAGTTTCTCACTTCCCTGACAATGACGGCTATGTTGGTAAGCAAGTCGCCCAGGTTGTCCTTAATCACCAATCCCCCGGTTGCGAGCCTATCCGCTATGGAGTCAAAAGCTGATGTCAGCTTCCCAACCATGAAATCCACGTTTGCCACCCAGTCGCCGGTCAACCGTGAAGGCATCTCGGCATCTTCCGTACGGAGTACAAAGAAGTACGGCTTGGCTACGTGGTTAGGGGCGGTTACCGCTATGCGCCCCTCGCAGGCTACATAGTCTGTCTCGCTCAACCATGTTCCTTCGAACTCGGCTATGAGCGGGATGTCCCCACCTGACACCTGCTTCAGGAAGAAAAGAGATCTTATCCTGGTTCCTCTCAACTCCAACTCGAACTCGTCGGTCCTATCATCGAGGTTAAACGTCAGTGTACCCGTCAGATACAGATCCTGTACGTTGTCTGTGCTTTCTCTTGGTATGGTACTCCCATCAAGAACCAGACTAACGTTCCCAATCTCCCTGTAGGCAACGCACCAGCCCCATCCATTGAGGGTGATAGTGGCAGGTTCCGCCACTGCTCTTGTCGGGGCAACCAGCAGGGTCGTGGAGATGACAAGGAGAACGACCAGAAGAAGGGCAACGCATCTTCTGGATCCAAGGGTTCTCTTTTCTTCATGCTTTGCCATCAGATGATCTCGCATGGTCCTCATGATCGCATCAAAGAACTTTGGTTTGTCGAGCCTGTCAGTCCTCCTTCTGCGATCAAACTTGCGTGTCCATCACGGGAAGCCTATGGCATGCCCTACAGTGAGAAGAGGGCATCCAATACCACACAAACGATGTCGCCTGCTTGTACAGCCGACGACTGCAAGTACTGCACCAGGTCAGTACCGGTCTCTGTGAGAGTAATGTTGGGATCGAGTGGGCCAGTGGCGTTTTCCGGCATGCTGACCCAATGTGCCAGCACTGCGTTGCCCAACGCTAAGGCTTCTGCCATCATGCTGACTATTGCGTCGTATATGGTCACCGGGTCTGCCTTTCCCTGACTTATCCTCCAGAGGTGGTACCCCAGAGGGTGCGCAGCATCTGATCCATTGCCCAAGCGTACGATACGATGAACTTACTCCACGCATCGGCGAAGGAGTTACCAAGTGGTGTCAATGTGATGTTGGTTATGTTGCCATCAACCGAGGTGATGTTGACCCACTTGGCCAATGTGGCCTCAGTTAGCATTGTCAGTTCAGCTACGATACGTGCGACAACGACCCCAAAGTTGTCCATCATCTACCTCAAGCATTCTCCGCTGTCGGCGGTGGCCCCTCTACCAAGCTCCTCCAGTCTACCAAGGCAACCTTAAGCCTCCATTACAGAATGCTTAGAAAACAGTTAAGGCTTCGGTCAGAGAAAGGACGTGGTGTCCAATCATGGTTCCACTGCCCTTCCCGCTCTCTCCTCTGCACGCGGGTCGGCAGTTCTGCTCTTGGCGACATCCGGCCGGATGCCTGTGCTCCCTCTTGGCCTTGAAGAGACTTTTGGTCACCCGAACAGACCAAATCCGTGGGTTCTCTGCAACCTCCACGGGTCTCCCCAAGACAGTGCTGCATCTGACTCTTTAGGCTCTACCTCTCTGGGTTGATGTTGAATTCACTTCGCAATCTAACATGCCTGACCCTCATAGTCAAGCCTATTTGTCAGCGATCTATGATATTGTCGATTATCTCAGTGCCACTCGTCCCTTCTACAGGTGACTCGGGCTTTGCCTGCATTGCCTCTAAGATATGCGCGAGAACGTTGGTTCTTTGGACTGTCAGTCATGGAGTGTGTTGCCCTGCAAGCATGTGGAGCCACTCGATGAGGTGTGCGTGACCGATGGCATTGGTCCATGCTGATAGGCGCCCCTGTATGAGGATTTCGGGGATAGTCCGGTTTGGCGCGCTGCAGAGCCGGAAGTGCGCTCGGTTCTGCCGACCGACGGAGCGACTCATAGCAGCATTCTATTCATGTTGCTCTAATGGAGGCTTGTCGAGGAGAACTCCAGCCGGGACGTGCGACATGCCGCTGCTTCTCTGCAGCCGCGGGAGTTGTGGAACCCCTGCCACTATTTTGGGTCCGACCCCCGCGAGTCTACTATACCGGTATGGCATTTGCCGACCAGCAACAGATGTTTGACTTTAGACCTCCCGTTTACGCAGAGCAGCGGCATGGACGCTGGAGGTTGGGATGATGCCCTCATCCATCAGGGTCCGCGTGGTCGAGTAGCTTCTTGCTGGTCAAGACACGGAGAATCGAGGCAATGACGGAACGTAAGACGGATAACGCTTCTCCTCTAGGGGATATGCCGTTGTGTGAACATTCACTGCATGAAGCCAGGAAATGCGGGGCCCGCCAAAATGAGAAGGGGAGCTTCGTAAAGCTCCCCTTCTAGAATTCTGAGTCCCCTAGTAGGATGAAATCGGGCACCTGCCTAACGGGGCTTCTCCTCGGACCGTTACTACTACTACTACACGGCTTCGGGAGTGCCGAATGCGAAAAGGCCGCCCAGAAGGCTCGGGACGAGAGCAATGACGCCCTCGACGACATCGGTCAGGTTTGCGATGAATTCCTGGCCGCAGGCATTAAGGGTGGCGTTCTGAACGTCGAATTCCCAGCAGCCATTCGGTGAAGCGTTGGAAACTGCAGCTACGTCTACCCACTGCGCCAAGAAGTAGTCAGTGATTGCAAGTACTCTGGCAATAATTGTCGAGATAAATGGTGTCATTTGTTAGTCACCCCCCTTTCTTACTTTGCGCCGTTATCTTAGTTCAAAACTCGCGTACACTTGTGACTGAACTCTGAACCGACTGAACCTGTCTCGCAGTCGTTCCTAGGCCACACCTCCTTTCATCCTACCGAAGACTCTTCATCGCTATAGATGTGTCCACCACATCTACTGCGCGATAAACTCTGCTACTCGGTTCCAACTCTGCTGCTTGGAAGCAGTCATAGTAATACCACAGGTTGGGAGCGTTGTCAAGTGGTTGAAGGGGATTTGGAATCAACCTGGTACTGACGGGGCGAATGATCTCAGGAGGTGCGAATCTGAAGGAACAGGCAGACGACACGCTCGTTGCCGTTCTGCCGAGGAGCCTTCGTGGAGTCCAGCGTGAGTCTTTCATAGACTGCGTGCCATCCATGTCCGCCAACTCTCCTGGCTAGTCCGCACTGTCGTCTGTGCCCTCTTCGGTAACGGACGTCGACTCATCCACGGCTGACTCATCCGCATCCTGCGCCGCAGACTTCCGACCGAACGACACACCTCGCATTGCAGCCAACCCGAGCATTCCAGCAGCGGCAACATTTGCAGCAAAAAGCACTGTCATGGCAATACCCGTGAGCACCGTCAGATTGCCTTTGACAGCGGCGGCTATCGAAGAGATCAGAAGCACAAGGTTGGCGATAGCGAGAAGCAGCAGGAAGCAGCCACAGCCGGGTTTCATGGTCATGATGGACCTCCTTGACACAACTGAGTCGAGACTATAACATAACGTGCCAGCGAAACACAACTCATTTGACCTGCATCAGGGGGGTCCACAATGGCACGTCAGAGTCCAGGGCGGGCTTTGGTGCCAGAGGTTTTTTGCGAGCTTGACTCCAGTAGAATGCTCTCAGTAACTGAGATTGCGGAGCGAGGTTCGCGAGCAGCAGGACGTGGTGACCGGGTTCACTCTGCAACATGACTGACCAAACTGAGAAGGGGCAGAGAACGGAAGGGTCCACCGGGACCGCATCCGGCTTCTGGTCGGCGTTCCTGGCATGCACTTCCCGTCGGTGGTTTCATTGGGTTCTGCTGGCCCTAATATGCGGACTGGCCTTCGCCTATCGCTGCCTGCATCTTCTGGAGACGGACCACTACTACATCATCAGTACTGACTCCTACTTTTTCCATTTTATGGCCGACTTGGTGGCCTCGGGTGACAAGTTCCAGTACCCAACCCAGTTTAATGTGGTTCTCCCGTACTGGATGCACAGTGGATTGGCATACCCTGTGGGTCTACTGGCCAGGGTGATTGCTTTCGTGAGCGGAGTGGCATCCCAAGATGCCGTGGCATTTGTGGCCAAGGTACTCCCGCCGATCATAGCAGTGGTTACCATCATTGTTCTTTGGCTAGTGGTTTCGAAGATGTACGGGCGCGTCGTTGCTCACCTGTCGGCATTTGCTTTTGCTGCTGCTGTTCTGACCGTGTTCTTCGGCGCTGCGGGCTATATTGACCGTGATGGCCTCAGTTGGCTGCTGGTAATCATGGGGGTTTGCGCCTTCTATCTCATGAAGGATCTCCACCTGAAAAGGAGCGGACTGGACCTCGGCTGGGTAGTACGTGGGGCGTCCGTGCTGTTGTTTGAGGCGTTGCTGTATGTCGAATGGGGCTTCTTGGGATCTCTGATCCTATTGGCTATCTTAATGGCTTATGTGGTTGGTGAGATATTGGCCAGCTTGTGGACACGGTTGGTGTCCGCCTTCAACGCCGAGACCGACCCTCTGAACCTGCCGATTGCACTGGTGAAACAAGGCGCTAAGGGCATGATACCATCCATCGAAAAGTCGAGCTATAGGCCTCTCGTGTTAGCTCTGGCTGTCAGTGCCGTGGTCGGCATCTTCCAGCCGGGGTACGAAGCGATATACAACGCCTGGCTCGAAGCCTTCCACCCCGCTGAGGGGGCCCAGTACATCGGGGAGCTGCGGGGGATTGGCCCCAGCGACATCGTCACGTGGCAGTTTCTGTTGGTGCCTCTCCTGGTGGGCATATATGTCACGATCAGAAGACGGCGGCCACCGGACGTCTTGTGGCTGAGCTGGTGTGTGGTACTTTTTGCCGGTGGTTTGTTCGCCCGAAGGCTTTTCAACTTTGCCGCTCCTGCTTTCTGCGTTTTGTGTGGCATCGGGTTGGGAGCTATGCTTGACCTAGGAGGTGCTCGCCGCTTCTCGCTGAGAGAGGTGGCAGCCGGGATCGCTGACTCGCGCAGTGTTCTCAGGTATCTGAGAGCGATGCTTGCGGTACTCCTGATAGCTGGCACCATCCTTGGTTCGGCATTGACATCCCGGCACGTGGGGTCGTTCTCCAGGATAATGGCCGTCACTCCTGAATGGGAAGAAGCCTTGACATGGTTGCGAGAGAATACTCCAGAGGACAGCGATATCAAGGTAATGAGCTGGTGGGACTACGGATACTGGATACTTGACCTGGGACACCGGGTACCTGTGGTGGATAATGGCGTGCATTGGGCAAGCACCGACAGGGATGTCGCCCGCGTCTACTGCGCGACAGACGACGCTGAGGCAGTTGAGATCATGCAGAAGTACGGGGCGCACTACCTTATCTTCTCAGACATCGAGATCAAGATCCTACCGGTGATAAGTTGGGAGGCTCTTGAGAAGGCTTACGGTGATCAAATCAGTATCCCTCCTGAGCTAAGGGACTCGCTGTACGCCCGGAGTTTAGGTGGCCAAACCGAGTTCGGTGGCGGTCTGAGACGGGTATACCCCGCTAGCGATATCGAAAAACCCCCCGTAGTTATCCTGGCATTGGAGTGACCCCCCTCTGCGATGGGGGAATATTGTCACCCGCACGCAACGGCTCGGTTCACAATCGAAACCAGCCACGTTCCTACAAACCCGCCTACCGGTGGCAGTACACGGGCAGCACTACTGCTGACATCATGGCAACATCGGTGGCAAGGGCTGATCACATCTCTAATGACCGGAAATGACTTGTGCTTCTGTGCATTGAGTGGTATATTGTGGCAGCCATGACGGGTCGTTCCGCATGGAGGAATCCGACCTACAAGGGGGGGGGGATTTCGCATGTTGTCGAGCAGGATGCTGAAGACTACCGTCATTTCTGTCCTGACGATGCTCCTGATAATATCCTCACTTGCGCCGTTGCTGCTCGATTCACATCAGGCTGTGGCAGAGATTGTGGATTGTTCGGGGACTGGCGATACCGGGGAACTCGCGTACGATGATGGCGACCCGTATGGACAGATGTGGACGCACCAACTATCGGGTTGCCAGCAATGCCAGACTTTTCAAGGGGTGCTCTTCTCCCTCCCCCAGGGAGTGGCCTCATCAATCCTGAGTAAAGTTCGTTTCTATGCCGGCGGGGGCAAAGGTACGGTGGTAGTCCACATCATGGACACGAAGGCCGGCGGTTTTGCACCAAACGAACTCTTGATACCAAAGATACTCTGTGAGGTCACGGCAGAGAAATGGTATGAGATTCCGGTCGGAGATCTTGTGGTCCCGACAAAGTTCTGGATCTTTGTGGAGGCGGCGGATAGTCTCAAAGTTACTGTGTTCCATGACCATCAAAGGACGGGTGAGTCGTGGAATGGGAAGACTCCCTATGGACTGGTCAGTGAGGGGATGAAGCGACCAGCCGGAGACTTCCTGATCCGCGCCTACATTGTCCGCGAAGCAAGCGTTGGCAAAGGCGAAGGCTATGACTACGGGACGATACAGGAAGCCGTTGACTCGGTGTTTGATGGATGGAGGATATCGGTACACGAGGGCACGTATGACGAAAACGTGACCGTGGCCAAGAGCGTGACTATCAAGGCGGTGGCAGGGCCTGACAAGACGATTGTACGGGCGTTTCTGACGCCATATGCCACAGAAGATGTGTTCAAGATAACGGCCGGTTGCGTGACACTCTCAGGGTTCACTATCGAGGGGGCCGTTGACACCGGCGGGGCTGGTGTACGGCTCGAGGACGCCAGTGGCTGTGTAATCTCCGGGAACGTAATCCTCGACAACAACTACGGCATCTATGTCTCGGAAGACAGCACGAGCAACATCCTTCTGGAGAACGAGTGCAAGTACAATGTGATCGGCATGTACATCGATGGATCGGAGAACTATCTGAGCGGGAACAAGCTTCATGGCAACAGTGCGACCGAAGGCTCTGCCGTCTTCCTAAGCTCGACTGCATCAGGCAATCAGCTTCGCTTCAACACGATAACGGTTGATCCCGGAACCGATCCTGCTGTGGCAGCCGGTTCCCAGGTGTACAGCCAGAGCACTGAGAAGGTCAGTGCCATTGAAAACTGGTGGGGCACGGACACGGGCCCGTCGCATGTATCCAATACCGGTGGTCAAGGACCCGCTGTGGGAGATACGATTCTGTTTGACCCTTGGCTGGCGAAGCAGCCGATGCGCGTCAAGACAGTCGCCGCCCAAGCGGGGCCTTTCATCCTCAATAGCCGCAACGAGACCTCCACCGTTGTGACGAAAGAGGGGATCGGCAGGGCGTTTGCCTCTGTGGCTGAGTTCGCTGAGAATCCGGTGGGCGAGTTTCGATACAAGACCCTGGGTCAGAAAGATATTGATGACGAAGAGGGAAGGTGGATCGACGTTCTTTTCTCCAGCACCGTGGCGATTGACGAAGTCGAGATAGTAGTGTACTACACTGCCGAAGAAGTGGCAGTGGTGAAAGAGGGGTCGCTGCGACTGTTCTGGTGGGACGGACAAAGGTGGAAGAAGTGTTCCAAGACGGGTGTTGACAAAGATGGCGACTTCGTCTGGGCGAAGTTGACTCTGAAGAGCAAACCGGCCCCCAGTGACTTGGCAGGCACCATGTTTGCGGTGGGCGTACCCAAGGGAGGGTTCTCCTGGTGGCTGATACCACTCATACTCGTGTTGGTGATCATCGCCTTGATCCTCATCCGTTTGTTCTGGGTCTTGGTGGTTCAACGCGGGAGATATCCTGTAGATTAAGGGAGCAGCAGCGCCGCGGCCCTTGAGGAGAGAACAAGGTGAGGCACAGGCTTGCTGTTCGGCCCTTCTGGCTGCTGGCGATCCTATTGGCAGCCACCGCCTTGGTGGCTCCGGTGGCAATCCCACCCAGAACGCACGCAGCCTGAGCGTGCGAAGTACTGACGGTCGTCAGTACTCCAGAGGCTGGCGGGACAGTCACAGTCTCTCCAGTGGCCACGAGGTATCTCGCCACTGCGCTCATCACTCTGACCGCCACGCCGGTGACCGGCTATGTGTTTGTTGGCTGGACTGGGGAAGTAGATGTGATCGCCGACCCCAGCCAGACCATGGTAACCTTCGCAATGGGAGATGACCCCGACAACAATCGCCATATCACTGCCAACTTCGTGCAGTCTGACCTTCGCTACTCCTTGGCTGCTGCTATTGAACCCAGCGGTGGGGGCTCGATAGAGTTCTCGGAAGCCCATCCCCCGGGCGGCTATCTCGTCAATGACAACGTATCTGTGTACGCCAAGGCTGGGACGGGCTACGTTTTCAGCCACTGGACGGGTGATCTGGCCGGCACTGACAACCCCAGGACCGTTCTCGTCAACGATAACAGGTCGATTGTAGCCATTTTTAACCCCACCGTCGCCGTCTATTGCAGCCCGACCATAGGAGGCTCGGTCGTCCTGGAACCGGAATCATCCAACGGCTATGCCGTGGGCAAGGAAGTGACCATCACTGCCAAGGCCGCGAAGGGCTACCGGTTTGATTACTGGGAAGGAGACTTGTCCGGCTCGAAGAAGTCAGTCACCGTTTATGTTGATGTACCACTGACGGTGACGGCTAGGTTTGCGGAACAGTCATCCCGCTGGTGGCTGTGGTTGATAGTCGGACTGATAGGCTTGGTTGGTGCTGTGATCCTGCTGCGGTTGGTGTCTGCCAGGAGAGACAGGGAGACCTGGGACGAATTTCTGCCGCCCGAAGGTTAGCCCGCCGTCAACTTGGTGATGAGATCAGTTTCTCCCTGAGTACGAACAGCGCGTAGACAGCAGCCCGCCGCTTCACATCCACTCTGCGGGGTGGGAATCGGCCTTCAACTGATCGAGCGCTCTTGCCGTCAGCGATCCCTATGTAGACCAGACCAGGAGGTTTTCCCTCCAATGTATCTGGGCCGGCTACGCCTGTGACCGCCAGCCCGATGTCCGCCCCGAGCTGTCGCCGCGCAGCTTGCGCCATGGCCTCAGCTGCCTCGCGACTTACCGCGCCATGCTCTTTGATGAGTCCGGCATCCACGCCCAGAGAAGCTTTCATATCGTTGGTGTAGGCCACAAATCCGCCTTTGAAGTAGGCGGAGCTTCCGGGAACATCGGTCACAGTGCTGGCCAGCAGTCCTCCAGTGCATGATTCCATGGTGGCCAGAGTGAGGTGTCTGGTGGACAGGAGTTGGCCCACGGTGTTCTCCAGCGTATCAGAATCCGTACCCCACAGATGGTCTGTCAGAGTGCTGCGCAGCCTGTTCTCGGCTTCGGCAATCAGGGCCGTTGCCTTCTCCTGGTCAGACGCCATGGCCATCAGCCTTAGGTGAATGCCATCTGGTTTGGCGTACACGCCCAAGATGGGGTTGCCCATGCCAAACACTCGGCCAGCCTTCTCTCCCACCTCTGCTTCAGACAGGCCAAAGCACTTGAGGGTTCGCAGCAGAACCACATCGCCCGGAATTCTTGCCCGGAGCCTTGGCATCACCTCTACCTCCCACATGCGCTGCATCTCTGCAGGGGGGCCCGGCATGGCCACCATGAGCTTTCCATTCTTCTCGACCCACCACCCCGGCGCCGTGCCCCGCGGGTTCGGGATGGCCTGGGCCGAAGGGATTAGCGTCGCCTGCTTGATATTGCTTGGCGACATGTCTCGTCCCATAGCGGCGAATATGGCTCGGACGTCACTCTCGAGCTCGGGGGAAACAGTCATTTCCTCGCCCAGCAACTGGGCAATGGCCTCGCGGGTCAAGTCATCCTGGGTCGGGCCAAGTCCGCCGGTGGCAATCACCACATCGAAGCGCTGCCACGCCTGTTGAAAGGCCTCCACCAGACTGTCCATGCGATCGGGAACGGCTATGACTGACTGAAGTTCAAGCCCGAGCAGCGGCAATTGGGAGGCGATGTATGAGGCATTGGTGTCTACTACCTCTCCCAGCAGGAGCTCAGTGCCAATGGAGACGATACCGGCTTTCATGGCTTATCGGGAGTGAGACTCAGTGGGGGCACTTCTCCAGAGATATGCCAAGGTACTTCTCTACTAGGGCCATAGCGCAGTATGGCCCGCACATGCTGCAAGTTCCGGCCTTGCCGGCGAACCGGTCATGGAGCCGCCGACCCTTGGCCGGATCCATGGAAAGCCTGATCTGCTCGTCCCAGTCGAGATTTCGACGCGCCAGTGACATTCTGCGGTCCCACTCAGCCGCTCCCTTAACGCCTTTCACGATATCTGCTGCGTGGGCGGCTATCCTGGCGCCGATGATACCCTCCTTGACTTCCTCCGGCGTGGGCAAAGAAAGGTGTTCTGAAGGTGTGACGTAGCAGAGAAAATCAGCACCGGCTGCAGCGGCCACCGCGCCACCTATGGCGGCAGAGATGTGGTCGTAGCCGGCGCCCACGTCAGTCACCAGCGGCCCCAGCACGTAGAACGGGGCACCCCGGCAGACACGCTTCTGGAGTTGCACGTTGGTGACTACCTGGTCCAGTGGGATGTGGCCTGGCCCTTCGACCATAACCTGAACGCCCGCGTTCCAGGCACGCTCCACCAGTTCCCCGAGAATGAGCAGTTCCTGGATCTGACAACGGTCGGTAGCGTCAGACAGGCTGCCGGGGCGCATGCCATCTCCCAAGCTGAGCGTTATATCGTATCGCCGTGCTATTTCCAGCAGGCGATCGTAGCGGTCGTAAAGCGGGTTCTCGCTCTCGTTATGAAGAATCCAGCCCAGCAGGAAGGCGCCACCCCTAGACACCACGTTGGTCAGCCGTGCCTGCTGCCGAAGGTGCTCGATGGATCTCTGCGTGACTCCGCAATGCACAGTCATGAAATCCACGCCGTCCTCAGCCTGCTGTTCGATGGCAGCGAAGATGTCATCGGCAGTCATGTTGACGATAGCGCCGCGCCTTTCGACCGCCTGAATGGCCGCCTGATAGATGGGCACGGTGCCCAGCGGAAGTGGGCAGAATTCGATGATGTGCCGCCGGATATTATTGATGTCACCCCCGGTGCTGAGGTCCATCACTGCGTCGGACTTATATTCCATGACGACGCGCACCTTCTCCAGTTCGTTTTCCAGAGAAGGGAAGTCCGAAGAGGTACCCACGTTGGCGTTGACCTTGGTAGAGAGACCCTTGCCTATGCCGCAGGGCTGCAGATTGCGGTGACCGGGATTTGCAGGGATCACAATAGTGCCGTCGGCTATTCCCTGGCGCACGACCTCGGCGTCCAGCCCTTCCTTCTCAGCCACGAGCTTCATCTGTGGCGACACCACTCCTTGTCTGGCTATCTGCAACTGCGTCATTCTCTCTACTCCAAAAACAAAAAGCCAAGAGCCTCAGTCAACGGTTCTTGGCTGCTGGAACCGCCTCCCTACGCTCGCATTACCGAGGTCAGGTTCAAAGGGTTGCCCGCTACTTGACGGGCTCTCAGCCTCTGAGCTCCCCTGCGGCTAGATCATTCTGTCTCAGTATACTATCAATTCAATGAATAAAACAACGTCAGGGGGTGGTAAGCAACGCTACTGCTTCGGCCTCGCAAAACGTTCGGTTGCTAGACTGGGCTCTGTACCGACCAGTATTACCCAACCATGCCTGCGGTTGACAGTGCCTGATGCCAGCCTGTATTATCCCTGCGCAAACCTGAGACGGGCAGAGTCCAGGAAGAACCAGTCTCGCAGTGGTACCGTACGGAAGGATTCTGAGGTGCTTTTATGATAGAAGGCAGTGCAAGCAGGACAGCAGTGCAGCAGGCTGGTATCAGAGCCGTAGAGTCGCTCATGACTCCGGAAAGAAGGGTCTGCTACGACCCGCTGGCTGTCGTGTTCCTCGATGAGAATCTACAGCGCAGGTACCGGCTTTCCCTGAAGAACAAGTTCCAGCGAAGCCTCTGGATCTGGTCGGTCCGCAAGGACCCGGGTGGAACGAGAGCCGAAGGGGTTGCCCGGACCAGGTACATAGACGACTACTCTCAAGCCTGCATCAAAGACGGTGTTGAGCAGGTCGTAATATTGGGGGCCGGTTTTGACTCCAGGGCCTATAGACTGAAGGCATTCAGCAAAGTCAAGGTATTCGAAGTCGATCACCCGAATACGCAGAAGACGAAAGCGGCCAGGCTCAAGACGGTGCTTAAGGAATGGCCGACTTGGGTGACTCTTGTCCCAGTTGACTTCGAGAAAGACAGGCTTGACGAGAAGTTGCTGGCAGCGGGCTACAGAAGAGACTTGAAGACCCTTTTCATCTGGGAAGGGGTAACGCCCTACCTGACTGCAGAGGCCGTAGACAGGACTCTGTCATTGGTAGTGGCGAATTCCAGCCCCGGCAGTTCTATCATCTTCGATTACCTCCATGCGTCGGCAGTGGATCCCGGGTCGAAGGACAAGTGGGCCAAGGCGCTTCAGACTCGGTGCGAGCGACTTGGAGAACCAATCAGGTTCGGGATAGAAGGGTCGGAGATCGAGACCTTCCTGGCAGCGAGAGGTTTCTCACAAGTGAAGCGCGTCACTGCCAGCAATCTCACAGAGCTTTGCTTCAAAGGCCAGAACTCGAAGAGGCAGGTCTGTCCATTTGCTGAGATCGTTCATGCAACCATCGGGCCTCCACAATAAGAACAGCTTTCCATGGGAAGCGCAGAAGATGATACGGGCTGCGATTGAAACCAGCCAGGGTTTCTGCGCCGAGGGCGGCGTCGCGGCAATAGCTACCGGCCATTCTGCACAAGGAGACTGTCTCTGACCTGATGCTTGCAGGGATTTGCCTTTTAGCATACCAGATGATATATTGATTCTGTCAGAAATACCCTATGCAGGGGTGCCCGAGCGAGAGCGAGGGCTCAATACGGCAGCAAGTCCGGTGGAATTCCGGCACAGTCCCGCCTGCTGTGACAGTCAGAACTCCGACCCCTGTC
>JAFGCL010000238.1 GCA_016932645.1 Dehalococcoidia bacterium | reverse complement strand
GACATGCGCCGCATTTGGATACTGCGCATCAACGCGGCTGCCAGAGCCGGTGGGATTTCCTACTCCCAGTTCATGCATGGCCTCAAAGAGGCTAAGGTAGAAGTCGACCGCAAGATGCTGGCGGACACAGCCGTCAGAGATCCCCATGCCTTCTCTCAGTTGGTAGCAGTGGCCAAGGGGGAGAAAACGGGCAAGTAGTCGATGCTGAAGGAGCTTGAGGAACTCAAGACCAAAGCGGTCAGCGAGCTCGACGGCATAGACAACCTCGGCGATCTGGAGAAGTGGCGGGTCCGCTACCTCGGGAGAAAAGGATCTCTCACCACTGTCCTCAGGGGATTGGGTACCCTCTCAGTCGAGGAACGTCGCACTGTCGGCGCGGTTGCCAACGAGCTTAAGGCCACCCTGGAGTCGGGACTGCAGCAGAAGCAGGAGGCTCTGAAGACACAGAACCTCGTTGACACCATCGAGCAGACGCGCATCGACGTCACTCTGCCGGGCTATCCTGTCTCCATTGGGCGCCTCCATCCGACCACCCGCACGCTTCGGGAAGTCTGCAGCGTATTCTCTTCTATGGGCTTCCAGGTGGTGGAGGGGCCGGAGGTGGAGTGGGATTACTACAATTTCGAGGCACTGAACATTCCCCAGGATCACCCAGCGCGCGATATGTGGGCCACTTTCTGGGTGGATACTGAAGGCGCGGGGCGGTCCAGGCTGCTTCGCACCCACACCTCCCCGATGCAGATCAGGCTGATGGAGAAGACTCGGCCGCCGGTCAGAGCTGTGGTGCCGGGCAAGGTGTACCGCTACGAGGCCACCGACGCCACGCACGAGTTCATGTTTTATCAAGTCGAGGGGTTGGCGGTAGACAAGGGCATCACCATGGGCGATCTGAAGGGCACCCTCTTTGAGTTTGCCCGCCGTCTCTTCGGGGCAGAGAGGAAGGCGCGCTTCCGCTGCGACTACTTCCCCTTCGTTGAGCCTGGAGTCGAGATGGCCATCGACTGTTTTGTCTGTCAGGGTGCCGGTTGCCGGCTGTGCAGCAACACCGGATGGATAGAGATCCTTGGCGCGGGGATGGTTCACCCTGACGTATTGAGAAGAGTGGACTACGATCCTGATGTCTACACCGGGTTCGCTTTTGGTATGGGCGTAGAGCGCATCCCCCTGCTCAAGTACGGTATTGACGACATCCGCCTGTTCTATAGCAATGACCTGCGCTTTCTAAAGCAGTTCTAGTAGGGTTGAGACGATGAAAGTCCCATTCAGTTGGCTGCGAGAATATGTCAGCGTCTCCTTGAGTGCCAGCGAGATCGCCCAGCGGTTGACCATGGCCGGAGTTGAAGCCAATCTTACCAAGGCCACTAGACAGTCCTGGGACAAGATCACGGTGGGCCAGATAATGGCCCTCGAACCCCACCCCAATGCCGACCGACTCCAGTTAGCCACCATAGACTTCGGTCAGGGCCAGTCAAAGGTGGTGTGTGGTGCCACCAATGTGCGCATCGGCGACAAGGTACCATTCGCCCAAGTGGGCGCCGAGCTTGTCGACGGTCATTCCGGCAAACCGGTCAGACTCAAACCAGCCAAGATCCGCGGCGTGGCCTCAGAAGGCATGGCCTGCTCGGAGAAGGAATTGGGCATCTCTGAAAGCCACGAGGGCGTACTGGTTCTGCCCGCGGACGCACCATTGGGCATTCCCCTGGCGGACTATCTGGCCGATGCTGTGCTCGACCTGGAGGTCACTCCCAACCGTCCCGACTGCCTGTCTATCCTGGGAGTAGCCCGAGAGGTAGCTGCCCTGACCAAACAGGAAATGCGACTTCCATCATCCTCCTACGAAGAGGCGGGACCGGAGATTCAGAAGCGTGTCTCCGTGGAGATAGCCGATCCCGATCTCTGCCGACGCTACTGCGCCAGCCTGACCGAAGGTATCAAGATCGGTCCCTCGCCAGCCTGGATGCAGCAAAGGCTGACCGCCAGCGGTATGCGGCCAATCAACAACATCGTGGATATCACCAACTACGTTATGCTGGAATACGGTCAGCCGCTGCACGCCTTCGACTTCCGCAAGATCGGCGGGGCCAGGATAGTCGTTCGCCGGGCTCGCGCTGGTGAGAAACTGACCAGCCTCGATGGTGTGGACCGGGAGTTGCGTCCAGACATGCTGGTCATCGCCGACCAGTCCATCCCGGTCGCCATTGCCGGCGTGATGGGTGGCGCGGACAGTGAGGTAACAGAGGTCACGACCTCTGTGCTCCTGGAATCCGCGAATTTTAACCAGGTGAGCATCCGGCGGACGTCTTCTGGACTGAAGATGCGCAGCGAAGCTTCAATGCGGTTCGAAAGGGGCATAAGCCCTGAACTGACAGTGCCGGCCCTATGGCGAGCTACACAACTCATGCTGGAGATCGCCGGCGGGACAGCCTCCAAAGGCATGGCCGACGTCTACCCTGGGAAGAAAGAGGCGAAGGTCATAAGGCTGCGCACTGCGTACGTCATGCAATTACTGGGCCTAGAGGTAAGTCAAGAACAGATCATTGACGTACTCGTTTCCCTAGGCTTCCAGTGTGTCCCGGCAGGCTCGGAGAATACTGCAGTCACCATTCCCTACTGGCGCACTGACGTGAGTGAACCTGCCGATCTTTCAGAAGAAGTAGCCCGCATCCTGGGCTATGCTGCCATTCCGACAACTACCTTGAGCAGCGAGTTGCCCAGGCAGCAGGTGGATACCCGCCTATCCTTCAGGGAGCAATTGCGTGACCTCATGGTGGCCGCCGGCTTCCAGGAGATCATCACCTATTCTCTGACAAGCCAGCACAAGTTGACCAAGGCGGCGAGTGCCGAGAACGCCGTCCACGTGGCCAACCCTCTCAGCACGGAGCTGGAGTATCTTCGCACTAGCCTCCGACCCGGTCTCCTAACCACCCTGGCGGCCAACCAGAAGTATGAGGAAGGGGGCATTAGGCTGTTCGAGATCGGCCGAGTCTTCCTGGGCAGAGGCAGCGACCTGCCAGACGAGCGTGAGATACTTGGCGGCGTGGTCAGCGGGCCCCGTGGCGAGCTGTCATGGTTTGGAGAGAAGGGGCAGTCAGACTTCTTCGACGCCAAGGGGGCGGTAGAGTCCGTGCTCTCCAGGCTGGGCATCGAGGCCGAATACGAGGCCGGAGGCGAAGATAAACTACGCTCGGGAAGAGTGGCCAGGGTCGTGGTCGGCCAGACCACGGTGGGCATCATCGGAGAGATCCACCCTAGGGTCGCCGAGAGCTTCGACCTTCTGCCCCAGTCGGTGGCCCTCTTCGAACTTGATATCGAGAATCTCCTGTCTGTTGCGAAGGAGAAGCAGGGTTACCACCCGCTCTCCCGCTTCCCGAGATCGGTGAGGGACATCGCGGTGCTCGTGGACGTACAGGTGCCCGCCAAGAAGATGCTGGGGGTCGTCCGAAGCGTGCCGCTCGTGAGCCAAGTGTCGCTCTTCGACCTGTACTCTGGCAGGCAGGTCCCTGTTGGCAAGAAGTCCGTGGCCTTCAGGATAGCCTATCAGTCGGATTCACACACGCTGACTGAAGAAGAGTTGGAGACCACGGAGAACGAGATCCTGGACAGGCTGGCCAAAGACGTGGGCGCAGCCCGGCGCGGCTAGTCCGGACCCGTTCCCACAGGCAGCTGGCCACCGACGAGATTCACTGGCACTTTAGTCGTCTGTTCGTCGGCCCGCAGTTCGCGCAGCCATTTGGCCGATGCCACTTCGCGATCCAGAACATAGGTGACGTATCCCTGCATCAGATCCTCGATCTCTCTGGCCAAGCGCGGCTTGAGCTTCAGTTTGGCCAATGCGGAGCATTCGTTCCGGGCGAAGAAGCGCAAAACTTTCACCACGTCCACAGACGCGGGCCGATCCAGGCCTTCCTTGCCTCTACAATCTGGGCATAGCAGTCCGGCCGCCGCCGGGCTGAAGTAGTTGGTAGTAGCCTCCAGCTTGCGGTGACACACGGGACATTCCCAGAGTTCGGGCAGGTAGCCGCAGCAGGCCAAGGAGTGGAACTCGAAGTAGCGAAGGACAAGGGCCGGGTCAATCCCACCGGAAAGCGAATGGAGCGCATCCAGAAGCAGGCGGAAGAGGGGCCGGTTCTCAGCGCCTTCGGCGCTAAGACGGTCGGTCAAATCAGCCGCGTACAGACCGCAGGAGAGGAGCCAGAGATCAGACTTCATGCCTTGGAAGGAATCCCGTGCCTCGCAACCGGAAACGATGTCAATGGTCCGTCCCTCGGCCAACATCATGGTGCAATAGGTGAGCGGCTCCATGTGGCCAGCCAGTCTGCTCTTGGGCCGCCTCACCCCACGGGCGACGGCCCGCAGCTTGCCCCGATCAGGGGTACACAGAGTGACCAGCGCGTCCGCTTCTCCCATGTATGAGTGCCTGAGAACCACGCCTTCCGTCTTGTACAGCCGCGACATGGCCCCATTGTACCATCCGCGCCGTCGCTGCAGTGGCCCGGCCTCTCCGCGAAGGTTGAATCTTCTCTGCTGCTGCCAAGTGCTATAATCGTGACCATCGGCCAAGGGATAGAAAGATATCCCTAGTGCCAATCAGCCAACGCCAGTTGGCAGAAAGGAGGGAACCGGACGTGCTCAAAGAGTTCAAGGAGTTCATCATGCGCGGCAACGTAATGGACATGGCCGTCGGCATCATCATCGGCGCCGCCTTCGGCGCCATCGTCTCGTCGCTGGTGAAGGACATCATCACTCCGGTCATAGGCCTTATCTTCAAGGCGGATTTCACCAACCTGTTCTGGGTGATGAGGGACGGGACGACGCCCCCCCTCGACGGAGAAGCCTATCGCACTCTGGCTGAAGCGCAGGCAGCAGGCGCGGTGACGATGAACTACGGCAATTTCATCAACTACATCATCACCTTCCTTATTGTCGCCTTCGTGATATTCATGTTGATCCGCTGGGTCAACAGACTGCGCCGAGCCACCGAGAAGCCGAAGGAAGCGCCGGCAGTGACCACCAAGGACTGCCCGTTCTGCCTATCCGCTATTCCCATTAAGGCCACCCGCTGTCCGAACTGCACATCGGAATTGAAAACCGGATAACGCAGGGTTCCTGAGTCACTCGGTCTTTGGTAACTGACCAGTAGGCCCACCTTGCCAGAATAAGGCAGGGTGGGCCTACTCTCTCCACCGTTCTCCTGTCTCGTGGAGAGACTTCTGTGATGTTTTCGGCGTCATTCGAGAGGCAGACGTGAGGCGGGAATGCTAGGTTCTTCATGACGAACATGTCGTGGAGGACGAAATGAAGCACTGTGAGAGCACAATAAGCCACGAGCGTGGGTTCACCCTCGTGGAGATGCTTGTGGTGTTGGTCATCCTGGGCGCGCTGGCATCCGTGGTGGTGTTGGCCATCACACAGTTCTATGGCAAAGGCAATGCCGAGGCCGCCAATACCGAGGTCCACAATGCCCATGCCGCCATATCATGTTGCCTGGCCGATGCAGGCGTGGTCCAACTGGACACTGATGTGCCCGTGAACTGGGATGGCAGCGACGATGTGGTGACTGCCACGAGTGCTGGAGGAGTAACATACGACGCCTCCACTTCACTTCGGGGCAAACGTCTCAAGGCCACATACACGGTGAATCCATCTGGCGAAATCACGGGGGTGGCCGATCAAGAGTGGTCCGGCATAACCTGGGAAAACGGCAGGTGGAAGAAGGATAAGCACAATTAGGACGACTGCGGACCGATGCTTTCCATTAATACTGGCGGCTGATAAGCCGCCAGTATCGTTTCTGGCGGATCGCCTCTGCAGTGCATCCATCCGTGACACCTGACCTCCACATAACCAAGCTTACCTAAACAACATCCGTCCTGCCGCCCGGACACTGATGAGCGTAGCGAGGCATATGCGTGTCTCCCGTCTCTAGTTGAGAAAAACTTGAGAATTCCTCGGGTCTCCGAGGTACCCAGATGTGACAATCCTGATGTAGTCTGAGCGCAGATGGGTGATGGAAGTCCACCCAGTTGACGAACGTTTGCTTCTGCCGGGAGTGCATCTGTTATATCTATGTTATACTGTATCGCAGTGGAGGAAGACCCCGTCAACCGAACAAAGCGAGGTGTTGAGGGGAGGGGACCAGGAAATCGGGCTGCCGAAGACCGGGCGGCCGTGTTGTTGTTTGGCCAGAACAACGACTGCACTTTTTACGAGGCGCTCCCCCTTTCCAGGAACTCACGCTGGTTAAATGCGCACTCCCTGGATTCGACTCCAGCCTGGAAGCCATCTCAGACACCACAAGGTCCCACCGCCCGCATGCTGCAACCGAGCTCTCCCTTAATCCAGCGATACCAAGATCTTTCAGGGATGAGCCATGGCACTGCCAGGAACTGGACCGTTTCAAAGGAGCGTGGATACCATGGCACCTGACAGCCCAAGCATAGAACTCCCCAGACGTATTGAGAGACTGGTGGAGCTCACCTACAACCTCTGGTGGAGCTGGCACCCCGAGGGACGAGGGCTCTTTCGAAAGCTGGACTACGGTCTGTGGAAGGCTGGTGGGCATAACCCCGTCAAGATACTGCGCGAGATCGCTCCCGAGAAACTGAAGGCCGCCAGCACCGACCCGGCTTTTCTGCAACTCTACGACTCGGTCATGGCCGACTTTGATGCGGACATGGCAGCCACTGACACGTGGTTCGCGTCCAAGCACCAGAACAGGCTGATCGGCCCTGTTGCCTACTTCTCTGCCGAGTTCGCCATACACAGCTCACTTCCCTTGTATGCCGGCGGGCTCGGGATTCTAGCCGGCGACATCTGCAAAGAGGCCAGCGATTTGGGGCTGCCCATGGTGGGCGTGGGTCTGATGTACCCACAGGGCTACTTCCGGCAGCGGATTTCCATCGACGGGTGGCAGGAAGAGATCTACTCGCGACTGGACTTCGACAAGGCACCAGTCCTGCCCGTGTTCTCCTCAGATGGCGACAGGGTATTGGCCACCGTCCAGTTGGGCAACAGGCTTCTACTGCTTACGGTGTGGCAGGTCCGAGTTGGGGCCACGACCCTATATCTGATTGATACCAATGTGGAAGACAACTCCCCCCACGACCGCGACCTGTCTGCTCGCCTCTACATCGCCGACCGAGAGGTACGCATCCAGCAGGAAATCGTCCTGGGCATAGGAGGAGTGCGAATCCTGAGAGCACTGGGCATCCAGCCGTCGCTCTGGCATGCCAATGAGGGACACACCTCCTTCATGATGCTGGAGCGCATCAAGGAGAAGGTCGCCGCAGGCATGGCTTTCGAGGAAGCGCTGAGAGACATACGGGCAACCACGGTCTTCACTACTCATACGCCGGTGCCAGCAGGCCACGACGTCTTCTCGACCGATCTGGTGGACAAGTACCTGTCCAACTACTACGCCCAACTGGGCATCAAACGCGAATCCGTCTTGAATTTGGGTCAGTCAAGCCATAATGATGGCGGTTTCAACATGACAGCACTGGCTCTGGCCACCAGCGAGCACTGCAATGCAGTGAGCCGGCTGCATGGTGTGGTGGCGCGGAGGATGTGGCAGGGATACTGGCCGCGGGCAAAGAAAGAAGAAGACGTGCCCATAGTCCATATCACCAACGGCGTCCACGTGCCAACATGGGTGGCTCCGGAAATGAACAAGCTGTTCCAGCAGCACTTGGCGGCCGACTGGGTTAAGAAGCATGATGATCCTGAACTTTGGGCCCGCGTCGCGGACATCCCGGACGAGGAGCTTTGGAAGGTCCGCCACAAGCTCAAGCTCAAGTTGGTGAACTTCATTCTGGAATTGGCCCAAAGGGATTGGTCCAATCGGGTCATTGAGGCCCAGCAAGTAGTGGCTATGGGCGCCTTGCTACATCCAGAAGTACTGACCATAGGGTTTGTCCGGCGCTTCGCCGGATACAAGCGTCCGGCCCTGATATTCCATGATGTGGAGCGGCTGAAGCGAATCGTCGGTGATCCCTGGCACCCGGTTCAGATCGTATTTGCCGGCAAGTCGCACCCGGCGGACTCGCCATCGAAATCGTGCCTGCATGGTGTTTGCACCTCGGCGTCTGATAGGGACTTCCAGGGCAAGATTGCCTTCCTGGGCGACCATGACATGCACACGGCGCATTTCCTGGTGGCAGGGGTGGATGTGTGGCTGAACAACCCCCGTCGCCTTCAGGAAGCCTGCGGCACCAGTGGGATGAAGGCATCACTGAACGGAGTGCCTCATCTCAGCGTCAGCGATGGCTGGTGGCATGAAGGCTACAATGGAAGCAACGGCTGGAGCATAGGCGACGGCGTTCATCCCGACAGGCCGGAAGACGAGGACCGCATAGATGCGGAGTCGCTATACAGCATTCTGGAGCAGGAGATTGTGCCGCTCTTCTATGAGAGGGATCGCAATGGGGTTCCTCACGGCTGGATTCGCATTGTGAAAGAGGCGATCCGCTCCGTGGTGCCGGTGTACTGTGCGCGGCGCATGCTCAAGGACTACACCAATCAACTGTATCTGCCGCAGCTCCCCGCTCCGGCCGCCGGACATCAGCACATACCATCAGCACCTGATATCCCCTAGGCATATTGCTACGATTCCTCACGGTGCAACCTATGCTGACTCCTCTTGGGATTCCCGCCTTGCCGCGTAGCTGGCTCTTAAGCGCTGGTGCTGCGTCAGCAGTTTCTTCCGCAGCCTGATGTTCTTCGGCGTGACTTCCACCAACTCGTCATCGTTTGTGAAATCCAGCGCCTGCTCCAGGCTCATCCTGACGGGAGGAGCCAGCCTCACAGCAATGTCGGAAGTCGAAGAGCG
>JAFGCL010000237.1 GCA_016932645.1 Dehalococcoidia bacterium | reverse complement strand
TGCAGGCGACCCGGCGGGTCCGAACTCTGTCCGCAAAGGTGCTGCCGATTGCAGACCACCAGCGAGCGCAGGCTGCAAAGACTCGGCTTTGGGAATGCCATCGTTGAACTCGCATCGAGACAGCCCGGCAATCCAGGCTCTTCAGGCGGCAGGACCGTTCCTTCCGCTCATCAACGGGATCGTCGGATCCTCGACGGAATACGTGATGACGTTTGGGGGACAGCCCCAGAGAGGAGGTGATTCACAGGGGGACAGACCAACAGTCACGTCGCACGCCCATTTGCATCGTGTAGCCATGTGTAAACAGAAATCAGAACGTCGGAAAGGGGTCACTAAGTGAGAAGGAAAGTACTCTACCTGCTAGTGCTGTTAACACTTGCGTGTGTTTCGTTGATACCGGTATCGGTCTCTGCGCAGCCGCAGGACAGCGTCTCGCGGCAGGTCTCTGCTCTTGAGAGGCAAATAAGAAAGGTCCTTGCCAAACATGGCGTCTCGGGACCGGAAGATGCATACAAACTCGACAGGCTCGCCGGGGAAGAGAGCGCCGCCTTCGTGGAAATGATGAGGACATACGCTGACCTGAGGGCAACTGCAGAAGTGGATACTTCCTATCGTGCGCTTGCATCTGAGACGGCGGATGTCCAGCCAGACAACTCGACATCTCCGGTCATGGCGACATCAGGAGCAATTGCTGTCAACGGCAACACAAGTGGACATCTCAGATGCTACGCCCGGAGCTCAAATCGCCATGCCTACAAGGCTGGCAAGAGTTGGTTTCCCGTCGGCGTATGGAAAGCCGACGCACACACTCCCGGGACTGCCGAGGCGGTCACAGTCGTCGGCCCGGCGGGATTCGGATCAGCGTGGGCATGGGCCTATGCGGGCCAGACCATTGAGGTTACCGGATCGGGTGGTACGTATGCCACCATTACCATGAATGGCTACTATGAGGGACTGCTCTCGTGTTTCGGTTCAGCGTCAGCGGCCTGGACCCTGGACTTCATAGTGAAAGACCTGAATACAGGGACCACCTACACAGAGAACATAGACCATGACAGCTCACAAGTCGTCCGTTGGTGTGAATACCATGAAACCTACAATCGATCTTTGGTTGTGTTTCTCAGGGCCGGACACACCTACCTGGTTCACCTTAAGATACACACGTCTGCCAGCATCAAGTCAGGCGGAGAAGCTGGGGCTGACTTCGGTCCGTTTGATGGTGACGGCGGCTTCACTTGGTACCATTACTTCGACGTCGATTGGTAATCCATCATGCAGGCCCTAAGCTTGCTCCTGCTCATGGAAATGCGGGGCGATACTCGTAGTACGTAGAAGGAGCCGTGTTGCATTCTGGGGTGGGGTCTCGACTAGCGGCATTGCCCATATCACGAGACCCCGCCTCGAACAGGTTCTTGGTTGGAGGCACATGAGTCCGGCCGGTACCAGCAGCAGAATCCGTGTCCATCACTGTTGACCACTTTCGCGCGACACAAAGCAGCATACTTGGAGGATGAAGACCATGAATTGGCGAGCACCGGTTGAGTTCAGGTGGGCATTGTTGGCAGTGCTCATTGCCACGCTGACCGCAATGATTACCTGGACAGATATGGGACATGGGCTTGTTCAAACGCGCTGGGGGCTGTTTGGCATAGGCTATGTTCGCGAGTACTCTTCAGTCTCCGTGGGGGAGGTCGGACACGAAAACCTCTGTTTCGGCGTCGGCTGGGTTCCAGCTGTAGGGATATTGCTTTGGCAATACATCCGAAACCGGAAGAAGAGGAGTGATTAGCATGCAGAGAACACGAGGGTCCCTAGCGCCGGTTTGATTGCCGGCGTTACGGCCGCCAGGACGAGGTAGGCACGCCCTACTGCGTCGCCATCGACTTCCAGTCACTGGAGGACAAGCAAGTCACCATCAGGGACAGGGACTCTCTGCACCAGATACGCATCCCCATAGACACGCTGAGAGCCACTTTGACAGCCAGGCTGTCCGGTGAGCCGTTCGACGTCCTGCCGCCGGGCGGCAGCGCGGTTTCCGGCACGAAGAGCTAGCCAGTACGGCCGACCCCTTCAGAGCACGCCTCAGCAGATTCGCGCTCAAGCCCGGTCCGAAAGCCCCGGCACATATCAGGCATGCCTGATTGACAGGCAGCCGTTCTGATTCTATCCTTCGTGGAGTCCAACCACTGATGCCAACGGATTAGCAGCCTTTCTCATCCGTATCTTGAGCTCAATATAGAAGGGGGAAGACCATGGCGAAGAGAGACTATGACGTCATCATCGTGGGAGCCGGTCTCGGGGGCGCTGTCTGCGGCGCTCTGCTGGCGAAGTGGGGCCTCAAAGTGTTGATCCTGGACAAGAACATGCGCCCTGGCGGCAAGCAGATGGGCATCTCGTCAAAGGGATTCAAGAGCGAGATGTGGCCCACCTACGGAATCCCCAAGGAGGTGGGCCCATTTGTAGATGCCTTCAATCAGTTGGGAATACCATCCAAACTTGACCTGAGCTTCAGAGACACTGCCCTCATGTTCCGGCAAGCCAAGAGGAAGTGGGCCACCATGGTACAGCCAGCCGGGAAGCAGGACCTGGATGCCACACTCAACATGTTCAAGGCGTGGCAGTTGAGCGAAAAAGAGACCCAGGTGGCCATGCAGGTCCTGGCCGAGATGGCGATGATGACGCCGGAGCAGATCGATGCCTTGAACGATGTCTCTCTGCAGCAATGGATCGCCCAGCATGGAGACATGCCAAAGCCCCTCTTCAGCTTCCTGGCTGTTGAAGCCAACATGTTAGCCACCGGCCTCTACGAGTTGGTCGCTGTCTGGGAACAAGCCAAGATCATGCAGATCTTCGCGGGCAGCACCACCGGCTTCCCCAGAGGTGGCTACTCCAAGCTGGTCGATGACGTAGTGGACGTTCTCAAGGCCTGCGATGGCGAGCTGAAGCTGAGGGCCAGAGTGGAGAGGATCCTCGTGGAGGACGGCCGGGTCACCGGAGTCGCCACCAAGGACGGGGTGTTCAAGGCGCCTATCGTGGTCAGCAACGCCGGCATTCAGCCGACAGTGCTCAAGCTGGTCGGGGAGAAGCACTTCGATAGCGGCTATGTGAACTATGTGAAGGGCATCGTCCCCAGCCTGGGATTCTGCTGCCAGAGGTACATCTTCAAGGAGCCAGTGATGCAGTACGGCATCATCCTCGGCTCATCCGAGGACAGCTACATTGATGTCCAGCGCCACGAGGAGATGAGGGCAGGCAAGATACCGGAGGTCGTATCACTCTACGCGGTGAACCCGGCGGTCTTCGACCCGGAGATGGCCCCGAAGGGGAAGCAGATGCTCCTCGTCGGCACCTGGTGCCGGCCTGATCCCAAAGCCAGGGAGATCGGAGCCCTGCAGAAGAGAGTCGACGAGCAGTTCATCGACATGTTCCCCAAAGAGGCCAAGTACATCGAAGCCAGGGAAGGCTATGTCGGCCCCGCCCAAGTGGCCAATCTCAGCCGGGACTCCGTGCTGCCCGGCTTGGGGGGAGAGGCCGTCGGCCTAGCGGTAAGCGTCGGATACTGCGGCAAGCGCAAGCCGGACGTCAAGGCGCCGATACGCGGCCTCTTCTATGTCGGGCACGACGCTGGCGGCGCCGGCTATATCGGCACCCATCAGGCGGTGAGCTCCGGCGTGAAGGTGGCCCCTGTGGTAAAGCTGTACCACGATGAAAGGACCATGTTCGGGAAGTAGCTGGAGGAACTGCTCTGGGCGCAGCCCCGTCTTGGCTGATATCGCGAGCACCCAGTCACTGTCGCAGAGATCTGAGGGTTATTACGCCGGAAGCTCTTTCAACACCGCGTCGAAGAACCTTTCGATGGTCTCCTTCTGCGTCGGATAGGCACAGGCGGCGAGCGTCAGTGTGCCGTCGTATCCGCTGAGGCCCCAGTCGAATGGTATCGGCGGATAGGTCTGCGGAGGCAAGATGTGAGCTGTGGAAGGTCGTTTCCCGAAGGTAACGCTCTCGGGGTCTATCGGCCCCGTGTTCGTGAAGAGATGCTCCTGGACATGTCTCTCGACGCCGGCCCTGACAAACCCAGCGAATCGATTCTTTGCCGACCTGTAGGGCATGATCGTGAATAAGTGCGTCCAGGGAAAGAGCAGCACGTCAAGCCCAATCCAGTGCGTCTTTCCATAGCTCGTGATCCTGGATACCTTGCCAAGGGTAGTCCTGAATTCATGACCTGGTTCAGTGCCAAGGTCAGGCCAGTGAGTCGCGGACGTGCTATAGCTGGCCACAGCTTCCGTATGCTCTGCGGGCATGTAACGGCGCATGTCGATGGTGGTCGTTAGACTCAAGTAGGAGCGTCCATCCCAGTTCGTGGTGTTGAGCAGGGCACGCACGGACGCGGCCAGAAAGACATCGTTAAGGGTGGCATTCTGTGAACGGCCGTATTCTGCCAGGACCGACACGCGGTCGGCGGTGATTAGACGAGTCACGCAAGTCAGCGGCGCTCTTGGGCCATCGGGGACGGTCAGCGTATGCACGGCGTGAGGCCTCAGCACGAGTGTCATGCTCTTTACGGAGTTCAGCAAGATGCGCGGGCAGGCCAGCGGTCGGACATGCCGCAAGAGCCGCCAGAGGCTGCGCCGTTCCCTGACATTCGGAGATGGCCGGTAGGCCGGGTCCACCAACATATGCCGGTAGACGCCGGAGAGTATGGCCACGACATCCTTGACGCCCGCGGCATCCGTAACTTGGTGGGCCACTTTCAACAGCAGGCGGTCACCCTCAGGGGAATGCCACAGGCACACATTGATTTGAGGGCCGGCTCTATGGTCTATTGGAGTAGACTTGAAGGCCCCATATTCACTGGCGCTGTTCGCCAGCAGAAACGCTGAGCGTTTGTTGGCCTCCAGCCTTTTGAAGCAGGGCCTGTATGAATCATCGACAAAGCGGCACCCCAGCACTGGCTCGGCATCAAGGGTCAGGTCAATGGCCTCCTCCAGCCTTTTCTCATCAAGCCTTTCCTCGAACTCCAGTTCCAGTCGAATTGTCAGGTCACCACACACGCTCAGGACATCGGTGTAGCAGTCCATCAACGTTGCACGGTAGCGATGAGGTATGTGTGTCATCACACCCCCCTTCCATCCACCCGCCGGATGAACTCCGACGGGGTCCGGTCAGTCTTCAGTTCCGCCCTTTGGTGACAGTCGGGCTAGGCAGCCTCGCTCAAGGACACGTGACAGCCTAGAACTCACCGGGGTGCTGTGCTTCCCTGAACCACTTGTTGGACAGCATGAGCCTGAGGTTCGATGGCTTGAGAATCGACCTTATGACCGCCCACATGTCCTTCAGGCTGATGCCGGCCCGTATTCTCCACTTCACGGGTTCCAGTGTCTCCACCTGGAGGATCAGGTAGTCACCTTGACGCACGACACCATTGACCTTCGCCTTGAGTTCTGTCTTACCCAGCCCGGTCGATCTGAAAAGCATCTCCGCCTACCTCCTTCCGCAAGATTCCACGGAATCCCCCGAGCGCTATCAGTGCACTAACCCCGGGGGTGCAGACCCCTACCTCCTCATGATCTCCGCGAAGCCGCGTTTCTCCGCCCTCTTGGAGACCATTTCCTCTATCTTCTCCGGCAT
>JAFGCL010000236.1 GCA_016932645.1 Dehalococcoidia bacterium | reverse complement strand
GCCCAGGCCCAGGCTCTCGCCCAGGAGAAGGACCAGGCCGTGGCCCAGGCTCAGGCTCTCGCCCAAGAGAAGGATCAGGCCATTGCCCAGGCCCAGGCTTACGCCCAGGAGAAGGACCAACTCACAGCCCAAGCTCAGGCGCTGAAGCAGGAGAGGGACGAGGTCGTCGCCGAGTCACTGGCACTGAAACAGCAGAAGGACGACGCCGTCGCCCTGACGCAGATGCTTGCACAAGACAAGGACAAGGCCATAACCCAGGCTCAGGTGCTGAAGCAGGAGAGGGACGAGGCCGTCGGGCAGTTGCAGGCGTTCAAGCACGACAGGGACCAGGCCGTAGCCCAGTCGAGGGCGCTGAAACAGGAGAAAGATGAGGCCGTCGCCCGTCTGCAGGCGCTGAAGCAAGACACGGATGGGGCCGCTTCACAGCTGCAAATGCTGAAGCAAGAGAATGAGCATTTCAAGGCGATGATGGCTCTCACTGAGTCGAAGCTTGACGAGATAATGGCCATGAATCCTCCGGCAAATTAGCCAATAGAGAAGACAGTGCAGCCAGCGGCGCCTGGCACGGATCCGGTGCTACGCGGCAGCCAAAGAGGCGGCACCGTTCGGGCATCCTCCGTTGGGCGCGTTGAAGAAGTACCCTATGCCCCGTCTTGTGCCGATGTAGTTATGGTCGCCGCAACCATCGGCGAGCCTCTTTCTGAGACGGGCGATGGCCGCCTCGAGCACGTGAATGTCCTCCCCATGGTACTCCGGTCCCCACACTTCCGAGAGCAGATGCCCATAGGTGACGACTCTGCCAGCGTTGCCGGCGAGGAGGCAAAGCAGGCGATATTCGATGGGTGGAAGCGGCGTCTCTTTATTCGCCACCTTAACCGAGTGTTGACCAAAGTCGATGAGCAGGTCTCCTGATACCAGTGTCTTCTGCTTCATCTCGTGGCGAGGCCGACTGCGATGCAGCACGGTCTGTACCCGGGCCGCCAGTTCGTTGACATTGAATGGTTTGACTACGTAGTCGTCTGCACCCAGGTCAAGACCATGCACAATGTCATCAGTACCAGTCTTGGCGGTCAACATGATTATGGGGACATCAGAGAACTGGCGGATCCCCTGGCATACAACGTAGCCATCTGCCCCAGGCATCATGACATCCAGGATAACGAGGGCGGGTTCCTCATCACGCGCCAACTGCAGCGCACAATTGCTCTCCGCCGCCGCTATGACACGAAAACCCTCCAGCCGCAGTGCCACGCTCACCAAGTCCAGGACACCCGGGTCGTCGTCGACAACCAGTATCAGCTTCCCCTGTTCATGCATGATGGCGAACTAGGTTCCTGTTCAGCATTGCTGGAGAGGTCTCCCCTGGAGACCGATCGTAGCCTTCAAGAGCCTGCAGACCATCCCCCTTTTCTGTCCATCTCCTTCAATACAGCTCTCGCCGTCTGGCAGTCAGGGCACTGGCAATACTTGTGATTGCGGTAGACCGCCAGTGCTGCCAGTTGTTCCCGTGTCATCCTCTTTTCCTCACTTGGCCTCATGCGGCGAACCACCGACATATGAAGACGATGTCTGCACCGATCCCCAGGTTTCCGGCCCTAAATCCCAGACAGGGCAAGTGCTTTCCTCGTCTCCTCTTCTTCCTGTTGCCTTCAGAGTACCTCACCGGCATAGATCCAGACATCGGCCATCACGGGGGTTTCAGCCTGACCGTAAGGATGTTCTCGTCACCGGTCGACCGGCCAGAATCCAACTAGCACCCTCGGCACGGGAACCGTCATTATCCTGCCAAGGCAAGAACCACTGGAACAGAGACTGTTCCTGGATAGAAAGGAGCACGGGACTACCGATATCACAGCGCAGAAATGAGAAGAAGGAGAAGGACGCGAGGCTCTGGAAGCTTTCTAGCGCAGCCACTGCATCGCGGATTCCTGTGTGTCGAATAGCCGGCACAGATATCCTTTGTTGCGACAGACGGTTTCGTAGAACTCACATATGCCCAATGGCTGGCGGGTCTTGGGCACAACGAACGCGATCCGGGCGTCCCGGGGAACACCTACTCTTTCATAGCATTCCGGCAGATAGAAGATGTCGATGACCTTCACGTCCAGAATGGCCTCGGAGCAGTCAATGAGCACGCGACTAGCCTTGTTCTTCTGCAGCAGATCAGTTGCCCTTTTGGCAATCCCCCTCATGTCTTCAAAACGCAATCGCCCTGAGCTGTTGACCACCACGGTCGCTCTGGCAGGCACATACTCGGCTGCCCATGGCATGCCAGCTCCTCCGCCGTTCGACAGTCCCACACAGCTCCCTTGCTCTCCGCTTGAGAAGTCCATCGCCTCCACCTCCCTGCTATTTCTCCGTCGCGTTTCCGCTTCCTCCGAAGGTCCCCCACATGGTGCGTTGCCGGATGATATCAAGTAGACTCTGCGGCGGATCTGCCTTGCTGACAAAGGCATCCGCCCCTGCCGACAGCGCCGCCTGCCGCGCTTCCGACCGGGCGCACATGGCCACCACCCATACCCCGGGGCAGACGGACCGCACAGCCCGCAGCAGATCCCGTATCTGAAGCCCAGGAAGATCGCAGTCAAGTATGATCACGTCCGGGCAGGTCTCCTTAACCTGTTCGAGCACGTCACCGCCCCTCTTGGCTTCCGAAGAAACCACCATCCCCACATCCTGCTCCAGCAGCAACTTGAGCGCCGAGCGCACATCGGGCCTGCTTTCCGCTACCAGGATGCGTACCGCACCAGCCTCACGGCGTGATTGATATGTCACTGCACGATCTCCTTCTGTTCCTTCAGCGTCCCGCGGGTCCTTCTGCAACCACCACCGGCACCAGGCATCCCGGGCCGATTCTGACGAGCCGCAGTTCGCCTCTGACCAACCGGCACTGCCGACCAGTCGGACCCAAGCGGGCCAACAGCATACGGGAATACGTCATCTTGACTATGTTCATTCTCAGAGCTCTCATCGCCGCCACCTCTCCTAGAATCCCACCCCCTTGTCAATCGATGAATAGTGTAGACTCCTGGACTACACACCGACAGATGCGCCCGGCGAGTTTGGAGCTGTACGGCTGGCTGGTTCTCTACCTGGCAATTCGGCCAAGTAGGAGGGGAAGGAGTCCGCATGGACCCATGTCATCAGCCTCCGGTTCACACCTCTGGGGAAGCTGCCTGAGGAGAAGCAGCTCAAAGCGGAGGATTGATCGGATCCACACCCCCTGGCGGAGCGGTCAGAGAGAATGGCAAGCGTCGTTAGCCCTAGACCGGAGCCTGCAAAGCGTCGAGACCGACGTCGCCCGGGAAGGCGTGGCTAGTCGCTGTCGACGAGATGATTGCGGACAGCCAGAGCGACGGCCTCGGTGCGAGTGCTGACCCCCAGCTTGGTGAGTATGTTGCTGACGTGGAACTTGGTGGTTGAGGTGCTGATAACCAGTTGCTGAGCGATCTGCGAGTTGTTCAGTCCTTTGGCCATCAGGGCCAGCACCTCCCGTTCCCTCTCCGTCAGATCCATCCCCGGCACACGCGGACCTGCAGATGCGTGGATGAGGGCCCGGGCCGCCTCGGTGGAAAGAGTAGGCTGACCCGCAGCAGCGTTGCGGATAGCAGCGATCAGATCCTGAGCAGATACGTTCTTCAGGAGATAGCCAATGGCCCCGGCCTTGAGGACTGCCTGGACACGCTCGTCCTCCGCGAAACTGGTCAAGGCGATCACCTGTGTGTCCGGACAGGATTCCTTTATCGCTTTGGTGGCAGCAATGCCATCCATGCCCGGCATCACCAGATCCATTAGAACCACATCCGGCTTGATCTGCCGGCAGAGGCGCACGCTTTCCTCTCCATTGCTCGCCTCACCCACGAGCTTCAGATCGTCAAAGGCCAAAAGAAACGCAGACAGCCCGCTACGCACCACAACATGATCATCGACAATCATCAGCCGGATTTCTCTTGCGTCGGTCATGAGTCCCCCTTTCTCTTGGCGCCTGACCAGTGTGCTCTCACCTTGGCGCCACGGCCCGCCCGCCCCTCCACGTTCAGGGTCGCGCCGACAGCTTCTGCCCTTTCATGCATTATACGCAGGCCCAGGCTCTCGGACGAGACTGCCTTCTCATCGAACCCGGAGCCGTTGTCCGAGACGGTCAAATCCACCGAACCCTTCTCACAGGCAAGCCTGATCTTGGCTTCCTCAGCCCCGGAGTGCTTCACCACGTTGTTCAGCGCCTCTTGAGCCACCCGGTAGAGCGCCACCTGGACCTCGGCCGGCGCGTCGCACTCCCCCCGCAGGGCAAGGTTCACGTTGAGCTTGGTTTGCACCGTCGTGGCCTCCACCAGCTGCCGCAGCAGGTTCGCCAACCCGACCTCGCCCAGAGCCCCCGGGCGCAGCTCGAGGAGGAGCATCCTCATTTCGGCCAAAGCCCCCCGGGTCAGCCGGCGGAGCTCCTCGAGACGGCGCTCGCCCTCGATACGGTCTCTCTTCCAGAGCCGGGGCAGCACTTCGCCAATGAGGCTGGCCGAGAAGAGCGTTTGAGTCACGGCGTCATGAAGATCACGGGCCAGCCGCTGCCGCTCTTCCAGGGCTGCCTTTTCCTTTAACTGTTGCTCCAGCATCTCGGCCACCCGCCGCTGTTCCGTTCTATCCATCCCTATGCAGAGGACATTGCGGAGCTTTCCTTTTGGATCATAGATCCCCTTGTTGGTCCAGCTGATCCAAACCCGCTCTCCGTTCCGGCGGATCCCTTCGTTCTCGATTACCAGGTAGTTCTCAGGGTGCTTTACGAGATCTCTGGTCTGGGCTTTCCTGTCCTTCCCCTCAGAGTCAATCGGCGGGGCTATGGTGCCCACCATAGGGCGGCCGAGTATATCCGGCTCAGAGAACCCGAAAAACTCCTGCGCAAAGCGGTTGAAGAAAGTGATTTTACCTTTGGTATCCAACTCCATGATGATGCTGTTGGCGCTCTCCACCAGCTCGCGGTACTTAGACTCGCTTTCCTGCAGCTTCTCCTGGGCCTGCTGGCGCTGACCAATCTCCCGCGACAGGAGGACGTTGGCCTCTTTCAGCTCGGCGGTGCGGTGCTCCACGCGTACCTCCAGCTCATCACGCGCCTTCTGGAGTTCTGCTTCGGCGATCTTTCGCATTGTGATGTCCCGGCAGGCCCCCTGGAATCCGGCCAACCGTCCATCTGGATCACGGACACCACTTATGGCGGCCTCCAGCCAGAGCCTCGAACCATCCTTGGCAACGACCTGAATCTCCACAGTGCGGCCTCCCCAACTCCCGGGCCGGTTGTCTTCACCGGCCAGATCGTCCTTGTAGACCCGGGCCATTTCAGCCAGAGAATCGGGGGTTAGTAGATGATCAAACTTGTTGCCGATGATCTCCTCGACCCCATACCCCAACAGCATGCTAACGGCGGGGCTGGCATAGGTGATCCTGAGACCGCTATCGACAACATAGATGATATCCGAGGCGTTTTCGGCCAGCAGACGGTAACGCTCCTCGCTTTGCTTTAACTGATCCTGCGCCCTCACGCGGTCGGTGATATCATTAAGCATGCACAGGGTAGCTGAACGGCCTTCCCATGTGATGACAGCTATACTCGCCTCTCCCCAATGACCCCCCCCTTCTCTGTCGATCCACCTGAATTCGTAGTTGGAGGGAGCTGCCTCACCACTCAGCCTCTTGAAATAGTATTCCGCCACCTTTTGGCGGTCATCAGGGCATATGAAGTCAACGAAGGATCTGCCGACCAATTCCTGCGCCGAGTACCCCACTGATTCTGCAAATCTGCGGTTGGTGAACTTGAGTATCCCATCCTGCACGACGGCAATGCCCTCTGTGGCGCTATCGACCAGCAGCCGGTTCTTCTCTTCCGACTCTTGCAGCTTGAGCTCCGCCTCCTTGGCAGCGGTAATGTCTACCATTGATATGAGCATACACGGCTTGCCTTCGTACTCGAAGGGTGTGCCCATGCCGGTGAGCCAGATGATGCGGCCGTCCTCGGCCCTGGCCCTGATTCTAACCTGCTTCTCCCACAAGGGGTCATTCATGAGTTGGGCTATCTGGCTGGCCACCCACTCCAGATCCTCCGGCAGAACGTAGTCCAGGGGATTGGTGCCGACCATGTCAGCCGCGGACTTGAAGCCGAACATCCGGGCCAGGGAACGATTGGCCAGCACCGTCTTGCCGGTCTGCCCGTCGACTACCTCCATGCCCAGCAGAGTGTGCTCGAACAGGTTCCTGTATTTCGCCTCGCTGTCCCTCAGCGCCTGTTCCGCCCTGCGGCGCTCGCTTACATCACAGGCGATGGCGTGAAAGCCGATGAGGGTCCCGTCTTCATCACGCAGGCCGCTGACACGGTTCTCCAGCCAGACTGTGGAACCGTCCTTGCGGTAGTACTCCATTTCGACCCTCACGGTCCGCTTCGGGTCGGCTCCATGTTGCCGCTCCAACTCCAGTTGCTCCAGGAGTAACTGCTGCACATGAGCCAGAGATTCCGGGGTCACAGCCTTGGCCACCTCCACTCCCACGCGCTCCTCGGGCTTGAAACCGAGAATCCTCTCCACAGACGGGCTGATATAGGTGGTGCGGAGATCCATGTCCGTGGTCCAGATAATGTCATTTGTCTGTTCCATGAGGAGACGGTACTTCTCTTCCGATGCCCTCAATCTGTCTTCCGCCTGCTTCCTCGTGGTCAAGTCTATTAGGGAGATCAAAAGCAGGGTCCTCTCCTTATGTTCGGTGTACGTCACCAAGGCGTTGATCCACAGCCACCGGCCGTCTTTCGTCCTGACACTCATTTCGGTGGCCCCACTGCGATCCTTGTTCAAAATGGCCTGAGCCATCTTGGCGGCAACGATTTCACGCTCTTCGGGCAGAAGGTACTCCATCGAATCGACGCCGACGAGATCCTCCGCGGAGTCGAATCCAAACATCCTGGCAGTGGTCTCGTTGGCCAGCACCACCAAGCCGGTCTCCCCGCTTACGACCTCCATGGCCGTTTGAGTGTTCTCGAAGAGGCGTTTATAGATGGCCTCGCTGTCTCTCAGAGCCTCTTCCGCCATCCTGCGCTCGGTGATGATGTCCATCAGGCACACGGCAGACGGCCTGCCCTCCCAGGGGAGAAAGGCCACATTCGCCTCTGCCCAACCCACACTGCCGGATTTGTGCAGGAATCGGAATTGGTATCTGTTGGGGACTTCTTCGCCATTCAGAGCCTTGACCCAGTAGTCCGCCATCATTTGACGGTCATCAGGGTGCACCAACTCCAGGAAAGGCTTTTGCAGGAACTCCCCGGGGCTGAAGCCGGAGGCCTCGACGAACCTGGGGTTGCCGAACCTGATTCCCCCATCTTGAATAACCGCAATAGCCTCAGTGGCGTTATCTACCAGCAGGCGGTACTTCTCCTCGGAGGCCCGCAGCGTCTCTTCCGCTTGCTTACGCTCGGTGATGTCATTTAACAAACCTAGTGTGGCCAGCCTTCCGCCCCAATCGAACAAGACTGCATTTATCTCCGCCCACCTTGTATCGCCTGTCCTGCTGATGTACCTGAATTGGTAGATGTGGGGGACCTCTTCACCCTTCTGCCTCTTGACGTAGTACCCTGACAACATTTCATGGTCATCAGGATGGACGAGTTCTATGAATGGCTTGGAGTCCAGTTCACTTGTTCCGTAACCGGTAAGCTCAACGAACTTGGGGTTGACGAGTTTCAGTACGCCGTCCTGGACTACTGTTATGGCCTCATTGGCGTTATCTACCAGCAGGCGGTACTTCTCTTCAGAGGCCCGCAGCGTTTCTTCCGCCTGCTTGCGCTCGGTGATGTCAATCAGGGCTGCCTGTACGGCCGGCGCCCCTTGATACTCCACAGTAGTGGCGGACATCTCCAGCCAGACCACTCCGCCGTCCCTGCTCAATCCCCTGAACTGCAGGCGCTCTTCAGTTGCTGCGCCCGTCGGTGGATCCGTGAAGCGTTTGAAGACCATCTCCAGGTCTTCAGGATGTATCAAAGCAGCGAACTGCTCTGGCGACATAGACACCAGCTCCTCGACCGTGTAGCCGGTCATCCTGGCCATGGCTGCGTTGCAGTAGACGAAGCGCGGCGGCAAACCCTGGGCCACCACGAGTCCCTGTATTGACTTTTCGGCCAGGTCCCGGTACTTTCGCTCGCTCTCTTCCAGCGCCTGCTGGGCAGCCCTGCGCTCGGTGAGATCGGTAACCAGCGCCATCACGCCGGGCTTTCCCTCCCAGCTGAGCATCACTGCGTTTATCTCCGCCCACTTCGTGTTGCCCGCCTTGTCCAGAAGCCTGATGGGATAGACATGCGGAAACTGCTCGCCCTTGATCCTCCTGACATAGTGCCCCAGTATCGTCTGTCGGTCGTCAGGATGGAAAAGCTCCAGGAAAGGTTTGGAGATCAGTTCCTCCTCGCGATAGCCGGACATCTCGGCTAGCTTGGGATTGGCGAATCTCACCGCCTCATCTTGTACTACGAGTATGCCTTCGTTGGCGTTCTCAATCAGAAGCCGGTTTCTGGCTTCGGATGCGCGCAGTTCCTCTTCAGCTTCCCTACGGTCGGTGATCTCCCTGGTGATGCCCATGACGCCTGTCAGGCGGTTCGCGTCATCGCGGATGAAATCAATCCTCTGTTCCACCCATATCGTCAATCCGTCCCTCAACTGCAGTTTCGTCTCCACGGTCAATTCACGCGCCGAGCGGCTGGGCGGCCGCGGTTCGGAAGCTACCTTCTCCCGGAAGGCCTCAATCTGCAAACGAACCGACTCCGGGAGCAACAGGTCTTTGACAGCCGGCGTCATCAGTTCCTTCATACTGCAGCCCAGCATTCGCGCTGCGGAAGGACTTACATATGTCATATTGAGATCCATATCGGCAACCCAGATGATATCTGAGGCATTGTCGGCCAGAAGCCGGTAGCGCTCCTCGCTCTGGCGAAGCTCCTCATCTGTCCTTTCCGGCGCCGCGAGCCTGGCTTTAAGCTGCTCGTTCTCTTTCTGGAGCTCGGCTACCTGCTCGGTGCGTTGCTGTAATGCAGTCCGCTTTCCCTTCTTGGTCATAGCAACCTCCCCATTGGCAAGTTCTGGATAGAGAACGGCGCCCCTGTGCGATAGAGCATGCGGATTTCCTCACCCCGGACTGATATCAGAATTCTACCATGAGTCACAACCCTCACCGTCTCTCATGGCCAACACGCGATTCTGAACGGACAACGACGCCCGTCATCGGAGCGGACCGAGGCAGAGAGTTCGCCTCTGAGCGTGGTGGGTGGCGCTGGACGAAAGACAGAAACAGAGCCTCCGAGTCGGCTTCCAACACGTGAAATCTATAGGGTGCGGGCACTCCTCGTCTGGACCGCCATTCCGCAGGACGCTATGAGGTCTGGCTTTTTTGATCAGGAATTGGCAGAATGTTGGAGAGAGCCAGGGTGATGGGCAAGTGGTTGAAGCAGAACCGGAGGAATGTGCTTCTGAGCACGCTCCTGACTATGCTGTGTGTTGTCTGCTTCCCAGCCAACCCCCTCATCTTGACGGGCGTTGTCGAAGTGGAATCATACCAAGCATTGTTCATCATCGGCTGGGTGGCATGGGCATTCGGCATGGTGCTGGTCATGGCTCCGATAGTGACCTTCCCGCGGCGCGGCGGTGTACCCAAGGGAAGGTCATTTGTGAAAACTACCCGTCTGGTTGACACGGGGATCTATGCGATCATCAGGCACCCGCAATACACCGGCGGCATACTCGCGATCTTCCTGACTACATTCCTGTGGTATCCGCACTGGCTGTTCGGGTTGCTGGGGGCAGCAGGCACGGCGGTTGTCTACATGGGTTGCATGGAGGAGGACCAACGCATGGTGAAGAAGTTTGGCGACGACTATGCAGCCTACATGAAAAGGGTCCCCAGAGTGAACTTCGTCCTGGGGCTGGTCAGGCTCATACGCCGGAAGCGAGATTGAGCTGCAGCCTATGGTTGCGCCACCTCTTCGGCACCACGGATGCGGAAGTTCAACCACCCCGAAGCGGCTGGCCTCTTGTGAATCACCAGCCATCGATCTGCTGACCATTGCTCAGCTTCCTCAGGAGGTGGTGATCTATGCTGGACGAAACATAGAACTCAAACCTTCGAGCCGGTCTTCAGTCTGCAAGGTCGCAAGTCGACCCTGGCTCCCCGGTTCCGGGCATGCTTCGATACCTTACCCTAGCGCTGTGCCACGGCATAAACCACCGCCACAGACAAATGCAGGCCATCCCGGGCCAATAAGGGACGTAACTTGGCAAGGTACTCGTCTTTGAAGCTGGCGCGTGTCTCCTCATCCATTGCCAGAATGGTCAGCCGTGTTCCAACTGTAAACTGAAAGTCCCACCAATCCTCTAATGTTGCATAGACAACGTCGTTCGTCTGGCTGCGCGTAGCGACGGAGCGGAAGCCGATTCTGCCGAGCAGCGCCTCCACTTCCTGTGGCGCATAGGCTACTTGCTGCGGCATCCGCACTCCCCTTTTATGTCCCATGAATTGCTGCAGCAATATCGGCCACCCTGGATCGAATGGCGGTGGTGTCTTGTCAAAGAAGGATACGCCGACGTAGCCGCCGGGCTTGCACACGCGATACATCTCGCGCAGCGCGGCGTCGATGTCGGGGAATAGAAAGAGTGAAAGAGCGCACGTAACGACATCGAAGGCCTGGTCGGGGAATTCGAGGTGCTCGGCATCCATCTTGCATAGTTCGACATTAGTCAGTCCCGCCGCACACACCGCACGATCCGCCTCCTGAATTATCGTACCGGACAGGTCGATTCCAGTCACGTGTCCCTCCGGTCCCACCCGCCGAGCGATCGGCAACAGCACTGCGCCATTGCCCGTGGCAACATCGAGGACTCTCGTGCCCGGTTCTAGAGCCACATGTTCAACCAGACGTGCGCCAAAGCAGGCGAAGATGCTCGGGCCGGCGTGATCATACAAGGCTGCTGCATCATCGAACAGATGCTCGATCATGGCTTTTGTGGCGATATTGGGCTCAGGTTTCTTGTTGTCATTCATGGTGTATCAGACAATGCCATTTCGCGTACTGGATTGTTGGCAGCTTCGCATTTCATGTTCCCTGCTGCACCGGTTGTATGAATCCTATGGCGCAGCCGTCGAGGCTGTCAAGCTCGGCTCGAATACAGAGAGAGGCGGGATGCCGCACACGAATAGAGGTCTGAATCGTGTGACGCCCCGGCGAAACGCTGAGGCAGAACCGATTCTGCCGCGTCCCTCTTGAGCGAGATGGCCACGCATGGCGGAGGAGCGCGAAGAGAGAGTGAGTGATCTGGCAAGTACTGCTGCGCTGTTGCCTGTGACTTGCTGGCTTATGCAAGCAGTGGTGGGC
>JAFGCL010000235.1 GCA_016932645.1 Dehalococcoidia bacterium | reverse complement strand
GAGGAGAAGGGCTACCGCTTTGCCACCACCAGTGACTCCGAAGTCATCGCCAACCTCATCGTTTCTTCCCCTGGAACTGAGCTGGACGAGAAGATCAGCCATGCCATGCACCGGCTGCGGGGAGCGTACTCTCTGGTGATCCTCGACGACCACTGCTTGGTGGGGGTCCGCGACCCCATGGGCGTGCGCCCGCTCTGCCTGGGCAAGGTAGACAACGGGTGGGTGCTGGCTTCCGAGAGCTGCGCCCTAGACCACATAGGTGCTGCCATGATTCGTGAGGTCGAGGCCGGTGAGATAGTGGTTGTCGATGCCAGCGGTCCCAGGAGTCGCCAGGGGGCAACTCCCCAAACGCAGGCGCTCTGCGTTTTCGAATACATATACTTCGCCCGCCCGGACAGTACGATAGGCGGCCGGCTGCTCTATCGCGCCCGCGAGGGGATGGGGCGGGGGTTAGCCCAGGAGTATCCGGTGGATGCCGATCTGGTGGTGGGCGTTCCCGACTCAGCCACGGTGGCGGCCATTGCCTACTCCAAGGAATCAGGCATTCCCTTTGGAGAGGGGTTGCTCAAGAACCGCTACGTAGGGCGCACCTTCATTCAGCCGGACCAGCGGATCAGGGAACTGGGCGTCGGCCTGAAGTTCAACCCGTTGAGGGACATCATCGCCGGCAAGCGCTTGGTTCTGGTGGATGACAGCATCGTCAGAGGCACCACCACACCTCGCGTGATTAACTTGCTCAAGAAGGCTGGCGCCAGAGAGGTGCATATGCGGGTCTGTGCCCCTCCTATCTCCTATCCCTGCTTCTTCGGCGTGGACATGGCGACGCGCTGGGAACTTATCGCCGCCCGCAAGACGGTCCCCGAGATCAGGGAGTTCATTAACGCAGACTCGCTGGGCTATCTCAGTCTCGAAGGACTGATCAAGGCAGTGGCGCTGCCCAAGGACAGTCTCTGTATGGCGTGCCTGACCGGCGACTATCCCATCCCAGTGCAGCTTGAAATGGATAAGCTGGCATTGGAGGCGCTGCCCATCACAGAAGGTGTTCACTTCAAGTAGAGCCTCTGGTGAGATGTCCACGCCTGTGCACGGCCAGACCATTGCGTTAATCACCTCAGCGCAAACGGCAATCTAGGAAGGGAGGGTAGCCAGATCGGTGAAAAAGACCAAGCAGGCATACGCCGCCGCCGGCGTCGACATAGATGCAGCCGACCGGGCCAAGGACCTGATCAAGAAGCACGTCCGCTCCACCCTGCGGCCGGAAGTGCTGAGTGACATCGGCTTTTTCGGCGGTTTCTTTGAGATCAAAGGGTACCGGGAGCCGGTGCTGGTCTCCAGTACGGACGGCGTGGGCACCAAACTCAAGATCGCCCGCATCCTGGGCAAGCATGACACTGTGGGCATCGACCTGGTCAACCACTGTATCAACGATATCCTGACCTGCGGCGCAGAGCCCCTTTTCTTCCTGGACTACATTGCTCTGGGCAAGATGGTCCCGGAGACGGTGGAGGCCATCGTGAGGGGCTTGGCTAAGGCCTGCCGGGATGCAAACTGCGCCCTGATAGGGGGAGAGACCGCCGAGATGCCGGGCATGTACGCCCCGGATGACTATGACCTGGCAGGGTTCATCGTCGGCGTAGTGGAGAAGAGGAAGCGACTTGATCAAAGCCGTATAACGGAAGGTGATGCCATTCTGGCGCTCCCGTCCAGCGGCCTGCACACCAACGGCTACTCGCTGGCGCGGAAGGTGTTGGGCGATGACCGTGCCTCGTTGAACAAGCGCCATGCGGAACTTGGGTGCACCGTGGGGCAAGCGCTGCTGGAGCCTCACCGCTGCTATTTCAACGACATCAAGCCCCTTCTGCCCTGGGTGAAGGGCCTGGCACACATCACCGGCGGCGGGTTCGAAGGCAATGTGCCCCGTGTCCTGCCCAAAGGCCTGGGCGCTCACTTCAACAAGGGAACATGGTCAGTCCCGCCGATCTTCCCGCTCATTCAACGGCTGGGCAAGGTCGACGATGCCGAGATGTACCGCGTGTTCAACATGGGAGTGGGCATGGCCGTGATCTGCTCACCAGATGACGTAAGACGACTGAAGAAGTCGATGCCAGCAGCCAGCGTCGTCGGCGAGGTAGTCAAGCAGAAGGGCAAGACAAGGGTTCTCATAGACTGAAGAATCTGTAGAGAGTCGCGCGGTATTTCCCACCAGCAACGTGAGGCTATCTGCAAATCACGGGCAAGCTCTGCTTCGCCCGTGCCACCAACCGTAGGAATGACAGAAAAGGGTGCAGGGAAACGTCTCTGCCGGGGAACTGGGGGTGTCCCCCCAGCCCACAAACCCACCCCCAGGATTGGGGGCTAGGGGGTTGACTGCAATTCAATCAAGGCTATTGAATTATTCGAAGGGAGAGACAACATGCGAGCTATTCTGAGTGTTTCCGACAAGGCAGGTTTGGTCGATTTCGCCAAAGGCCTGGCCAAGCTGAATATCGAGATATTCAGCACCGGCGGCACCAAGGAGGCCTTGAAGAAGGCGAGCGTGCCGGTCCACGGCGTTTCCGATATCACCAACTTCCCGGAGATCCTCGACGGGCGAGTGAAGACGCTGCACCCGGCGGTCCATGGCGGAATCCTGGCCCGGCGCAGCATGAAGGCCCACATGGACCAACTAGCTGAGAAGGGCATGGGCACCATCGACATGGTGGTGGTCAATCTCTATCCCTTCATCCAGACCATCGCCAAAGAGGGCGTCACCCTGGAGGATGCCCTGGAGAATATCGACATCGGCGGCCCGACCATGATCCGGGCCGCGGCCAAGAACTTCCCGGATGTCATCGTGGTTGTGGACCCGGCCGACTACGCCCCGGTATTGGAAGAACTCGGCAAGGGCAAGGTGGGTCTGGACCTGCGGCAGAAGTTGGCCCAGAAGGCCTTCCAGCACGTGGCCTACTACGATACGGCCATCGCCCAGTACCTGCGGGGCGACGAGAAGGGCTTCCCCGAGGTGATGACCATCGCCCTGAAGAAGCGCTCCAATCTCAGCTACGGCGAGAACCCGCACCAGCAGGCAGCCTTCTACGAGGAGCAGACGCCCAGAAGATGCGTGCCCAGCTTGGTCTCAGCCTCCCAGTTCGGCGGCAAGGAACTGTCGTTCAACAATATCCTTGACATGGAGTCGGCCGTGAACTCCGTGATGGACTTCCCTCTGCCGACCGTGGCCATCATCAAGCACAACAACCCCTGCGGCCTGTGCAGCAACAGCGACCTGGCGGAGGCCTACCGCCGGGCGCTGGCGGGCGATCCGCTGGCGGCCTTCGGCGGCGTGGTGGCCTCCAACCGCACCATCGACATGTCCACCGCCGAGGAGATCTACAAGACGCACTACGATGCCATCATCGCCCCGAATTATGCGGATGAGGCTCTGGCACTCCTCAAGCGCAAGAAGGACTTCCGGATCATTGCGCTCGGTGTAGAAATCACACCGATTAGGGGAGAGCCGCGCTACATGGACTTCCGGCGCGTCCGGGGCGGCCTCCTGGCCCAGACGCCGGACCATGTCACCGAGAAGGAACTGGCGCCGAAGACGGTGACCAGCCGCGAGCCCACTCCGCAGGAGCGGGAGGAGCTGTTCTTCGCCTGGCAAGCGGTCAGGGTCATCAAGTC
>JAFGCL010000234.1 GCA_016932645.1 Dehalococcoidia bacterium | reverse complement strand
CTCTACGTCGCCCTGCGGCTGCTGCTGGACCTGGAGAAGGAGGTGGGGGCCGAGGCCCTGGCGCTGGGCCTGCCGCGGCCGGCCCCGTCCGTCTCGCCCGCCCAGCTGCACGGGATCGAGGTCAACGCGTACGCCTTTGAGCTGGCCCAGGCGACGGTGCAGATCGGCTACATCCAGTGGCTGCGGGAGAACGGCTACGGCAGCCCCGGCGAGCCGATCTTGAAACCGCTGGACACCTTTTTGCCGATGGACGCCATCCTGGCCTACGACGACGAGGGGAAACCCGTGGAGCCGGAGTGGCCAGAGGCGGATGTCATAATAGGGAATCCACCGTTTCTGGGAGGAAACAAGATCCGCCAGGGCTTGGGAGATCGGTATGTAGAAGACCTCTTTGACCTCTACAAGGACCGGGTGCCGGCCTTCGCTGACTTGGTGTGCTACTGGCATGAAAAGGCGCGGGCGCAGATCGAGCAGGGGAGGGCGAAGCGGGCCGGGTTGCTGGCAACGCAAGCCATTCGCGGCGGGGCCAACCGGAAGGTGCTGGAACGTGTCAAGGCGAGTGGCGACATCTTTTGGGCGCACTCGGATCGCGACTGGATATTGGATGGGGCAATGGTGCATGTCTCAATGGTGGGGTTTGACCAGGGACGGGAGATTGAGCGCACTTTGAATGGCCGCCCTGTCACTTCAATCAATGCAGATCTCACAGCGACTGCTGACTTGACTTCTGCACTACGACTCGCAGAAAACGAAGGAATTGCCTTTGTAGGCGACACAAAGAAGGGCAGATTTGATGTTCCAAAGCAAACCGCGATGAGGATGCTTCTGGCTCCGCAAAACCCAAATGGAAGACCCAACAGCGATGTTCTACGTCCCTGGATCAATGGGTTGGATATCACTGGGCGGCCCCGTGAGATGTGGATAGTCGATTTTGGTGTTGACATGTCTGAAGCAGAAGCGGCCCTCTACGGACAGCCGTTTGAATATGTACGCAAGCAAGTCAAGCCCGCTCGCGATAGGGTACGAAATCCTCGCGAGAGAAGTCACTGGTGGCTACATGGCCGACCAGCACCTGACTTTCGAGCGGCTGTAAGAGGATTGCAGCGATACATCGCGACCCCGCGCGTTTCAAAGCATCGTCTGTTTGTCTACGTGGATTCTCGGACGCTGCCAGATGGGCAAGTTGTAGTCTTTGCCCGCAACAATGACTACTTTCTGGGTGTTTTGCAGTCTGGTGTTCACGAGCTTTGGGCCCGAGGTACTGGCACCCAGCTACGTGAGGCCGAGAGTGGCTTCCGTTATTCGCAAACCATGACCTTCGAAACCTTCCCCCTTCCCTGGCCCCCCGGCCAGGAGCCGACCGACGACCCCCGCGTCCAGGCTATCGCCGAGGCCGCGCGAGAACTGGTAGAGAAGCGCGACGCCTGGCTCAATCCGCCGGGGGCTGCGGAGGCCGAGCTGAAAAAGCGCACCCTCACCAACCTCTACAACCAGCGGCCGACCTGGCTACAGCTGGCGCACAAGAAGCTGGACGAGGCGGTGCTGGACGCGTATGGGTGGCCGCACGACCTGACCGACGAAGAGATCCTGGAGCGGTTGCTGGAGTTGAACCTGGAGAGGGGGGAGGGTAGGGAGGGCGGTAGAGGGGCGCGGCGGTAAGCTGGAGGGTAGGCGCTTGTTCATGCAGCACTTCTGTCGAACGAATGCTGCCAGTGCACAACTGTAAAAGAAGGAGCGGTTGATGTCCAACGGAATCAGATGGAATCTCTTATCAGAGGACGAACTTGACTTCCTTGACAGGGCCGGAGTACAAAGACTTTCGACCGGCATCGCCTTCGTCCGTCGACCCACCTGGGACGACTTCCGCCTGGCATTTGCGTATCTAATAGCGCTTAAGACGCGGACGTTCGGAGAAGAGGGGTTAGGAATTTGCGATCGGCGACTGTATTAACTCGGGCTACGAGTACTTCGGCCAAGATCGAGTAGACCGCTGGATAAAGGAATTCCTCGAGCTCCGGGCTCTGAGAGACTCGGTTCTGAAAATGGCGGCCAGCACCTTGGTTCTCCTGCAGCAAGTTGAGCAGCAGATCAAGCTGTCTTGTGCGCTCGTTCCTCCTACGGGAATCGGCCTGACCCTGGAGGACTTCTTCGCATCGGATCCTCAGAGACGACGCCGCACCCTGGGGCACATGGCACACCTACTTAGGGAAGAGCAGCTTTTTAGACCAGACTTCGAGGAAAGATTATCACGTTTTGTCCATCGGCGGAACGAGTTCGTGCACAACCTCTGGGCAGACAATTGGCGGGGTAGTTCCCAAACGTCTGGGCTTCCCTCGAAAGACGAGCTGGAGAGAGTTCGTACATTCATCGCGGATTTGATCGCAGATGCTATCTTTGTCCGGAGTATCTTTCGTGGGTTGCAACTTGCACTGATGCCTCCAGAGGCAATTGCCGCCAGTCAAGATTCTGCAGTACAGAGTCCGTTTGACTCGTGGGTCAGGTACATCCCTGATCTGAAGGAAGTCCTGAGAGAAGAAGAGGAGTAAAAGCACCGCGCCCAATACGCGCTTGCCCCCCTCGCCCCCGAACCTGCCCCGGCGCGCGGGACGTTCAAGGAGACACCATGAAACTCACCGAGATCCAGCCCGGCCAAGAACTTGTCTGGTGGCACCAGCCGCCCTCTTTCACGTGCCCGCTGCCTCTCCAGGCCACGGTGGTGAAGGTAGGCGCCAAGCGCGTGCAGATAGCGGTGACGCAGCTGTCCGGCCGGCGGGAAACGCGCTGGGTGACGCCGGAGAAGCTGCTGCCGCGGGGAGAAGAGTGGCACGCGCCGGAGGAGGGGGAGGAGTTGGAGGTGAACCTGGAGAGGGCAAATGGCCAAGCCGAGTAAGCCGCGAGTTTCTCCCATAAAGCCTGCCGCGCGCAGGGTGATAATCAGGGAGTATGCGCCTGTGAAGCCGGAGAGACGGGCCAGGAGTTTCTTGCTGGACTACATCGGTAATATACTCTGTTGACATTGGTTCTGGGCCTTATGGCGCTATTCGTGATAGTCTTCTACCCTGAAACCCTGGGGCTTTTCGCTGCCACTGGCTATTTGCTCATTGGCCTGGGGTTTGGCCTCCTGATCATCCTGGCTTTGCTGATTACGGCTATACCGCGGCGCAGGGGGTGAGAGGATAAGCTGGTGCATCCCGGCGCCAAGGTGGCCATGCCCCGGCAGATGGAACCCTTCCGCGGCTCCGGAGGTATAAGACAAGGGGCAGCGGATGGAGGGGAGGGATGTAGGTGTGCAGCACACGGTTGACGTTGGGCAGCATTCTGTTTGGTCCGTGGTGCACGGCGAGCCACTCAATGCGTGCCTGTGGCAAAGGGGTACAAATACGAAGGAGGCAACTGTGATAGAGAAGGTCCCCCTAGACTTGGAAGTACTCGCTGAAATGTTAGCCTTGGGCCCGGGCCAAACATTCCTGCTCATTTTTGACCGGTTTGGACATGAAGTAGCCGAGCTAATCTGTGAAACCGCAACCAAGATGCGGCTTCCTTTCTGCGCCAGGTTCATACCGATGAGTACTCAGCTTCAGTATGCCAGCGAGAACACTATCCCGGCCGATCTGCAGAGTTGCCTCAAACAGCACGACGCTCTGATTTTCGTCGTCTCTGATCAAGAGGACTGCACCCGTTTTCGAGCCAAGGTACTTACGGTTTCCAGAGAAGCCGGAGGCAAGATTCTGCACATGCCTGGCGTAGACCTTGCTCTGATCACAGAAACTCTGAGCGGTTTTGACGTTGCGAGAGTTCACGACACCGCCCTCCGACTTGGAGGAATCTTCGACCAGGCAAGGACAGTGGAGATATCCACGGTAGATAGAAAGGGGATTCTCCATAAGCTTCAGCTAGACATTGAGGGTAGAGAACTCCACTATGACACGGGTATGCTGGCACCCGGCCGCATTACCCAGATTCCGACTGGTGAGCTGTATATTGCGCCCCAGGAAGACTCAGCAGAGGGCAGCATTGTCATCAATGGCTCCGCACCCGAGCGGGTGTTCAGGAACAACAACGTGGTCGTCTTGCGCTGCACTAAGGGCGTGGTGAACATCGAGAAGAGCTTCTTCAGCGATACGATCGAGTGCCGAGGATTCAAGAGGGAGTTGGTCAAGTACAAGGCGCAGGATCGGCGCAACTTAACCGTCGGAGAGCTAGGGATAGGCCTGAATCCATCGATCATGCGCCTGACGGGCAAGCCCATCCACGATGAAAAAGCCGCCGGGACTGCGCACATCGCGCTCGGAGACAACACGCCCTTCGGAGGCAACAATGATTGCGACTGCCACGTCGACTTAATATTCGTCCCTGAAAAAATCACAGTTGACGGTGTGGATGCCCCACTTGATTGGGGCCTTCGAAGGAGGGATAGCGATGCCACGAAAACTGCGTAGCGCGGAACCGCAAGAATGGTTCAACCCGCTGAAGGATGTCCATCCAAGACCCTACCTAGCCGACGACATCTGGCCCCGTGATCCAAGAACTGAAGCCTGGGCAAAACAGGCGGAGGTGCTCAAGAGTTTCTACTGTGATAAGCGAGAACGGGGAGAGGAGGATCTGGAGGTGTTGGAGACATACCTGCGGAACCCGGAGGGCAACATGATCCTATGGGGTGATGTAGGCATTGGGAAAAGCTGGTTCATACGATTCGAATTGCTGGCCGGAAGAAGTGGCATGGCAGTCTTGCCCTATCATGCAGGCATAATTGATATGCTGACCGGTCTGGATACTGGGCACGCAGTCTACACTCAGCTAGGGCTAATACTGGAGATGTACTTCGAGAGATTCTGCGGCGACACCCACGAAGCACTGAGCGTATACGCACGCTTCGACCTGGCAAGACTGAGAAGGAAGAAGGATGCCGAGCTGACTCCCGCTGAGCGAAACGACGCTGCTTTCACAGCCAGTCGCTGGCTGGATCTGAGGTCCTCCGGTTCGAAGCAAGCCGCAATGTCGTACGTGGACAGGCTGCTCGCGGCTTTGGAGTGTGTGCCCCAAAGCGAACTCCTCATTCTCGTAGTTGACAATATTGATAAGACCACCGATGACGAGCAGGAGCGTCTGGCGAAACTCGCAGTTCGCCTTCTGGGCCACCCAAAGACAAGGCTGATCATCCCGCTGCGTAAATCTTCCCGGCTCGTTATGGATCGATTCTCTGTACTTAAGGAGTTTCCCTGCAAAGAGATGGAGTTGCATCCTCTCAATCTACGGGAAATGCTGCGGCTTCGCTTTTGCCGTTCGAAGGGTGGCCAAAGCCTGCATGGGAGCCCTATTATCAAGGACCTCTCGGACAGAAGTGAATACACTTTCCCACGCCTCTTTGAGACCCTCTTTGGGCATGATGAAAAGGACGTCTCTGATGCTGGAGACCTCGTGCTAACGCTGGCTAGCGGAAATGCCAGGGAAGCACTACAGCTCACAGAGAGGCTCATCTACTCCGACCAACTCAAAGGTCTTCGGCATATCGGGGCAGGCGAGTACGCCGTGGCTGCCCTTATGCTCACTGATACATCGAAACCTGACGCTCCGGCGCCATGTGTTCTTGACCTGTTCAACAACGAAGAACCTTCAGCTGCGGGGAATGCGCTTATTCGGTTCAGAGTGCTGGAGTACTTCTGGAATGCGGGGAACGCGACACCGGCTGATGTATCGTTCAAGAAGTACTTCGAGCGCCTTGGTTACAGCACGAGCCGGGTCAAGCGCGTGCTCCACCTGTTCATGATGACCCAACTCCTGGTATCTGAGGAAGGATTGTCGCCTGACAACGTCCGCGCTAGGCCCTTTGATGAAATCGGATCACTTGCGATCACTCCGGCCGGCAAAAAGCTTCGCGCGCTGCTGGACCGGATGTGGTACTTTGTGAGCGTCAAGAGGGACGTCTACCTTCCGGCGCAGTACATCCACGAGGAGGGCTCACGGGAGTATTGCAAGCACACCGAGTTTGTTGAGTGGTTGCTGGGCGAAGAGAGGAAGGAAGATGAGAGAATTAGGCGGTTCGTCAAGAAGAACGGACCGCAGGCACTTGGTTGGGGGTTGATAAGACCACATCGTCTTGCGGAAGCTGCCCTGGGACTGAGAGAGAATCGAGGTGAGTAATGGAGGGTTATCTCGTACCAGCGGTTGTCATAGCCATAGTATCTATCATCATCCAGGGAATCTGGGCTGGGTTCGAGCTCTATGATCGGAGGAAGGCCAGAAGCCTCGCCGCCCGCCAAGGCAGCATTGCTCTGTGTGTGGCGTTGATGCAGCTGGCTGATGCCACGGGCCGCTCGCCTGGAGAGACCTTGGAGATCAAGAAGTCACTCGTCCGGGAGTTGCTGTCCGGAGCTGTGCCCGAGGACGTTCTGAGGCAGCTTGGCCTGTCTGACACGGAGTGACCCTTTCCGTTCAGGAGGCAGCCTGTGCCGACGACTGTATTTGTCAACTGTCAAAACAGGCCCATTTGATGGCCGAAAATCGGCCCACCCCGCCATGAGGGCCAGGAGCCACGGGGAGGGGATGAGGGACAGGGTCGCCCTGCCGACCCGGCCGCCGACGGCGACACCGATACCTTCCCCGTCACCCTCGCCCACCCCGAGCGCCGTCCCCAGCGCCACCCCACCCCCCAGCCCGCTGCCGCCCACGTTGACGGCGGCGCCCTCGCCCACACCTGTGCCTGTGGAGCCAACACGGCCGGCCGGCGGGCTGCTCCTGCCGCTGGGATTGGCCGCGCTGGGGGTGGTGGGGTTGGGGGTGGGGTTGTGGCTGCTGCGGGGG
>JAFGCL010000233.1 GCA_016932645.1 Dehalococcoidia bacterium | reverse complement strand
CTACCACCAGAGACTGGTCACACCCCAGTTGACTTTCATGCCGGCCATAGACCCGTTCTCAAGCACCAACAAGGAACTGACAGAGAAAGAGATAGATGAGCGGCTCAGGCACTATGGCATCCCTACGGACCTCCCTCTGGTAGTGCAGATCTCGCGCTTTGACCGCTGGAAGGACCCTGAAGGGGTCATCAAGGCTTTCAAACTCGCCAAGAAGGAAGTCAAGTGCACACTGGTTCTGTTGGGGAATGTAGCCACAGATGATCCCGAGGGAGATGAAGTCTACAGATCGCTGTTGGGTGACAGGGAAGAGCGCATCATCATTCTGAGCCATCAGGATGGAGCACTCGTCAATGCACTGCAGCGTCGCGCTGCGGTAGTGGTGCAGAAATCCATTCGAGAAGGCTTCGGCCTCACGGTTACGGAGGCTATGTGGAAGGGAGCTGCCGTCATCGGAGGAAATGTCGGTGGGATTCGTCATCAGATTAAGGACGGCGTCAATGGCTTGCTGGTATCTTCGATTGAAGAGACCGCTGAGAGCATTGTTCGCCTCGTTAGAGATGCTGAGCTGCGATGGCAGCTGGGCAAGGCGGCTCGTGAGACGGTGCGCAGGCAATTCCTACTGACACGCTACCTTGAGCAGTATCTGGATCTCTTCAATTCATTTGAGCCAAGTTTTCGACTCGCCAAGTCGGTGGGGGGCTACCATCTGCAAACTGGTCAGGGCGAGGTGAGAAGGCAGATGGAGAAGAGGACATGAGTGATTTGGAACATCAAAACAAGTCCAAATCAGCAACAGCCTCGGGGGGCAAGCCGTCGGCACAGAGCCAGCTCCGCGACCTGCCCATGGCAGAACTCCAACAGCGCTTGGGCTACTCCGCAGACGGCCTCAGCCAGGCCGAAGCACAGAAACGGTTGACTCAATACGGCTACAACGAGATTCAGGAGAAGAAGACTAACCCCTTGCTCAAGTTTCTGTCCTATTTCTGGGGACCGATTCCCGGGATGATCATAATAGCGGGGATCCTTTCTGCGGTACTGCGCCATTGGCCGGACCTCGGTGTCATTCTAGCCCTGTTGGTCTTGAATGCTCTTGTTGGCTTCCGGGAGGAATACCAGGCCGGCAACGCCATTGCCGCGCTGAAGGCCAAGCTGGCGCTTCAGGCCAAGGTGAAACGGGAAGGCAAGTGGGTCACTGTAGCTGCTCGCGAGTTGGTCCCGGGTGACCTAGTGCGCCTTCACATCGGGGATATCATTCCGGCGGATGCCAGGCTGTTGGAGGGAGACCCCGTGGAAGTCGACCAGTCTGCCTTGACCGGGGAGTCGTTGCCGGTGGAACACAAGTCGGGTGACGTAGTCTACTCAGGGTCCATTATCAGGCAGGGGGAGATCGACGCTCTGGTCTATGCCACAGGCGGAGCCACCTACTACGGCAAGACTGCAGAGCTGGTCGAGAAGGCGCCGACCCGCAGTCATTTCCAGCGTGCCGTAGTCAAGATTGCCGACTACCTCATCGTGGTCGCCGTGGTGCTTGCGGTGGTGATCCTGATCGTGGCCCTCTTCCGGCATGACAAACTTCTCGAAGTGGTTCAATTCGCCCTGGTTCTGACCATTGCTGCGGTTCCGGTGGCTATGCCGGCGGTACTGTCGGTGACTATGGCTTTAGGAGCTCGAGTATTGGCCAAGAAGGAGGCCATTGTTACCAAGCTGACCTCCATCGAAGAACTCGCGGGTGTTGACGTGCTGTGTTCGGACAAGACGGGCACCCTCACCCAAAACAAGCTGACCATGGGGGACCCCTTCGTTATTGGGAAAAACACCGCGGAGCAAGTGATACTAAGCGCAGCCATCGCATCCAGGGCCGAGAACCAGGATCCTATTGATCTGGCCATTATTGGGGGCGTGAAGGATGAGCAAGCTCTGGAATCCTACCAACTGGTTCACTTCCAGCCGTTCGATCCGGTTCACAAACGCACTGAAGCCGCGGTGAAGGGAAGGGACGAGCAGACAGCCAAGTTCACCAAGGGAGCACCACAGGTTATCCTGGCCCTCGACCCCGATGCCGGCCAGATTCAACCGCAGGTGGACAAAGCCATAAACGAATTCGCCGCCAAGGGTTTCCGCTCTCTCGGGGTTGCCCGGGCCGACGGGGAAGACCGATGGCATTTCATGGGTGTCATACCTCTTTTCGACCCCCTGCGGGAGGACTCCAGATCCACCGTGGAGACCGCCGGAAAGATGGGGGTCACGGTGAAGATGGTGACTGGGGACCAACTAGCCATCGCCAAGGAGATCGGTGGGCAGTTGGGGTTGGGAAAGAACATTGTCAACGCCAGCGTCTTTGGTGATACGAGCCATCACGAAACGGGCCAACTGGCCGATGCAATTGAGCAAGCCGATGGGTTTGCGCAGGTGTTTCCGGAACACAAGTACCACATCGTCGATGTGCTGCAGCAGCTAGGGCATATAGTTGGCATGACCGGCGATGGCGTGAACGACGCTCCCGCCCTGAAGAAAGCCGATGCCGGGATAGCAGTCTCCGGCGCTACGGATGCCGCCAGAGCCGCGTCTGACATCGTACTGATGTCGCCGGGACTGTCTGTAATCATCGATGCCATCAAGGAAAGCCGCAAGACCTTCCAGCGGATGACCAACTACGCCATCTACCGCATCGCGGAGACGATTCGAGTGCTGCTATTCATGACCCTGTCTATCCTCATCTTCAATTTCTACCCGGTGACTGCGATCATGATCGTCCTTCTGGCCATACTGAACGACGGAGCTATCCTGTCCATTGCCTACGATAACGTCCGCCACGGTGATAAGCCTGAGTCCTGGGACATGCGATCGGTGCTCGGCTTGGCAACTGTACTGGGTATTGCCGGAGTCATAGCCTCCTTCCTTCTCTTCTATCTGGCTGAGAGAACGTTCAATCTTGATCAAGACACTATCAGGTCTTTGATGTATCTCAAGCTGTCAGTCGCCGGCCATCTTACGGTCTTTGTCGCCCGCACCCGGGGGCGTTTCTGGTCCCTCCGGCCGGCGCCAATCCTGCTGCTTGCTGTCATAGGCACACAATTGGCCGCTACGCTAATCGCCGTGTACGGCTTGTTCATGACTCCGTTGGGATGGAAATGGGCCGGCTTCGTCTGGGCCTACGCTCTGGGGTGGTTCCTCATAAACGATCAGGTGAAACTCATAGCCTACAGGTTCTTGAACCGCAACCATTCGGGAGTGCTGGTCAAAGACAGTTTGGAGAAAACGTCAGCATGAGGAGGAGTAGTGAAGAAACCGAAGACTAGCACTGTGAAGACTCGTGGTACCCCAGGCCGTCAGGCCGGTGTTGCGGATGTCAAGCCGCTTGTCGATGACCTGACGTGCAAGGACGTATACAAATGCCGCCGAGCCCGAAAGGCGCTGGTGGAAATGGGCGAGGGCTCCGTGCCATATCTGGTCGATGCTCTCAACCACCGCAAAGGTTGGGTGCGGTGGGAAGCCGCCAAAGCTTTGAGGCAGATTCCCGGACCTGTGGCGACAGACGCTCTGGTCACTGCCCTGGGAGACAACAATTTCGATGTCCGCTGGCTGGCGGCAGAAGGCTTGATTGATCGTGGCCGCGAGGGTCTGGCACCCCTGATGAAAGCACTGATCGAAGGATCAGATTCAGTCGTTCTGCGCGAAGGTGCTCACCATGTGCTGTTCGATCTGTCGCACGGCAATCTCAGGCAGATGGTCCTTCCGGTGCTGCAAGCGCTCGAGGACGTTGAGCCATCCGTGGAGGTTCCATTGAAGGCCAGGGCACTGTTGGGTACGATTGGCAGAAGATAGTGGCTTGACTCTCCCGCAAGCGCATTTGCTCGTAATAGGGAAGGTGACATGGGAGTGAGCCCATTGGCCGGCAAACCGGCCCAAACATCGACACTCGTGGATGTGGCTAAACTCGTTGCGGCTTACTATACCCGACTGCCTGATCCTGCGGTGCCCGAACAGCGCGTCGCCTTCGGCACGTCGGGGCACCGCGGCTCATCACTGAGGGCCAGTTTCAACGAGCGCCATATCCTGGCCATCACAGAGGCTATCTGTCTTTACCGCGAGCAGCAGAAGATCGATGGACCGCTCTTCCTCGGCGTTGACACGCATGCCCTTTCCCAACCGGCCTTCGGCAGTGCCATGGAGGTGCTGGCTGCTCACAATGTGGGAGTGATGGTCGCCGACAGGGATGAGTATGTGCCGACGCCGGCTGTCTCCCACGCGATTCTGATGCACAACCGCGGGAGCACCAGCGGCCTTGCTGATGGCATTCTGATCACGCCTTCGCACAATCCGCCTCATGACGGAGGTTTCAAATACAACCCGCCGAGCGGCGGCCCGGCGGAGACCTCAACAACCAGTTGGATACAGGCAAAGGCCAACGAGCACCTGGAGAGCGGCCTGCAGCATGTGAAGAGGACTACCCTGGAGAAGGCCCTTTGCGCCTCCTCGACCCACCGGTATGACTACCTCAACTCTTACGTCGACGACCTGGGCGACGTGATTGACATGAACGCTATTCACGAGTCGAAGATCAGCCTGGGTGTCGACCCGCTCGGAGGGGCCGGAGTTCACTATTGGAGTGCCATCGCCGAGCGCTATCGTCTGAATCTCAAGGCCGTGAACGAGGTCGTCGACCCGACCTTCAGTTTCATGACCTTGGACTGGGACGGTCAGATCCGTATGGACCCGTCCTCACCGTACGCAATGCAGAGGTTGATCGCCCTGAAGGACCAATTCGACATTGCCTTCGCCTGCGATACCGATCATGACCGGCACGGCGTTGTCACCAAGAGCGCAGGACTTCTTCCTCCCAACAACTACCTTTCGGCGGCCATCTACTATCTCTTCGGCAACCGACCACACTGGCGCCAACAAGCCGCCGTGGGCAAGACGGTGGTGAGCAGCCAGATGATTGACAGGGTGACCGCGAAGCTGGGCCGGAGACTCTACGAGGTCCCCGTCGGATTCAAGTGGTTTGTTGATGGCCTGCTCGACGGCTCACTTGGCTTTGGTGGTGAAGAGAGCGCGGGTGCTTCATTCGTCCGTCGTGATGGCGGCGTCTGGGCGACAGACAAGGACGGAATCATTGCAGCGCTGCTGGCGGCGGAGATGACTGCCCGGACAGGACGCGACCCTGGTGAGATCTATCGCCAGTTGACCTCCGATCTCGGCGAACCTGTCTACGAGCGCATTGACGCGGCTGCCACGCCGGAACAGAAAAAGGCGCTGACGAAGTTGTCGGCCGAGCGGGTCACCTTCAGTCATCTGGCTGGTGAGAAGATCCAAACCATTCTCACACACGCTCCCGGGAACGGTGCGGCCATTGGCGGATTGAAGGTGATCGCAGAGAACGGTTGGTTCGCAGCCCGCCCTTCCGGAACGGAGAACATCTACAAGATCTATGCAGAGAGTTTCCGCGGACCGGATCACCTGCAACTGATAGTGGAGGAGGCTCAGTCCATGGTCCGCCACGTCATGGCTGATCTCTCTGGAGAGGCTGTGAGGAAGCGAAGATGAAGGATCGAAGTCGTGTCAACCGACGAGGCCAGAAGAACACTCGCCACGCAAGCAGGGCCGAGGGGTTTGATCTTCTTACGGAACTGGCTCTAGACCTGCGCTGGTCGTGGAACCACGCCGCTGACGAAATCTGGCGGGAGTTTGATCCTGACCTGTGGGGGTCGACGCACAATCCGTGGGTGGTGCTACAGACAGTCTCTTTAGACAGGATTGAGAGTTTGCTGGCAGTCCCTGCCTTTCACAAGAAGGTCGTGGCTCTGGTTCAAGCCAAGCGGGATGCGGCGGAGACACCTTCGTGGTTTCAGCAAACCCACGCAGCGTCCGGCCTGACTGGCATCGCATACTTTAGCATGGAGTTCATGCTGAGCGAAGCTTTGCCTATATATTCAGGAGGCCTGGGGAATGTGGCTGGCGACCAGCTCAAGGCTGCGAGTGATCTGGGCGTGCCGGTAATTGGCGTGGGGTTGCTTTACCAGCAAGGCTACTTCCGGCAGGTGATCGACAGGAACGGAGCGCAGCAGGCCCTATTCCCGTATAACGATCCCGGTCAACTGCCTATCACACCTCTGAGGGAACCGAATGGGGAGTGGCTGCGTCTGGAGATTGCGTTGCCCGGTTACTCAGTATGGCTGCGTGCCTGGCAGGTGCAGGTCGGCAGAGTGAGGCTCTATCTGCTAGACAGCAACGACGCTGCCAACTTCCCCGCCCATCGAGGCATCACCAGTGAATTGTATGGTGGCGGGCCGGAGCTGAGACTGCAGCAGGAAATCATCCTTGGCATCGGCGGGTGGCGACTGCTGGTCGCGCTGGGCATGGAACCGGAAGTCTGTCATATGAACGAAGGGCATGCGGCCTTCGCGGTGCTGGAACGCGCCCGGAGCTTCATGGAAAAGTCCGGGTTGCCTTTTGAGTCCTCCCTGGCAGTGACACGAGCAGGCAATCTGTTCACCACCCATACGGCTGTGGCAGCCGGCTTCGACCTATTCGCCCCGGGCCTCATTGAGCAATACCTCGGCGCATATGCGGAGAAGAAGCTCAGAATACCGCTCCACGACTTGTTGGCCCTGGGCCGGAGTAACCCCAACAACTCGGCAGAGAGTTTCAACATGGCCTACTTGGCCATTCGAGGGAGTGGGGCAATCAATGGCGTGAGCCGTTTGCACGGTAAGGTGAGCCGGCGCATCTTCACGCCTCTATTCCCGCGCTGGCCTGAGGAAGAGGTGCCGGTCGGACACGTGACCAATGGCGTCCACATGCCGAGCTGGGACTCGACCGCTGCCGACGATCTCTGGACAGAGGCTTGCGGGAAGGACCGCTGGATGGGCACAACCAGCGACCTCGATCAGTGCATACATCGGATCCCCGACGTCAGGCTTTGGCGTATGCGCAGGGACGGAAGCAAGTTTTTCGTCAAATACGTCTGTGAACGGCTCTCCCTTCAACTCGCTGCTGCCGGCGCGCCGCGCTCTGAAATTGAGGGGGCAGGGCACATGTTTGATGCGGAGGCGTTAACGCTGGGGTTTGCGCGACGCTTTGCCACCTACAAACGGCCGAATCTGCTCTTGCACGACCCGGCACGGTTGCTACGACTGCTGACGAATCCGGAGCGACCCGTGCAGCTTGTCGTCGCTGGTAAGGCACATCCGGCAGACCAGTCAGGGCAGGCCCTGATTCAGGAATGGACCGATTTCATTCGGCATCCGGAGGCGCGCGCCCGCGTGGTCTTCCTCAGTGACTACGACATGCTGCTCACCGAGCGGATGGTGCAGGGGGTAGATGTCTGGATCAACACGCCGCGCAGGCCGTGGGAGGCGAGTGGAACGAGCGGCATGAAAGTGTTGGTCAACGGAGGCATCAATCTGTCGGAACTAGACGGGTGGTGGGCGGAAGCGTACACACCTGAAGTGGGGTGGGCTATAGGAGATGGGCAGGAACACGGCGACGATCCAGAATGGGATGCCGTCGAAGCCCATAGCTTGTATGAGCTCCTCGAACGTGAAGTGGTGCCCGAGTTCTATACACGCGATGCGAACGGCATTCCTACCGGCTGGGTAGCGAGGATGCGGGAGAGCATGGCGCGGTTGACGCCTCAATTCTGCGCCAACCGCACGGTGCGGGAGTATTGCGAGCAACACTACTTGCCGGCGGCGGCTGCCTGCCGTGAGCGCGCCGCCAACAAAGCAGCGATGGGCAAGGAGATAGTCGATTGGCGGCGTAATCTAGACCGCAAGTGGGCGGCGCTGCGCTTCGGCGAAGTGAAGGTGGAAACCCGCGACAATCAGCATATCTTCGAGGTCCAAGTGTTTCTCGGGACTCTTGACCAGGGTGAAGTGAGGGTAGAGCTTTATGCCGATGGAGTTGACGGTGGCGCTCTGGTGCGACAGGAGATGACGCGAGTCCGACAACTGCCGGGCGAAGCCAGCAGCTACGTCTACAGCACGCGAGTTTCTGCGACCCGCCCGCCAACGGACTATACGGCGCGCGTAGTGCCGTACCATCCCGAGGTTGCGGTGCCGCTGGAAGCCGCACATATCTTGTGGCAGCGATGATCAGGAGGAGTCATCAATGAGACAAGTTAGCCCCCGTATCCTGACGATCAACGGCGGCTCGTCGAGCATCAAGTTCGCGCTGTTCGAGGCCGGCGATTCGGTACGGCGCCTCCTGGAGGGCCAGATTCAACGGATAGGACTGCCGGAGGCCACCTTCCGGGTAGAAGGTTCGAACCACATGGACAGCTTCTCGCGGTCGGTGACAGCGCCGGATCACACGGTGGCAGTGGGTGCTCTGATGGACTGGATTGAGGAACGGAGCGGGCATGATGCATTGACTGCAGCGGGGCATCGCGTGGTGCACGGCGGGTCAAAGTACAGCCAGCCTCAGCGGGTGGCCGGGGAAATGCTGGAGGAACTGCGGCGTCTCAGCCCGTTCGATCCTGAACATATGCCGGCGGAGATCATGATGGTCGAGGCGTTTCACCGTCGATTTCCCGACCTGCCCCAGGTGGCTTGTTTCGATACGGCTTTCCACCATGATCTGCCGCGCGTGGCCCGGCTCCTGCCGATCCCGCGCCGCTACGAGGCGCAAGGGGTGCGGCGGTACGGTTTTCACGGGCTGTCATATGCGTTTCTGATGGAAGAATTGGCCCGCTCAGCCGGACTGGAAGCGGCGCGGGGCCGGGTCATCCTGGCTCACCTTGGCAATGGGGCGAGCCTGGCGGCCGTGCGTGAGGGGAACCCAGTGGACACCAGCATGGGCTTCACCCCGGCAGCCGGGGTGCCGATGAGCACCCGGTCAGGTGATCTCGACCCCGGACTGTTCTGGTATCTGGCGCGCACCGAGGGACTCGATGCCAGGCAATTCAACGAAATGGTCAATTCCCAGTCGGGGTTGCTTGGCGTCTCGGAAACCAGTTCCGACATGCGTGACTTGCTTGATCGGGAAGCGCAGGATGTGCGGGCGGCTGAAGCGGTCGCGCTGTTCTGCTATCAAGTCAAGAAATGGATCGGCGCATTCGCAGCAGCCCTGGGAGGTCTCGATACGCTGGTCTTCGCCGGAGGCATCGGAGAGAACGCTCCCGCGGTCAGGGCGCGGATTTGCGATGGATTGGGATTGCTTGGGATCGAGCTCGAAGCAAAGCGAAACGCGGCGAATGAGGCCGTGATTTCCTCGGCATCCGGCAGGGTTGCAGTCCGCGTCATTCGCACGGACGAGGAGCTCATGATAGCCAAGACGGTCTGCCGCGTTCTGGGCCTCGGCGGACAAGAGGAGGACTGAAAGATGGATAGGAAGACTCTCTCCCCGGAACTGCTGCGCAAGATGGACGCCTACTGGCGCGCCGCCAACTATCTGTCGGTAGGGCAGATCTATCTGTATGACAATCCATTACTTAAGGAGACGCTGAAGGTGGAGCACGTCAAGCCAAGGCTCCTCGGTCATTTTGGCACCACGCCGGGATTGAACTTCATTTACGTTCACCTGAACCGGATCATCCGGGAGTATGACTTGAACGTCATCTACGTCACCGGTCCCGGTCATGGGGGACCAGGGTTGGTGGCCAACACGTACCTCGAAGGCACCTACAGCGAACTTTATCCCGATGTCTCGCAGGATGAACCAGGCATGAAGAGGCTTTTCACCCAGTTCTCTTTTCCTGGCGGCATCCCCAGTCACACGGCTCCAGAGACGCCAGGTTCTATAAACGAAGGCGGCGAACTCGGCTATTCCATAGCACACTCATTTGGCGCCGCCTTCGACAATCCTGATTTGCTGGTGGTTTGTGTCATAGGCGACGGCGAGGCAGAGACCGGGCCGCTGGCCACCAGCTGGCACTCGAACAAGTTCCTCAATCCGGTCCATGACGGGGTGGTGCTGCCTGTTCTGCACTTGAACGGCTACAAGATTGCCGGTCCTACCGTTCTGGGACGCATCAGCCACGAAGAACTTGATCAACTGTTCCGCGGCTACGGCTATGCCCCGCATTTCGTGGAGGGCGATGATCCGGTGAAGATGCACCAGCTCATGGCCGCCACACTCGACACAGTAGTTGCCGATATCAAGAACATCCAGTCCAAAGCCCGCAAGAACGGCTTCACCGAGCGCCCCCGCTGGCCGATGATCATCCTGCGCACGCCCAAAGGCTGGACCGGGCCCAAGGAGGTGGATGGGCTCCCCGTCGAAGGCACCTTCCGCGCCCACCAGGTGCCGGTCACTGATATCGCCCAGAAACCCGGGCACCTGAAGATTCTGGAACAGTGGATGAAGAGCTACCAAGCCGAAGAGTTGTTCGATAAAAAGGGCCGACTCATCTCGGAACTGGCTGACCTCGCACCAAAGGGTGAGAAACGCATGGGAGCAAACCCGCATGCCAATGGGGGGATGCTGCTTCGCGATCTAAGAATGCCTGACTTCCGGCACTACGCGGTCAAGGTGCCTCAGCCTGGCACCGTGGATGCGGAGGCCACCCGAATCATGGGAGCCTTCATTCGGGATATGATGAAACTGAACTGGGATCAGCGCAACTTCCGCGTCTTCAGCCCGGATGAGACCGCGTCCAACCGCTGGACAGCTGTGTTCGAAGTGACGGGTCGCTGCTCGACCGCCGATGTCATCCCTATTGACGACCACGTCTCTCCAGACGGACGGGTGATGGAGATGCTAAGCGAGCACCAGTGCGAAGGCTGGCTCGAGGGCTACCTGTTGACCGGCCGGCACGGCTTTTTCTCAAGCTATGAAGCATTCATCCACATCGTCGACTCCATGTTCAACCAGCACGCCAAGTGGCTGCATGTATCGCGCCACATCCCGTGGCGGCGGCCCATTGCTTCCTTGAACTACCTGCTCTCATCCCACGTGTGGCGCCAGGATCACAACGGCTTCAGCCACCAGGATCCGGGATTCATCGACCACGTTGTCAACAAGAAATCGGAGGTTGTCCGCGTCTACCTGCCGCCGGATGCCAACACACTGCTTTCGGTGACCGATCATTGCCTTCGAAGCCGGAATTATGTCAATGTCATAGTGGCTGGCAAACAGCCGGAACTGCAGTGGCTGGATATGGATTCCGCCATCAAACACTGCACAGCCGGGATCGGCATCTGGGAATGGGCCAGCAACGACAAGGGCAGCGAACCTGACGTCGTTATGGCCTGTTGCGGCGATGTGCCCACGCTGGAGACACTGGCGGCCGTTGAGATCCTGCGCCAGCATTTTCCAACCCTGAAGGTCCGTGTTGTCAACGTGGTTGACTTGATGGCTCTGCAGCCACCGATTGAGCACCCCCACGGGCTGAGTGACAAGGATTTCGATGTCATCTTCACCAAAGACAAGCCCATCATCTTCGCCTTCCACGGCTATCCCTGGCTGATACACCGGCTGACCTATCGCCGCACCAACCACGACAACCTCCATGTTCGTGGGTACAAAGAGGAGGGAACGACAACCACTCCGTTCGACATGGTGGTGCTGAACGATCTCGACCGCTTTCACCTGGTCGGCGATGTGATCGACCGTGTGCCGGGTTTGAGCTCGCAGGCGGCCTATACGAAGCAGTATCTTCGCGACAAGCTTCTCGATCATAAGGCCTACATAAGAGCGCATGGCGATGACATGCCAGAAATCCGCAATTGGCGGTGGGGTCTGGGCAAAGAAAGCAAGTGAACGCAATGGTCGAGAATATCAGTGCAAAGGAGGAAGAAGATGGCAACAGTCAAGGAGTACACCAACAAGCCAGTGATCAGTACTTCAGATGGTAGGAAACTGGGCAAGATCAAGGATCTGTACCTTGATCCAAGGCTCACCAAGGTAACGGCCGTGTATCTGGGCGGAAGCGGCGTCCTCAGGCGCAGGAAACTGATGATCGAACGAGATAGAGTTCAGACGTGCGGCGTGGATGCGTGGCTGGTGGCCAGAGCGGATGTCGTGGTCGGGCCAGGGGACATCGCGGGCTCCCGGGATTTCGTACCGGCCAGACAGCTTCACGGCAGGCAGATAGTGAGCGAAGGTGGCACGGAGATCGCCACCGTGGACGACGTAGTCCTTGATGGCGAGTGCAGAGTCAAGGGATTTACGTTAGGCAAGATTCCGGCATCAGGTCCGCTCGCCGAAAGGAAAGCCATCGCGCTTGAAGCCTTGACCAGCTTAGGCAGCAAGACCAGCCCAATGGTCACAACGCTGGCGCAGGCAGAATCGACGGAGATCAGGCCCTAGGATCGCAGCTTCCGCAGCAGCCTTGCCGTACACCGGCCATCCATAGAACTCGTAGGCTCATGTGCGGCCGCATCGGGTCGACTGAATACGTGAAACCTGCGCTTCGTCCGAATGAGGCCGGTTCGCCACTTCAGACTTGGTGTCACAGAGGGATCGTCGTGCCAGTAGTGCGCTACGCGGACCACTGATTTCAACACGTGGGGGTGCAGATCTTCACACAGCTCACTGACTTTCGCAAAGAAATCCCGGAATTCAGGCGACTCGCGCCAAGTCTGGACTTTCCGCATGTCTGACCATCTGCCGATTGAAATGAAGCGCCTTGGCTCCTCGGTATCCTGCAAAAGCCGAGCTTCACCCTCCATGCCTGTTTGATGCTCGCCTGTCCAACGGGCAAACGTCTCCCAAGTCAGGATGAAATCGCCTTCTTTCCCTGCCTTGACAAGCCAAGAACCAGAGGTGTACACGTTGTCCCGCTCTCCCACTTGAATCCTCCTTTCGGCTTCGCCGGCGTTGATCGGTGGCCGACCCATGGGGCTTTTGGTTCCTCACGTGCATAGGGCACAGCTTTCGACGTCCTTAGCCAAGCGCTCTTCGAACTCCTGTTCTTCGTCCCACAGGCCCTCGGCCTTGAGCCAGTGGTCGAGATCTCGCCCTTCTGGGCGCCCTTCCTCTTCCCAGATGCGATATGCGATGGATCTCACTGCATCATCTCTCTGCACCTTGAGCCTCCTTGTCGCGGAGCAGTATCTCGCCGATTCATGCTGTCCTCACCAGCAACACAGGGCTTGACGATCCCATCAGGACCTTGTGGGCCACGCTCCCGTAGGCCCACCTGCTGACGCCCGACCGACCATGAGTCGCCATGACGACCATACTGAAGGGAATCTTGCTTGCATAGTCGACGATCTCGTCACCCACGCTGAGCCTCACCTCTTCAATGGGTTCCGAGCGGACCTGCAAACCGGTCTGCTTCAGGTGGTTCTCAATACCAGCCAGGTACTGATTCGTTGCTTGCCTGCACGACTCCCAGCCCTCTTCCATCATTCCCTGGTAGTCGACGGGGACCGCGAGCTCAGGCCCGGCAATGGCCGGCATTGGCGGAGGTTCACAGACACGGATCAGCACGACGTTGAGCATGTCATTGCCGGCCTGCTGTGCCAGAGCTTGAACGTGGGGCAGCACCGATTCGGCCCGCGGAGAGCCGTCCAGCGGGACAATCAGTGTGATGTCAGTCCACTTCTCAAATCCGCGCTTCTGTGCTGCATCCGATCGCACCAGCAGCACCGGAACGGGTGAGACATGCAGCACTTTGTCGGCCGTGCTCCCCAATACCCAACGCATCACTCCGGTTCGTCCATGTGTGGACATGACTATCAAGTCGATACCCTTTTCCTGCGTGTAGTGCAGGATCTCTTCAGCGGCATGGCCTGCTACCACTTCACCAGCAACACGGACACCATCCGCGGCGTGCTTCTTTCCCAGTCTCCTCTGCACTTCTGCTATTTGGCGCTTAATCACGTCAGCCGACCGATCGACGTATGCCCGGTGCATTGGCAGCGCCTCCGATCCTTTCGGGTCAACAACGTGCAGTATGCTTACGTTCGTGCCGAGCCTGCCGGCGAGTTCCTCCGCATAGGGAAAGGCCAATTCGGCCAGTTTGGAACCGTCTGTTGGGACCAGCATGTTCTTGTACATTCCAATACCTCCTGTCTGGTGCTGGGCATGGACCGCTCGCGGCCGATCTGCTGTGGTCATACCGTTCTAGCGCTGCTGTCGTCACTGCCTCTGTCTACACCGGACTTGAATACATGCCTATCTTCGCAACTCCTGACCGGTACAGATATTCGCAAACATACTTAGTGGCAGATTGTGGGCGGTACGTATCCGTAATCCCAGAGTGCACTCCAAGGCATATTCAGTCACGCTTCGGGCGGCACGCGCCGGTATGTTTGACAGAAAGAAATGGGCGTCTATAATCAAATCACATTGACGGTCGGCTCTCGTGTCCCGGAGGCAATTCTCTTCGTCTATTGTCCCCTGCGTGCATGCGAATGGTGATCACCTACGGCGATAATCAAGGAGCTCAATCATCTTCTATTGACGCGATTCGGGAATAGAAATCCATGAGTGATGAGTTGATCGAGACCGGGATTGGCCTTGTCGGTGCTGTCCGCTGGGGCACTCACTTCTGTCAGTTCTACCAGACCAAAGAGGATCTGGCGGACGTTCTCGTGCCCTACTTCAGGGCTGGCCTGCTGAACAATGAGTTCTGTATGTGGATCACCGCCGAGCCGCTCAGTGCAGAGGAAGCTTCTCGGGCGATGGTGCAGTCCGTGCCGGATTTCGCAGATCGGTTGGACAAGGGCCAGATCGAGATACTGCCGCATACTGATTGGTATTTGAAGGGCGGCAGGTTCGACCAGAAGCGAGTCCTCGCCGGATGGGTGGAGAAGCTGAACGCAGCTCTGGCAGCGGGATACTCCGGTTTGAGACTGAGTGGCGATACATTCTGGCTGGAGAAGCAGGACTGGAGGAGCTTCACCGACTATGAAGCAGCGGTAAACGGTGTCATCGGTCAGCACCGCATGCTGGCCTTGTGCACCTACAGCCTGGACAGGTGCGGAGCCGCTGAGGTCATGGACGTGATCCGCAATCACGAATTCGCACTCATCCGCAAGGAAGGCCAGTGGGAACTCATCGAAAACGCCATCCACATGCAGGCGAAGCAAGCGGTGGTTGACAGCGAGCGCAAGTATCGCCAGTTGGTGGAAAGCCTGCAGGAAGGCGTCTGGGTCATCGACAGAGAGGCAAAGACAACCTTCGTCAACCCCCGGATGGCCCAGATGCTGGGGTATCAAGCGGAGGAGATGCTGGGTACGGGACTATTCTCATTTGTCGATGAGCATTACCTCCCTCTTGCAAGAGAGCGCTTCGAACGACGGCGGCGGGGCGCAAAGGAGGAGGTAGAGTTAGAGTTCCGCCGGAAAGACGGCACCCGTCTGCGTGCCCTCGTCAGCGCAGCTCCACTCACCGATCCCGCAGGCAACTTCTCAGGTGTGATTGCAGGCATAGCCGATATCACGGATCGAAAGCGCATGGAAGATGCGCTGCGAGCAGGCGAGGAGCGGTATCGCGGACTCTACGGCTCCGTAGCCGGGGGAATAGTAGTGCAGGACAACGACGGCGTCATCGTGGAGTCCAATGCAGCCGCCCGCGAAATACTGGGGTTGCAGCTGGACGAGATAACCGGGCGCACTTCGGCAAACTCCGAGTGGCAGGCAGTCCATGAGGACGGTTCACCATTCCCGGGAGAGGATCACCCCGCCATGGTCACCCTGCGGACGGGAGAAGCGGTCCGCGGGGTGGTAATGGGCGTATTCGTTCCGGATTCCGGGCAACATCGGTGGATTCTGATCAACTCAGAGCCCATCCGCGATGAGAAGACCGGTCAAGTGGAGATGGTTACTACCACGTTCCTGGATATCACCGATCGCAAGCAAGCAGAGAAAGCGCTGCAGGACAGCGAAACCAGGTACCGCGGGATCGTGGAGACAGCCCAAGAGGGTATCGTCATCGGCTCGCCGGATGGCAGATTCGTTTTCGTCAACCAGAAAATGGCAGACATGCTTGGGTATGCCAAGGAGGACATACTGGGCAAGACGGGCCTTGACTTCATTGAACAGGGCCAGAGGGACCTGGTGGTGGCTTCAAGAAGGAAACTTGAGGAAGGCAAAGTCATCGATGCTGAGTACAAGTTCCGACGGAAAGATGGCTCAGCCCTGTGGACGCTCTGCAGTGCCACGGCAATGCGCGACGAGGCGGGGCGTCATCTGGGCAATCTGGCGATGCACAACGATATCACCGAACGCAAGTATCGTGAGGAGAAGATTCTCAAGCTGACGCAGCTCTACGCTGTGCTCAGCCGGGCCAACGAAGCGATAGTCCGGATTGGGGACGTCGAGTCGCTCTACTCAGAGATCTGCCACATTATCATGGAGGAGAGCCGCTTCCCGTTGGTCTGGATCGGTCAAGCGGAGGGGCAGAACGTGGTTCCATGTGCTTGGGCAGGCCCGGCTGCGGACTACGTGAAGGATATCAAGGTAGAAGTGCACGGTGATTTGGGCGCGGGGCCAACCGGCACGTGCATCCGGGAGAACCGGGCAGTTGTCAACAACGACTTTGCGACGAATGCCGCCATGTCGCCTTGGCGAGACGCCGCCTCAGACTACCGCTTCCGGGCTTCAGCCGCCTTTCCCTTGCACCGGGAAGGCAAAGCCATCGGCGCACTCAGCCTCTATTCATTCGAACCCAACGCCTTTGATGCAGACCAGATTCGTCTACTCGAATCGCTGAGCTCCGATATTTCCTACGCCCTGGACTCAATTGACCGGGAGGAACGTCGAATCCAGGCTGAACAGCAACTGGGATTCCAGGCGAACATTCTATCCCACATCTTCGACGCTGTTGTTGTGGTCAATAATGATGACGAGGTGACATACTGGAACGAGATTGCTGAACAAGTATACGGTGTTCCGGCGGCGCAGGCGATAGGTCACAAGCTGGAAGAGCTGCGCCAGCAGGTCTGGCTGACCCCCGAAGACGAACTGGACTCGAAGAAGGACTTGGCGACAGACGGACATTGGACCGGGGAGAATTTCCACGTCAAGAAGAACGGAGAGAGAGTCTATGCCAGATCGTCTGTGAGCATGATGAGAGACGAAAATGGCGAGAAGACGGGCACGGTGGCGGTGATCCGAGACCGAACCAAGTGGTGGCAAGCACAACAAGAAGTGAAGCTGCTGAACGACAGACTGAGACAACAGGCCGAAGACAGGTACAGGTCTACCGATGCCAGCTTTCGAAGGGCGATCTCCGGCAGCGCTGACGGCATAGTGGTCGTCCGGAAAGACGGCGTTATTCGTTTTGCCAACCCGGCAGCCGCTAGCCTTCTCGGGAGAGAACCAACGGAGCTGGTGGGAACCCTGTTCAGGTTCCCACTGGTTGAAGGAACTGAGATCGAGATTCCCAAAGACAATGGTGAAGAAGCCTTTGCAGAGATGCGCATTGTGGAGGTTGACTGGGAAGGCGCTCCCGCTTATCTGGCCACCCTTCGTGACGTCACCAGGAGGAAACAAGGCCTGCTGGCGCTGCAGGAGAGCGAAACGAGGCTCAGGCTGCTGCTGGACCAGATCCCGTGCGTATCGTGGACTCTCGATACCAAGATGAGATTCACCTCGTTCGCGGGTTCGGGGCTGGAACTGTTCAAAGATGTACCAGGTCAGATCCAGGGAATGACTCTGGCGGACTACTTCAAGGTGGATAATCTCGACTTCACTCCATACGCGGCGCACCGCCAGGCGCTGCAGGGCACCCCAGCCACATACGAGATGGACTGGGTGAAACGCACGTTCTATTGCCGGGTGGAGCCGCTTAGAGATGTGGGGGGACAGATTGGTGGTGTTGTCGGCGTGGCCTTCGACATTACTGACCGTAAGCTGGCTGAAGAGCAGTTGAGGAATCTCTCCCACCGTGTGGTTTCGGCGCAGGAGAACGAACGCCGCAAGATCGCCCGCGAGTTGCACGACGAGGTGGGGCAGTCGCTCACAGCACTCAAGCTATGCCTGGACAAGATCTCCCTCTCGAGTTCCGCTGGCAACGGCTCCGAGTTAGGGCAAGCGCGCAAGGCACTGCGCGAACTCATGACGCAGGTAAGGAGCATGTCGCTGGAGCTTAGGCCGACCATGCTGGATGACCTTGGCCTCTTGCCGACCTTACTGTGGCACTTCAAGCGTTACACGGCTCAGACGAACGTGCAGGTCAACTTCAAGCACCGCGGGCTGCGCAGAGACCTCCCTCAGGATATAGTCACCGCTGCCTATCGCATCGTCCAGGAGGCGCTGACTAACGTGGCGCGATATGCCAAGGTCGAGGAGGTGCTGGTGGTCGTACGTGCTGAATACGACGCACTTCTCGTCGAAGTGGAAGACCAGGGCATTGGCTTTGATGTCGACAACGTGGCCTACGCGAGCACGGGCATCAGCGGCATGCGGGAGCGTGCAATGTCGCTGAACGGCAAGCTGCTGGTACAATCAAAGCCAGGTGAAGGGACTTGTGTAATAGCGGAACTGCCTCTAGCCAAGAGGAAGCCAAAACGGAGAAGGAGCAAAGAGAACGATAAGCGTAGTTCTGGCAGATGATCACAATGTAGTGAGGCAGGGCCTGCGGACTTTGCTGGAGGGGCAAGGGGACATCAGCGTCGTCGGAGAGGCTGCCGATGGCGCAGAAGCAACGCAACTTGTGGAACGCCTGCAGCCAAACGTGCTGGTGGTGGACATCATGATGGGCGGCATGAATGGAATCGAGGTCACGCGGTACGTCAAGAAGCTTTCACCGAAGACCCGCGTGGTGGTTCTGTCGATGCACGCTGACGAGGGATATGTCATGGAGGCGCTGAGGGCTGGAGCGAAGGCCTATGTTCTAAAGGACTCCATAGCCGACGATCTTCTTCATGCAATTCGAGAGGCGGTTCTCGGGCGCCGCTACCTGAGCCCACCGCTTTCAGAATATGTCATCGAGGGCTATCTCCAGAAACAAGAAGGGACGGCGCTCAAGCCTCACGAGAGGCTCACGGTTAGGGAGCGCGAGGTCTTGCATATGTTGGCACAGGGTCTGAGCAATGCCGAAATAGCCGAGCGATTGTCCGTAAGTCGGCGTACAGTTGAGGTCCACCGGGCAAATGTGATGCACAAGCTCGGCCTGCACAACCAGGTTCAGTTGCTCCGCTACGCAATCGAGGCTGGTATCACACCGCCCGGCAAGTGACCGCGCATCCCGCATTGGAGCGGTGATGTCTCCCACTGGCTAGTGGGCAGCGTTGTCCCCTGCCCACTGAGCTGTCACGGCTTGTAGATACTCTAACGGGAATAAGTACCCCCCACATCCCCCAGCTAAGTAGTCTCCCCAATATCCCTCGAATTGCACGCCTGCCACAATACTTCCATGAGTTGCAGGCGCGGCAATACTTCATATCTCCGGGCGTGTGCGGACATGGGGATGGAGGCACGATGGTGAAGGCGGTTGTGGCACATATCCGAAAACCCGGAGATTGGCCGGAGCCGCGCCTGCAACACCAGCAGAATCCGATGCTGCTGATCTTGGCAGTGAGGTGCGAGTTAGATGGGACGCAAAGGCATTGGCCCGGACGACACGGTGTTCGTCATCCTTTCATTTGAGGGACCTGACGCCTACTCTTCGGCAGGCGGGCTGGGGGTGAGAGTGGACGGACTGTCGAAGACTTTGGCTTCGATGGGGTTTCCCGTTCATCTGTTCTTTGTCGGCGATCCCCGTCTGAGGGGTGAAGAGAAGATGATCGATCAGAGGCTGACCCTCCATCGGTGGTGTCAGTGGATCAGTCATTATTACCCCCGCGGCGTGTACCAGGGCGAGAATGAGAAACTGTATGACTTCAACGAGTCCATACCCTCGTTTGTGATGGAACACGTGGTCAAGCCAGCGGTCAGGGAAAACAGGATGGTGGTCATACTCGGTGAAGAATGGCACACCGCCGAGGCCATGTGTCGCACCAGCGACACTCTGCACGCGAATGGGCTCAGGGACACAACGGTCATGTTCTGGAATGCCAACAACACCTTTGGGTTCGACCGCATCGACTGGGGTAGGCTGGGCTACACGGCCACGATCACCACCGTCAGCCGCTACATGAAACAGACGATGTGGAAGCATGGCATCGACCCCCTGGTGATCCCCAATGGGATCCCGGCTCATCTACTGGGAGATGTGGACGACCGCCGGGTTGCTCAGCTCAGGAGACTGACAGAGGCCGGAATGCTGCTGTCCAAGGTGGCTCGCTATCACCCGGACAAGTGCTGGGAAACTGCAGTGGACGCCGCCGGGTTGCTGAAAGCCGAAGGGATGAGAAGTGTGCTTCTTGCCAGAGGGGGGATAGAGCCGTACGGCGGCGAGGTCATCACCAGAGCCCGCGCTGTCGGGCTACGCACCATAGATGTGGACACCTCAGGAAACACCGCCGATGACTATATGCAGGCTGTCGAAAGTGGAGGGGGCGCAGACTATCTGAATCTCAAGTTCCATTGTCCTCAGCAGTTTCTGCGGACGATCTATCGCGCGTCAGATGCGGTCCTGGCTAACAGCGGACATGAGCCTTTTGGTCTAGTGGGCCTGGAGGCCATGGCTGCCGGGGGTTTGGCGTTCACTGGCAGCACCGGCGAGGACTACGCTATGCATCTGCAGAACTCGGTGGTACTGGATACAGCAGATCCTCAGGAGATAGAGACGTACGCAAGCTACTTCGTAACTCATCCCGAAGAGGGCGAGAGGATACGTACCGCAGCACGGCAGACGGCCCGCCTGTTTACGTGGGAGAGGGTGGTGACGAATCTCATACACAAGTTGGAGCACCAGGCGCATGTTCAAGGTCTCCTTGGCACGGTGGTTTCGAGGGACGACGTCGGCGGGGAGTCTGATAGTTCGTCCGTCGAGACGACTCAAGTCCCACCAATGGTAGAACCGCGAGAATTTGCTGCAGTCGGGAGCATGTGAACCGCAGAATGGACTGTGCGTCCCGCAGAGAGGTGAGCTGAAATGAGTCTGCAGACACTTTCACCGCTGAAGAATGCAGTTGAAGTCACCACTTCAAAGCCAGGTCACCGCTCGGATCACGGCAGCGGAGAGACCGTGAAGGAGATTGAATCGGTATTGGTCGATGTGGCCCTCGAGGTCGGAGCCCTGATCGACGCCGTCTGCTGTCGTTGCGGAGACTGGGTTGACTGGCAGTACTACCGTCCCCATCCGGGGACACGAGGAGATGGCCATATTGCCGCAGCTTCGATAATCAGTCTGGCGCTGGCCGAGAGCGACTGTGGCCTGCGCGCCGGCGGCTACGTCGAGATATACATACTGCCAGAGGAGAAGCTAGTCGAAGCTGATGGAGGATACTACGACGAATGTCACCAACCCCGGCAGGTCATCGGCGGGTCGCTGCGGTGGCAAGAAGTTGATCATCAGACAGTGGGGCAGGCCTTGTTGCTGATGTATGCCCGGATCATGAGGGAATACCTTGGGCAAACCGGCTTCGCAGAGCACCGGCTGATGCATCCTGAGATCCGGGCTGACAAGCCGGCTCACTCGCTACTCGTCACGGGGAGCGAGCACGATCTGGCGGCAGTTCGTACCAGGCAGTAGCAAAGAAGCTCAAGGAAAGGAGTGCTGGAGCCAATGCAGCGACTGACGGAGACAACAGAAGCGAAGCTGCAGCTATCCCACATCGGCCAACTGACCTCCGGGGCGGGGAAACGCAACTGTTACCATCACTGGGTTATCGACCTGGCGGTCGGCCCTTTGAGCAAAGGAGAATGCAGGCTATGCGGCGCGGAGAGACTTTTTAGAAATCACCTGCGATGGGCTGAGATCGCACCCGCGAGAGCAATGGTAGGTCAGCGCCAAGCAGATTCCAACCCGTTCATCAGCGAAGGGGGAGGGACTAATAGAAGGGCTTTCGATTCTGGAGGCACGGAGCCGATGGGTTAGAGCTTTGGCTGTGCAGCGGCCGAGCATGGATGACGTCAACGTCGCACAAGCGTCGTGTTGCCTGGCCAGTGTGAAGAGGTATGGAGAAATGACCGCGTTGGCGAGAGATGAGTACTCCAGGAAGAAAGCATCGCAGAGAGACAGGGTATACGTTCTGGTGCACGTGGAAGAGGGACGGGGTGGAGCGGCGGTTTCTGTCCTACGCCGCCAGCCCGGCGTGGTCGTTGCAGACTCTGTGGAGGCACAGCCAAACGTGATCATGGTAGTTGAGGCGCCGGACCGACGTAAGCCTGCAGAGTTGACTATTCGGGCGCTGGTCTTGGTGAAGGAAATGACAAAAGATATCCATTTGATGCCTGCCGGCAAGATTTGATCAGACATCGGCCTGGTGCGTGTGACAAATGGGGGTGAGGAGGACCAAATGGCTCAGTCTCGTAGATACGGAAAAGTGGACATCCCAACGATAGGGGAAGATGAACCCGTCTTCATTCTGCGCGCTCGGGACAGTCTGGCTGAATCCGCCATCGAGATGTACCGACTCTTGGCCGAGGCCCATGGATGCAGGGTGGCTGAGGGCCTGACCCAGGAGATCAACGCCTTCCAGCAGTGGCCAGGTGAGAGAACGTTGCCCGCCTGGCCCGCATCGAGCCATGAAGAGCATGCGCATCACTTGGTCTCGACGTACAGGAGGCACTAGGACCTAAGGAGAGGATTTACTGATGTTGGATGGCAAGCGAATCGCAATCTTGGTGGAGCAAGGTTTTGAGGACGCCGAGCTCACTGAGCCCCTCCGGGCCATGAAGGCGGCCGGGGCGAGAGTGATGCTGGTTGGCAGCGGGATACAAAAGACATACAAAGGTAAGCGAGGCGTGGCCGAAGTCAAGGTGGATGCGGACGCAGACCAGGTGAGGGCCGACTATTTCGATGCCGTCATCATCCCGGGGGGCTACGCACCTGACAAAATGCGGCTGCACAAACCCATGGTCGATTTGGTGAGGAAGACGCACGAACTGGGCCGGGTTGTGGCCGCTATCTGCCACGGGCCACAACTGCTGATCTCCGCCGAAGTGGTAAGAGGACGGAAGGTGACATCATGGCCTTCGATTGCCATCGATCTCAAGAATGCGGGTGCTTTGTGGGTCGACGAGGCAGTGGTTCGAGATGGAAACCTGATCACCTCACGTCAACCTGCCGACATTCCCGAGTTCAACGAGGCGATATTGCGGGCTCTGCAGTAGCAGGGAGCAGGACCTTGAACTCATTGAAAGGAGGAGGAGCGAACAGATGGAATACACGGCCAAAGACTACGGCAGTCTCATCGGGATGAAGGGATTCAGCGAGACGCTGCTGAAGAACCATTTTGCTCTGTATCATGGCTACGTGTCGAACACCAACACGTTTCTGGAGGTTCTCAACCTCATGCTGCAAGAGGGAAAGACCAGAACACCGGAGTATGCCGAACTGAAACGCAGGCTCGGATTTGAGTTCAACGGCATGCGGCTTCATGAGTACTACTTTGAGAATCTGGGGGGGAAGACGGCCCTGGATAACACAAGTGCTCTCGCCAAGAAAATGGCGGAAGCTTTCGGTAGCCACGAAGGTTGGCTGAAGGATTTTGAATCTACCGGCCTAATGCGCGGCATTGGTTGGGCCGTTCTCTACCAGGACGTCGTGACGGGAAATCTGTTCAACCAGTGGATCAATGAGCACGAGACAGGTCATCTGGCCGGCTGCAAGCCTATCCTGGTTATGGATGTCTTCGAGCATGCCTTCATGATTGACTACGGTCTGAAGAGAGCCGACTACATCGAAGCCTTCTTCAACAATGTAAATTGGGACGCAGTCAAGACTCGCCTTGGTTAGCGTCGTTGGGAAGCGGAGCACAGAGGTGCCTGGCCTTCTTCACGAAGGAGGAGAGCAATGAATGGGCGCGCAGAGAGAAGTATTGCAGGGCTTCCAGGATTGAGCGAGCACGAAAGGGCTTGGGAGAACTTGGCCCTCACTTGGATCACCCTGCACAGAGCTAGAGAGATAGAGTTGGGCAAAGTGGGCCTGACAGTGCCTCAAGCGGCAATCTTGGATCTACTGAAGACATCCACGGAGCCATTGACCCCGATGAAACTTGCCCGACGACTGAACCGAAAACCCCACACCGTATCGGCTTTGGTGTCTCGGATGGAGACTGAAGGCCTTGTGAGAACAACCAGAGACATGGGCAGAAGAAACTGGGTCAGAGTGTCTTTGACCAAGAAAGGCGAACAGGCGTGGAGCCGGCAGGCAGAGGAAAGGACCGCGCGAGGCGCCACTGCCTGTCTGTCAAAGAAAGAGCTCGACCAGTTGAACACCATTTGCAGGAAGCTGCGCACCAGAGGAAGCGAACTAATCCGCCAGATGCAACTGAACCCGTACGGTGATTTCTTCCTCCAGTAATGTCTGAGGATATGGAGAGCCCTCCCAGCGGAGTGAAGGGAGGGACCAGTAGAAATCAGCGGACTGGTCGCAGGCATCATAAGCATCCTTGTAGGCATCTTGGTGATCGCACGGCCACGCATAATCGCCTATGTTATCGGTGTCTACCTCATAATAGTGGGCATCATAGCTATTGTTGCTGCGGCGAGATGAACAGAGGAAGAGCCACGCTTTTCTTACACGTTGATGGATCGATCGAGCCTCAACCGCAGAAGCGGTCATGTTGCGACCAAGGTGCCGTTCTGGGGACGTGCGCCATGTCACCTGTCGACACCGACCTTACAGCCGCACCCGTTGGCGGAGACCAACGAAGTACATGGGTGGAGGTCCTCAGCATGGAGCGCCTGCCTTGGTTGATGGCAAACTGACGTTACTCCTGCATCACTTGGGCATCACGCGAATCATGGGACGATTGAACTACTCCGCGCCAAGGTCTAGAATGGTGTTGGCTGAGAGGTCAGGTGACGACAGCTTGACTGGCTGGCGGTCAGGTGCAAAAGGGGTACAGAGTCAAGCAGTCGAAACCAGCGTTTTGGCTCCAATCCAAGCGTGGAGGAGCCTCAAGTGCTTCCCAAGCAAGGGGTCGCGCGTTCGAATCGCGTCACCCGCTCCAGGTTCCTCCTCGAATCCCAAACACGGTCCTTCAGATCATCATTCCCCGTACGTGTTGTAGGTATGCCGGGCGTAGGGCGATGTCCCCATGTTGCCAACGTCTCCGTAGGGGCGAAGCATCCGGCGGAATCGCATGCTTCGCCCTTACACATGGGATCACCGTTTGGGTAGGGGCACGGTCCGCCTGAGGCGGATGCCCTTGTACAAGGGGGGGATGGTGGTGGTCGTAGGGGCGAAAGATTTTTCGCCCCTACGGCATTCCGTTTCGGCGGGGCATGTCGTTGGCGGTGCCGTTCGAATGTCGTCGTAGGGGCGATCCTGGTGATCGCCCGAATCCAACCCGGATGTGCGTTTTTTCGTTCCATGCGAACGCCACCGGAAGGTATGCCCCTGCACGACAACCGTAGGGGCACGTTGCAACGTGCCCCTACCAATAAAGACGGACATGCCGTGTGTTCCATTGGGCAGGTCACGGCGGCATCCAATTCAACGGGGAGAATGGTGCCGTGCGCCGCGCCTATTGCGCCGCGAAATCCGGGTTGTTCTCGTCCTCGTCCCATTGGGTGGGGTTGGCCTGGATGTATTGGCGGATCGCCGTCAGTTCGGTCTCGGTTCGAACAATGTGTTCGTAATACCCGCGTTGCCAGACGGAATAGACGTCGGTGTTCGCCCGGAACCATTTGGTCACGCCAATCTTGAACCCGCGGACGATGGAACCGATCGTCTTCGATGGCCATCGTGGGGTCACGTTCGTGGCCGTGGTCATTGGGCAAATGCAGGGGCGATCCGCCTCAGGCGGACTCCATACCGAGGGCGAAATGGATAGCGGCCTCGATTTCATTGACCTTCTTGGCACTCAGGGCGGTCAGACGGCTGCGAAGGCAGTCTTTGGGAACGGTAGTGATGGTATCCAGATTGGCCACGCAATCCTGCGGCATGCCATCAGCCACCCCGAGAGGCACCTCGGAAGTGATGTTGCGGATGCGGGTAGTGACTGGCGCTACAATAACAAGGGAGCGGACGCTATAGGCCTCATTTCGCGACAGGAGCACTACGGGCCGCCGCCCGGCTGGCTTTCCCAGCTCTGCCCACCATATCTCGCCTCTTCTCACTGCCAGGGCTCCTCAGACAGGATACTGCTGGCGGATCGGCGGGAAGCCTCAACCTCGTCTGGCGACTCCGGCAGCTTCTGATAAGCGCGGACATACTGTTCGCTCAAGGTCTGTTCCCGCTCCCGGCGCAAGAGCGCCTCCACAGCACGACGGAAGAACTCGCTCCGGCTCTCGCCGCTCTCTTCCCTTTCCCTCTCTACTGCATTGAGCACATCTTCCGGCAGACTGATGGCAATCTTGGTTGTCTTGGCTGTCTTGGGCATGGGTTACCACCTCTTCATACCAGATTCATACTGTAGTATGAATCATAGTGTCCGGTCTGTCAATCATCTTCTGTGGATTTGGTTGTCGTGTCCGCCTCAACGGCGGTTGTTTCCTCGTCGATGAGGCCATAGGGCTTGTACATGATCTGGTCTATGAGGCGGTCGGTGGACGCGAATGGCAGCTTCCTGGAGCCGTAACCATACCCACTATAGGCACGATCATGCTTGAATGGGCACGATGTCAACCAGAGTGTCCATTGCAGGCGGCGTTCATTTTTCATGTGGCGTTCAGGCGTTACCGTAGGGGCGAACCTTGTGTTCGCCCGGATCCGTCCGCCAATGGTATGGGCGTGGTCGTTGGGCAAACGTAGGGGCGATACGTAGGGG
>JAFGCL010000032.1 GCA_016932645.1 Dehalococcoidia bacterium | reverse complement strand
GGTGACCTTCTCGCTCATGTGCCCCACGGTCTCGTCAGCCATGACCAGCACCGGCAACCGGTACTTCTCCGAGAAGTTGAAGGCCATTATGGTCAGATCGAGTATCTCCTGCGGCGAGCTTGGCGATACGGCGATGATCTCGTAGACTCCGTGAGAACCCCACTTGGCCTGCATCATATCACCTTGGCCCGCCATCGTGGGGAGCCCCGTAGAGGGACCTGCCCGCTGAATGTTGACCACGACGCATGGTGTCTCCAGCATCAAGCCCAAACCCAGGTTCTCCATCATCAGGCTGAACCCGGGTCCCGACGTAGCCGTCATCGCTTTCGCTCCAGCCCAGGCTGCTCCGAGGATCGCGTTCATGGAAGCGATCTCATCCTCCATCTGGATGTAGACGCCGCCGATCTGTGGAAGCCGACGGGCCATGCGCTCGGCGACTTCAGAGGTGGGCGTGATCGGGTAGCCGGCGAAGAAGCGACATCCGGCGGCTATAGCGCCTTCCGCACAGGCCTCATCCCCGGTGATGAAGAATTGTCCCTGAAGTACACCAGTATCGGACATCAGGCTCTCTCGCTCTACTCCTCGTATTCCTCTGTAGACAGCCAAATCGCGAAGTCCGGGCAGATCATGGCGCACAAACCGCAGGCGGCGCAATCGGCGCCCTCTACTACCATAGGCAGCAGGTGGCCCTTGGCATTCATCTCGTCGCCGATGGCCAGCGTCTTCCGGGCGCAGATCTCCACACAGTAGCGGCAGCCTTTGCACCTGTCCCTGTTCAGGTGAAGCTCCACGAATTCGGGCAGGCCCTGTTTCGCGGGCTTTCTCCTGGCTTTCATGACTATATGGTTACTCATCTGCACTGTCCATGAATCTAGTGATCCGGGTGAAAGATGCCAGAAGCTTCACCGGCCCCCTGGCCAGAAAGCTGATGTGATTACCTGAGGCGCCTGGTGGGTCTATTCACCATTTGAGTAAACAGTATAACAGTATAGCAGAGTCATGTCTGGTAGGCAATTGATTGCCTACTGGCGCAATTTTGTGCTGGGGCACGGGGGTTGACAGCGCCCGAACGCCACGTGTATCATCCTAGGCAAACTTCTATTGCCCAGGCATCCAGGCAACCACTACCTGAGAGGGTCATTGGTCAGACTGCTCGCAAAGGGGGGTTACTGATGAAGCAGCCAGGCAACCGGTCCAACCGTTCACCCCGACCATGTGTTCACCATTGGCTGTGTGGCGATCAGCATGCGACTATAGTCCACGCTGTGTGCAAGAAGTGCGGTGCGGAAGCCGATTTCGAACAGCACTGGTATCCACAGGGTATGATCAAGAGGAATCAGCCAAGAGCTGACAATCGGACACCCGAGACCGTGCCCGCTTCATCTTGAGCGCGTTCGAGCATACACTCCGGCTCCCTGAACCCAGTAGACACTGGCCTCAAACAGGGAAGACACAGGCAGGTACTTGCCAACCGCGGAGCGGGCGCCTTCTCATGCAGGGCAGCCCAACTGAGCATAGTACCCGTCATGGAATTCGCCAAGGAGCGCACTTCGTATGGCTACCGCTTTGGATTCTGTGCTCCCCTAGATTCCGGTCTGACGCAAGGGCTCACGGCTGGCGGTCGTGATCATGACTTCTCCCTTTCCTTTTCTGATTCCTCCTGTCATGGGACATGCCAGTGTGCCAGCCGGACCTGCACTGCAGCCCTGCCGTAGATACTGTTTCGTGACGCAACCGCCTGCATCAGAGAGGCTCTTGAGACAATCACATGTTATAACAGTCGGAGTGGGTTGATGGGAGCAGACAACCCCACTTTCGCGTCCTGGAGCGGAGGAGGCGTGCGAATGGCAGTGAAACTGTCACCGAAAAGTTGCCTGGATTTGAAACGGAAGATTGCGGAACTTGAGCGGGTCCGCACACAGATGAAGCTTGAGATGGTGAGAATACGGGTACAGCCGGGTCAATGCACCGAGGAGGATCTCGCTGACACAGTGAATTCTCTGGTCTTACTCGAGGATGAGCTGGGCGAGTTGATTCGACAGTATGAGGAGGGGTGTCCCTCGTAGGCTTCCGCGTTGAGAATGGCCGCAAGGGTGGGCAGAGATGTCCACCCTTATCTTATTTGGGCTTGACGAGCTAAGGATAATGTGGTAGCCTCTGGCTGCTATTGGGCGTCAAGGGGGAGTAGATGCCTACAATCACCACCATCATTGCCAGAGGACTTGCAATCGCGGACTTCCTCTTGGCGCGATGGGTCGATCTAGGGACGCCTGTGGCCAATGCCTCACCCAACGGCTGCTGGGAATTCGAAGTTCAGAATGCTACCCTTAACGCATGTGGCCAGGAGCAAGTGCTTTCACATATCGTTGAGGAGTGGGCTGATTTGTTAGTAGAGACGGGCATCTTAATGTCCACCCTTCTCGCTTTCTAGTGTCTTGCCACTCCACCATTCCTCTGTAGAACCTCAGCCTGACCCACCATACGGGCAACAAGAGAGAGTCCTCCTGAGTGCTCAAATCGGCCCATTATTGGCTGATTTCTTGCTGTAACCGTTGGGCGGAACGCCGTGGATTCTGCGTATCTCACATTATGTTGGCAATCAGACATCGCAGCATGATTCTCCTGGCCCAATGACACTGCTCCATCTGTATCGAACTCAAGTTGACACTGTTACATCAGGAATAATCAGGGGTATGAGAAGTGCCCCCAAGGGAATTCGAATCCCTGTTAACGGCTTGAAAGGCCGCCGTCCTAGGCCGCTAGACGATGGGGGCGCGGATGACGCTATTGAGTATATACTGTTCAGGATGCCGACAACAAGCGCCGCAGCCTGAACGGTGAGAGGCATCTTATCAGAGGCGCAGCCGGAATCGGCACCTGCCGCTCAGGGATAGACCGGCAGGGCCTCCAGTCCCATCGTCTCAGGAAGGCCGAGCATCAGGTTCATGTTCTGGATCGCCTGACCTGCTCCGCCCTTGACGAGGTTGTCGATGCAACTGACCACGATGAGGCGCCCCGTCCGCAGGTCAATAGTAGGATGGATGAGGCAGAGATTGCTGCCCCAGGCCTGCTTGGTCTGCGGTGGCATGTCCACCACCTTCACGAAAGCCTCGCCCTCGTAGAAATCCCGGTAGACCTGCCGCAGTTCGTCTACTCCCTGCTGGCTGATGGCTATCTTCCCTTCTAGCAGCGAGGCGTAACAGGAACTCAGGATACCCCGCGTCATCGGTACCAAGTGGGGCTGGAATGTGATCATCAGCGTCTCATTGGGCTGCAAAGCCTGCAACTCCTGTACGATCTCGGGCAGATGACGGTGCCCGGCCATGGAGTACGCTGAGACGTTCTCGTTGATCTCGGGGAAGTGGGTGGTGAGACTCAGGGCTCTGCCTGCTCCTGAAACACCGGACTTGCTGTCTATAATGATGTCGCGGCCGATAAGACCGGCCTTGATTGCGGGAGCCAGGGCCAAAATGGCGCCAGTCGGGTAGCAGCCGGGGTTGGCGACCAACTGGGCCTTGGCCACCTCTGTCCGGCGAAGCTCCGGAATGCCATAGACGGCCTTCTGGAGCAGCTCCGGCGCCGGGTGCGTGTGGTCGTACCACTGCTGATATTGTCCCGCTTCCTTGAGTCTGAAGTCGGCGCTGAGATCAATGACCTTGACGCCTCTCCCGACAAGCGGGATGATGGCTTCCGCGCTGGCCTTGTGCGGCAGCGCGGCGATAATGAGATCCGCGTCGCCGGGAGTGGTTTCAATTGTGAGATCGATCTGAGAGAGATGGGGCATAACGCTCCCCAGTCTCTTTCCGGCTTCGCTACGCCCCGTGACGGAGACGCTCTTCACCATAAGATGGTTGCAGAGCAGCCGTGCCACCTCTGCGCCGATATAGCCGGTGATGTTGATGATGGCGATTCTGGTCAGGCTCATTCTCAGGACTTCCTTTTCTATCGATACATCCTAGGGATTTTACTGCCCC
>JAFGCL010000232.1 GCA_016932645.1 Dehalococcoidia bacterium | reverse complement strand
TGGTGGGCAGTAGTGGATTTGAACCACTGACCTCCTGCGTGTGAAGCAGGCGCTCTAACCACTGAGCCAACCGCCCGCGGAACGTATCTATTCTAGCTTCAAGGGGACCGGTTGTAAACACGCGCTCGTTCGGGCCGGCAAAGACGCGATACCCAATCATGACCCGGCATAACCGCATCACCCTGTATAGTCCCATCGACACACCGCTGGCTCCGCCGGCCAGACTGACGGGCACGACATCACAGCGCCTTCCCGGCCGATTCTCTCTGTCCATCGTCGACGTTATGTTTTTGTGATGATAACTCCCCCCTTCGAAGCATCAATGAGAGACCACCGTGATATCCTCATTAGGTTTACCCAATTCCCGGGGAATGCCCGGGACTCACATAAGATGGCCATGCAGTCCCAATCACGAGGAGCCGAACTTCGAGAAGCTGGTCGCACCGCGTCGTGCGCCGCTTGTTATCAGGTCGGCATCCACGGGCGTGAAATCTGTTTCGGAGAGGTGACATCATGAAGAACTCTAGCATTGGCAGAAAAGTACTGGTGCATCTACTCATCTTTGCGATCGTAGCTTCGCTACTGGGCGTTGCTATAGTTGTATCAGCAGCGCCGGCCCCCACCATATCGACGGTGAACCCCAATCAGGGGGTTCAGGGGCAGACGCTCGCCAGCGTCGTCATCACCGGAACCAACCTCGACCGGATCACCACCGTGACCTTCGGTGCGGAGACTACTGTCAACAGCTTCACCATCGACTCTAAGACTCAGATCACCGCCAACGTCACCATTGCTCACTACGCCAAGCCGGGTAGCAGAGACGTTACAGTCAACGGCTCTGGCGGACCCGCCACCCTCACCAACGGCTTCACGGTCAACTACGCCCCTCCGACCGTCTCATCGGTCAGCCCCAACCAGGAAATCCAGGGGCAGACCATCAATACCACCATCACCGGAGACTACTTCAGCGGAGCAACTTCAGTCAGCTTCGGCCTGGGGGTTTCCGTGGACAGCTTCACCGTGGACAGCATGACTCAGATCACCGCCGGCATCACCATCAGTTCGGCGGCAACCCCGGGAACCAGAAACGTCTCCGTGACCAATCCCGGTGGAACCGGCACTCTCACCAACGGCTTCACCGTCAACTATGCTCCTCCCACCATATCGTCGGTCAACCCCAACGTGGGTGTTCAGGAGCAGACGCTTGACGTGACCATCACCGGAACCTACTTCACCGCAGCCACGCTGGTTGGCTTCGGCTCAGGCATAACCACCAACAGCTACACCGTGAACAGCGCCACCCAGATCACGGCCAATATCACCATCAGCTACAGCGCTGCCCCAGGCCCGAGGGATGTCTCGGTGACCACGCCCGGCGGCACGGCCACCTTCCCCGACAGCTTCGGCGTGAACCAGGCCCCGCCGTCTGTGGTTTCGACCAGCCCCGACCACGGCATGCAGGAAGAGACTATGGACATCGTTGTCACCGGCACCCATTTCACCGATGCCACCTCGGTGAGCTTCGGTGAAGGCATTACCACCAACAGCTTCGTCGTGGACAGCGACACCCAGATCACAGCCAGCATTACCATTGCCTACGATGCTACGCCAGGACTGCGGGATGTATCTGTGACAACAGGCGCCGGCACCGGTGCCCTGGCCAGCGCCTTCACCGTCGACCAGGCGCCTCCTGGAATGTCTTCAGTCAGCCCGGACCAAGCCATACAGGGACAGACACTGGATGTGATCATCAACGGAACCCATTTCACCGGAGCGAGCTCAGTGAGCTTCGGCGCCGAAATAGCCATCAACAGCTTCACCGTGGACAACGACACCCAGATCACCGCCAACATAACGGTTGACCCGAATGCCACGCCGGGATTCAGGGATGTGTCCGTCACCACCCCTGCCGGAACCGTAACCTACCTGTTCACCGTCAATCAGGCACCCCCCACCGTCAGCATGGTCACCCCCAACCAGGGTATCCAGGGCCAGACGATTGTGGACGTAGCCATCACCGGGACCTACTTCACCGGGGCCACATCGGTGAGCTTCGGTGCGGGGATATCCGTCGACAGCTTCACCGTGAGCAGCGCGACCCAGATACTGGCGACAATCACCATCAGCCCCGCCGCCATGCCGGGAGCCAGGGATGTGTCTGTGACCGCCCCCGGCGGGACTGCGTGTCTCACCGATGGATTCACGGTGGCCAGCGCTTCGCCCACTGTGACGCTCCTAAACCCTAACCAGGCAGGCCAGGGACAAACCTTGAGCGTGACTATAAGCGGAACCTATCTGATTGCGGCCTCATCTGTGAGCTTTGGCGCCGACATCAGCGTCAACAGCTATACCGTGGACAGCGACACCCAGATTACCGCCAACATCACCGTTGGCCCCGAGGCTGCGCCGGGACTCAGGGATGTCTCTGTGACTACCCCCGGCGGAACCGCCACCCTTACCAATGCCTTTAATGTAACTCAGGCTCCTCCCGGCATCACGTCGGCCAGCCCCAGCCAGGGAATCCAGGGGCAGACTCTGGACGTGACGATCACCGGGGCTCGCTTTATCGGCTCCACGTCAGTAAGCTTCGGCGCCGACATAACGGTCAACAGCTTCACCATCGATTCCAACTCCCAGATCACGGCCAGTATCACCATCAGCAGCTCCGCCACTCCCGGGGCCAGAACCATTTCCGTTACCAGCCCAACGGGTACGGGCACCTTGGACAACGGCTTCATTTTGAATCAGGCCCCTCCCACGATCGTTTCTGTAAGCCCCAACCAGGGAACAGTGGGGGAGACCCTCGACATCACTATTACCGGCACCTATTTGACCGGAGCCACTCTGCTGGACTTCGGCGCTGAGGTCACCGTCAACAGCTTCAACGTCGACAGCCCCACCCAGATCACCGTTAACATCACCATCGACGCCGGCGCCACGCCGGGGCTCAGAGATGTGTCTGTGACCACGCCGGGTGGCACCCAGTCTTTGGCCAATGGCTTCTACGTCAGCCAGGGCCCCCCCGCCATCGGCTCAATCAGCCCCACGGAAGGACTTCAAGAGGAGACGCTTGACGTCACGATAACCGGAGACTGCTTCAGCGGGGCCACTTCCGTAAGCTTCGGGCCGGAGATCACAGTCAATGATTTCACCGTCGACAGCCCGATGCAGATCACGGTCAACATCACCATCAGCCCCAGTGCCACGGCAGGACTCAGAAGCGTCTCTGTAGTCACCCCAGACGGCACTGACACACTCATCGACTGCTTCACTGTGAACCAGGCTCCTCCGAGCATCAGCTCGGTGGCTCCCGACCAGGGTGTCCAGGAGCAGACCCTGTACGTGACCATCACCGGGGGGCACTTCATCGGCGCCACCTCGGTCAGCTTCGGCCCAGAGATAACGGTGAACAGCTTCGTGGTGGGAAGCGCTACCCAGATCACCGCCAGCATCACCATCAACACCGGGGCTGCGCTGGGATTCAGGGATGTTTCCGTGACCACCGCGGTGGGCACGGCCACGGCGTCCGATGGTTTCACCGTCAATGAATCCACTGCCGCGCAGACCGGAACCGGATGGTATGAGCAGTCCACCTCGCAGAGTGCCGGTACTTATATCTACGGGCAGGAATGGAAATGCCAGACATTCACCCCGTCGACTTCTCACTACTTCAACTGGGTATCCCTGTATATCTACAAGACAGGGAAGCCAACCTACACCGTCACGCTGGCCCTGTACAACGTGGACGCGAATCATCAGCCTGTGGGGACTGCGCTCGCCAGTACCTCCTTCGCCGCCTACTCTCTCACCACCGCGCCAACATGGAGGGAGTACGTACTACCCATCGGCTACGACATCTCCGCCGGCACTGAGTATGCCCTGGTGATCTCCGGCGACGGCGGCGACACCATCAACAGGGTCCTGATCCGCGTGGACACCGAGGGCGGCTACGTCAATGGACAGCGCGGCAGCTCAACCGACGGCGGGACAACCTGGCAGATGCTGCCTGACGATGACATGGCTTTCAAGGAAGGACAGTACAATCTGTACGAGACCTTTACCTCGATCAATCCCGGGATTGACGTCTACGGCCTTTATTCGGGGTACCAGACATTCACCCCTTCCATCTCTCACTACTTCGACTTCGTTTACCTTAACCTGTTCAAGGTGGGCAAGCCGACCTACACTGTGACTCTGGCTCTGTACGAAGTGGACGGCAACCACCAGCCAACGGGAACTGCGCTCTGCAGCACCAGCTTCGCTGCCTCGTCCTTGTCCACGGCGGCGGCATGGCGGGCGTATCGGTTCACCACCGGCTGTGACCTACTGGCAGGCACTGAGTATGCCCTGGTGATCTCCGGCAACGGCGGCACCGCTGCCGCCAAGGTCACACTCAGCACAAACGCCACCGGTGGCTACAGTGCTGGAGAGGCCGGTCTCTCCGCAGACGGCGGAGCGACCTGGCAGACACTCGCCGGTGAGGACATAGTTATCCAGGAAGGCCAGTACCCGTGGAATGAGCAAGCCCTTGCCAGCAACACGGCGGTTCCAGTGTATGGCTCCTACTGGGCCTGCCAGACCTTCACGCCGGTCCGTTCGCACTACTTCAACTACGTCTCGCTCTACCTGTATAGAGCGGGCACTCCGACCTGCACAATGACCATATCGGTATATGACGTGGACGGCAATCACCAACCGACTGGCACTGCCCTGTGCAGTACAACGTTTGCGGCATCCTCCTTGACCACCAAGCCGACCTGGCGCGACTACTGGTTCTCCAGTGGTTGTGCTTTGACTGCGGGCACCGAGTACGCCCTGGTGCTCTCCAGCGATGGCGGCGATGTCTTCAATAGGGCCCTTGTTCGGGTCTACACCAAGAGCAGCTACGTTGCCGGTCAGCGTGGGGCCTCCACAGACAACGGGACTACCTGGACCATGGTGTCTACTCAGGACATGGCCTTCCGAGAGTGTGAATCTATGTGGTATGACCTGTTCGAAGTGAACAATGCCGGGTTCAACGTCTACTCTCAGAATCCGTCATGTCAGACCTTCACTCCCTCCAGGACCCATTACCTGGACTACGTGTCCCTCGCTCTGTATAAGATCGGCAGTCCGACTTACACCATCACCATAGCACTGCACAATGTGGACGGCAGTCATCAGCCGACGGGCGCTGCCCTGTCCAGCACCACCGTCGCCGCCTCGTCTCTGACCACTGCACCGGTATGGCGTGAGTATCGGTTTGAGTCTGCCTACCAGGTGTCGGCTGGCACTGAGTATGCCTTGGTTATTTCCGGGGACGGCGGCAGCCTCAGCAGCAGCGCCATCATCCGCATTGACACTACCGGAGGCTACGATGGTGGACAACGCGGATACTCGACAGATGACGGAGCCACCTGGCAAATGTTGTCCGGCGACGACATGGCCTTCAAGGAAGGGCAACACTACTTGTACGAGCTCTTCACTTCGGCGACACTTGGTATCGAAGTCAATGCTCAGTCCTGGACTTACCAGACATTCACCCCCGCCAGGTCACACCGCCTGGACTACGTGTCCCTGTGCCTGTACAAGCAGGGGGTTCCGAGCTTCACCGTTACCGTGTCCGTCTACGCCACGGACAACACTCATCAGCCGGCAGGGCCGGCGCTGTCCAGCACCACGTTCCCAGCATCGTCCTTGACCACGAAATCGATATGGCGTGAGTATCGCTTCGGCGAAGGATACCAGGTATCTGCGGGTACCGAGTACGCCATCGTGATATCCGGCGACGGCGGTGACTCTGTCAGCAAGGTCATCGTCCGGACAAACGCCACCGGCGGGTATGCTGCGGGCGAATGCGGCTACTCCACCGACGGCGGCGCCGCCTGGCAGTCATTGCCCGGCGAGGACATCACGTTCAAGGAAGGGCAGTACCCCTGGTACGAGCAATCTACCCTGAGCAATACGGCCGCCTATGCCTACGGCGCTAATTGGGCCTGCCAGACCTTCACCCCATCCGTCACCCACTACCTGAACTACGTCTCTCTGTGTCTATACAAAGTGGAGAATCCGGATTACCCGGTGACGATCGCCTTGTACAGCGTCGATGAGAATCACCAACCCATGGGCACCGCACTGTGCAGCACCAGTTTCGCTGCCTCCTCCTTGACCACGGCGCCAGCCTGGTATGACTTCAGATTCACCAGCGGATGCCTGGTCTCCGCGGGCACTGAGTACGCCATTGTGTTATCCAGCACAGGCGACGACACTACCAACAAGGTCATGGTGCGGTTCTACACTAAAAATGTCTACGCCGGGGGCCAGCACGGCCGCTCCTATGATAGTGGAACCACCTGGCTGATGCTGCCCGCCTACGACATGGCCTTCAAGGAAGGCGGATGGCTATAGAGACGGCTTATTGGCTGCGGTCCAGCCAAATACTATATGAAGAGGGGCTTCCGAGCCCCTCTTCTCTGTGCACTGGCTGTGGTACATAGCTCCCGGCCACCGTCTGTGACGTCGTGTCGGCCGAATCCAACGCGGCCGTGACATCGCAGGACGCAGTACCGGAGGAGCGGCGGCGAGGCTATTCACGAGAGGGGACGGATGAATGAAAGAAGTAGAACAGGAACAGATCAGATTGCAGCGTCCAAAGGATCTGAGAAAGCAGTTGTCCAACTGGCGGCTGCTGATGCATGATCTGGCGCCGCCGTATGCCCTGCGCTTCGCGCGATATGCACTACGGGAGTCGAACCATGGGTCGGACCCGGCCAAGCCCTGGTATTTCACCAATCAGGTCCTCAACGGAGACCATTACGAGATTGGCGACTACACCTACGGTGTGCCTGAGGTCCATACGTACAGCGCCAACACCAAACTGAAGATCGGTAGGTACTGCTCTATTGCTGACCAGGTCACCATACTGCTGGGCGGGAACCACCGGCTGTACTGGGCCACCACATACCCATTCACATGGTTGCTGGATGAATGGCCAGAGGCGGAGGGCATGCCCTGCCACATGAGCTCAGAAGGAGATGTAGTCATAGGCAACGATGTGTGGATCGGACAAGAGGCCCTCATATTGTCCGGAGTGACCATAGGGCATGGGGCTGTGGTTGGCGCCCGGGCTGTGGTCGCGGACGACGTTGAACCGTACTCCATCGTGGCTGGCAACCCGGCCCGCTTGATCCGGAAGCGTTTTGACGACAAGGTGATTGAGAAGCTCCTGGAGACAGCATGGTGGGACTGGCCCGTTGAGAAGATCAAGAAAAATCTGCACCTGCTCTGCAGCAGCAATCTCGATGCCCTGCTTGCCTTGAAAGACTGACCTGCCCGGAACTACAGCGCCGCCGCAGGTCCGCTGCGTTGCAGAATCTCACCGTATTCTAAGCATCATCTAACCTGACTCCAATCCATGACTATGTCTCGTGCTCTATCATATGGTTGTCTTGGACAGGACACCCCCCGGTCCGAGGCAAGAGAACAAGAGAAGCCTGCCTCCCCGAGGCAGGCTTCTCTTCATTGCCCATCTACGCACCCCGTTGCAGTAGCCTGAGGTTTTAGCCTGAGACCCGAGCTCTGGGCTGACAAAGAGCCGACACAATTGCTGCGGGCCGATCGTGAAGAGTTTGTGATTCAGCCGCATCCACCTGAGATTTGCCGGTGAACTGCCCGTGATACGTTGATGAATGCGGCAGGTGCGGCGGCTTACCCGTACGGCGCGGAAGACCCCCGCTGCCGAGACTTCACACGAGATTTTAAAGTAGGAGGATAGATGGCGACAATCACAAAACCACCGATTCCAGAGCAGACAGAGACCCAGACGGAGAGCACCCCAATGCAGCCGGCGCAGGCGGTTGCGGAGAGCATCTCGCCCAAGTCGAGGCTGGCTACCACGATCCTGGCATGGTTCCTCGGGGGCCTTGGCGTGGACCGTTTCTACACTGGCCACATCGGCCTGGGCATACTGAAGCTCGTGACCATTGGCGGCTTCGGTATTTGGGCGCTGATCGACTTCATCATGGCGGTGGTCGGCAAGCGGAAGGACAAGAACGGCCTTCTCATCACCAAGTGGTAGGTCGTGAGAGCCGGAAGACTGCGCCGTTCGTGACAGCGAAAGAGAAGGGGGCCCAAAAGGGCCCCCTTTGTCATGGCCGCTGCCTGCCACCGCAAACTCATCGTACGGTCAGAGTATTTGAAGCATCGCAAGGCAGGTCGCAGCGATTGTGCGTCCCCCTCTGCCCAAGTCGAGGTTGGAGCGGGCGTTGCGCAAGACGCCAAAGGGAATACCGGTCAGGGGACTTGGCAGCCGGGAGTGAATTTGAACCACCAACCAATGACTTGGGAACCCGTCTCCTTCATATCCGGGCTGAGGCCGGGCGCCAGAGCGCTCGCGGTCGGCTTGGCCAGTATCCCCGACTGTGGTAAGATTCCATACCCATCCTGGCCAGCGCCAGCCGCACGCCGCTACGGCGGAATATGAAGCATAAGAAGAGGCGAGGTGGAATCATGGCAGGACGATTCAAGAGGATAAAGCCCACATCGTTTATGGCTATGGCGGCTCAGATGTGGCCAAAACCTGATCAGCCCATCATGTATGGCTCCGTCGAGATAGAGATGACCAAGGCCCTGGACTATATTGCCAGGTACTCCCAGAAGCACGGAGTGCATGTAACAGTCACCCACCTGGTGATAGCCGTCGTGGCGCGGTACCTGAAAAAGTATCCCGAGGCCAACGTGAAGTGCGAGGCCGGGAAGTTCTACCAGAGGCAGGACGTAGACATATTCGTCCTGGTATCGGTCCCCGGAAAGAAAGAGGACCTCGGGGGCGTGATGCTGCGGAACTGCGATGAGATGTCGCTGGCCGACATCGCCAACAGGCTGAGGAGCAAGTCCACGGAGGTGAAGCAAGGAAAGGATGACACCTACGGCAAGAGCAGGAGCATATTCGCCAAGTATCCTCCCTGGGTCACCAAGATCGTGGTGAAGTTCGCCGATTTTTACCTCAACAGGATGAACCGGGACCTCTCCGGCCAGGGCATGCCCCAGGACCCCTTTGGCTCAGCCATGGTGACTTCGGTGGGCATGTTTGGCGTCGAGGAGGGATACGGGCCCATAATCCCGCTGTCGCGCCTACCCATATTCGTAGTTGTGACAGAGGTCCGGGACCGTCCCTGGGTAGAGGACGGCAAGGTTGTAGTCAGACCGATCATGAAGATCATGGTCACGCTGGACCACCGGGTCATGGATGGTTACAAAGGCGGACAACTGTCCGCGGAGCTGAAGCGAATGGAAGACCCGGAAAAGGTGTTCGGCCTGGCCGAAACGATCCCTGTGAAGATGGGGGCTGAGGCCGAGACACCGGTCGAACCGGTCTCTGGCACAAAGACGGAAGACTATTGAACACTGCGGAGATGTGCCACGCGGTCCTCGTGCTCACAGATACCAAGCGAGAAACAGATGCTTCGTAGCAGTCACAATCCAAGCTGAGGCTGCGGCCATATGATGCCACAGAAGGACATCCGAGGAGGGGGTTGTAAGTCAGCCACTTTCTTCCAATGCCGTTCGTCTCAAGTCAGCGTGTTCACCAAGGTGAATATGCCAAGACCTAGAGTCGCCAGGCCTATCGCATACTTCAGCTTATTGGGACTCACCTTCTTGACAGTCATTGCAGCGAATGGGGCTGCCACTATGGAGCCTATGCTTGTTGCTACAGCGAGTTTCCAGAAGATGTCCACGTCCAGAAGTACATAGCCCAGGAAGCCCACAGCACAGACGAGCGCCTCTGCAAGTGTGGTGTTGCCTACCGAGTTCCGTATTCCGCCTCCACTGATGATCTGACCGCCCGTCACCAATGGGCCATAGCCGCCTCCGCTCATGCTCTTGTTGAAAGAACTGACCAGCCCTACGCCGACGAGACCCTTCCATGAGACCGCACCCTCGCGTATCCTTTTCAGCAGGATGATTACCCCCACCGCCGACACCATAGCCCCGATGTATATCTTCAGGGCAATCTCGGAGATGTTGACTGCAGTGAATATGCCCACCGCCGCCCCAGCAATACCTGTGATTGCCAGAATGAAGACAATCTTGGCATCCGTCGACCTTGGCAGATAACCCAGTCGCGCCAACCTCCCTTTGATCTCTGTGTCTCGTCTAAAATCAAGACTTATGTTTCCCAAGCGGTGATGTGCCAGTCCCCCAACCAAGCCACCAGCGAGTTGTCCTATTAGCACAGCAGGCACGACCTCCAGAGGCGCGAATCCTACTGCAAGTAGTATGGGGCTCAACGTCGTGCCATAGCCCATCCCAATGGAGGCGTCCGCATACTCGCATACCAGTGATGTTATGACGACAGCCGCGAATAGGCCTAGTGTTATTTCCATACCGCAGCAGAAAGGAGCCAAATCCAGAAGAGAAGGTACATCAAGATAATCAGCCTCCAGAAGCCCTCATATTGTGGCTGGACGGTTGGGGAATGTCAAGGACAAACGCTCTTGGCTGGCGGGCAGAAAACAAGTATCTCGTGTGGCGAGGTGGCAAAGCACTGGCTCCGTTTCTGCCACTCTCAGTGTGGCGGACCAGCGCATTGTAGAACTTCGGGCTGCCCCCAAGCCATCGGGTGAGAAAACAGGTGATAGTCCAGTATATCTATATATTCCCCGGATTCACCCAAATCTCACCTGCTGGGTTTGCAGACAGCCGACACACATGAGCGCCGCTAGGCATGCCGAATGGAAGCTGTAGGCAACATGAAACCCCTGGAGTTATGGCCCTCCGTATCCAAGCTGAGGTTGACACCACAACACTTGCCGTGCTAGCCTCACCCTGATTCTCCACAGAGATTGAATCGCACAAGGAGGTCTAGGTGGAAGACCTTAGGGTATTCTTCACTGCTTCAGGTCTACTTGCTGCCGTACTGGCCCTTTGGGTGCGCTTCTGGACTGAACGAGGGCTTCTCGGCAAGGCATGGTGCTTCTGTGCCACGCTCGTTCTGCTTCTTGGCATGGGACTGGCGGCACTCGCCAATCTGACGACGGGAAACGGCGAAGCGCCTAGGATGTCCATCGGGCTCCTGATGGCGGGGTTGTGCATGACGGCCATTGCCGTTGGAGAGAGCGGCTTGCACGCGGTGTATGATTCATGGTTATTCATGCGCGGCAAACGTCCCGTCGCGAGACTAGTACCTGAGCTGGACATAGACCTAGCCAAACCAGATGACATCAAGAAGAACGAAGGGGTTCGGCGCTTCTACGTATTGTGGCCAGCCGTGTGCGGAGTCTTCCTCATCCTTGGGTTTGTTCTCTATTCTTGTGGCGGGTTCACAAGGGAGTCGCTGGTCTTCTACATCTTGGCAGTCTCGTGCTTCGCAATCGCTTTCTTCGCGCTTGTGCGCACGTCTTTCGCACTCGTCAAGCGCTTTTTCTTTACCAGAGACTCCTAGCCAATATACAAGGGTGGGTCAGCCTGTTGGCTGACCCACCATCTTCGTAGTCTCACGCTTCGATTCTCGCTCGTCGATATTCCGGCATTACCCCGTGGCCTCCGGGAACAGGCAGGAAACATGATTCTGGGCGCAGACGACAAAATATTAGCAGATGGGTACGGGGTTTGCCCTAACCGGGCGGTTAAACGATGACCAAGGCGGAGATCACCGATGGTGGGCACAGCCCACCCTACGGCACTGAGGTTGGGTGCTATAATGTCGCAGTAGCATCTTGCCCATAGTAGATGAAGCACTCAGTCAGAGGAGGGAAGCAATGATTTGTCCGAAATGCGGCACGGAGACACGGGACGGCCCGGCGTTCTGTTCAAGTTGCGGTGCGAGACTAACAGGGAGTTCAGTCAAAGCATCCAAACCGGCGTCGAAGAAGCGCATTCGGGTCATAGCAGGCATCCTCGTCGTCTTCGTTGCGGTGGCGCTGGTCATCGCATTCTGGCCGAGAAGCGACCAGGACGCGCACTGGCTGAGCTATGCTGAGGTTGTTACGATGGTGACGGATAACCAAGTTAGCGCCGTCGTCATAGTCGACAGCAAGACGCTACTCGTCACAGAGCACTACACGCCGCCCAGCAATGTGACCGTACATACGTATGGCACCGTTTATGGCGTTGCACCTGCGCTGAAGGCTCGGATAGACCCTGCTGTGGTCGACAGCTTTACCCAACTCGCCCTTGAACATGGAGTTGACGTTAGTTGGAGTAGATCGGCCAAATTCAACTGGATTTGGGTTGTTGTGGGTGCAGGAGCAGTGCTGCTAGGAGGCTTCGTGGGCTACTTCATCGGCAGACGGAGGGCATCGCAATAGCGAAGCGCCGAGCAGTCAGGAGAGGAACATGGAAGAACACGTAACGTCAGTATCACGCACTTCCAATTCCGCGCAGAACTCCAGAGTACCGTAGGGTGGGCTGTGCCCACCAACACGTCACTTCAGGCTGTCCTCCTCCGTATCCAAGCTGAGGTTGGAGTAGTAAACTTTGGTGCAAGGGCAGCGAAGGAAAGTGGACCAGAAGAGCTTCGAGGAAATCAGAGCAGAGAACGAGGCGCAGATGGCTCGTATCAGAGAGAATCTATTCGCCTCAAGGGCCTACCCTGACCCTCACTGGTACTGTAACGCCTGTCTACACATAACGCCTCGGGACTGGGACGGATACGCTCTGGGCTACAAGACAGCAGGAGACATTCTGGTTCAACACGTCATCGATACCAGGCGAGACCAGGACATCCTGGTCTACCCGATAGGCTTCCTGTACCGACAATATCTGGAACTCCGTGTAAAGGAATTGATATTCATAGGTTCGAGATTGCTCGACAAGAGAACTGACGTACCAACCCACCACAGACTGGTCGATCTCTGGCCAGAGGCCCGTAGGATCACAGAAGAGGTCTTCTGGGATTCTTCGTCGAACACTCGTCTGGATGAAATCGAGGCTAGGATGAATGAACTGAGCCGTCTCGATCCACACTCAGACGCCTTCCGCTACCCCGAAGACAAGCATGGCAGCCCAACACTCCGCGAAGCGAGACAAATCAATCTCAAACAACTGAGAGACGTGATTCAAGGTGTGTCCCTCGTTCTTGATGGAAGCAGGCTGGGAATGTGGGAAGCCCTGGACGCAAAGCAATCCGTGATGGCTGACTACGCCGAATACAGAGATGAGATGCGAGCAGAGATGATGGCCGAATACGCCGAATACAGAGATGAGATGCAGGCAGACATGATGGCTAAGTACCGAGCCGACGTGCGAGAACACTATCAAGACCCTTGATAAAGCGTCGACGGAGCAGTGTCACCCCACCAAGCATCTTGCAGAACCTGATTCCCCCCAAATATCCACGCAGAGATTTGGCCTAGTGTTATGTCAAGCGTTGGATGGGATCTTGCGCAGCGGGAAGTGGACTTGGTAGCAGGGAGTGGATTTGAACCACTGACCAAGGGCTTATGAGTCCCCTGCTCTACCTCTGAGCTACCCTGCCACACC
>JAFGCL010000231.1 GCA_016932645.1 Dehalococcoidia bacterium | reverse complement strand
CATAGCCAATGATGCCGATGGTCTTGCCCTTCAGCAGTTCCAGCCTGGCATCTTTGTCTCGATAGATCTTGGCCATCACTCCTCCTCCTTGAGCCGTATTGACGATGAAGTCATAGTTTTAGCACAAGCACGTAGGGCAGTCAAATGAGGATGTATCTGACGCCAACGGGTGCACCTTGGACGGGGAGATGGAGAAGAGTTCAAACCCATCGCACCAAAGGATTATGTGTTTGCTCAGGAATAGAGGGGCGCTAGCCGTGGGCTTCGTCTAGTACCTGGTGGGCGCGAACTCTCCCTAGAGGGAGAATAGCGGTAGAGTGTTATACTCTCCGTGGGAAATGGGTGCTGCAGAAGTGTCTATTAGATGATGAGGACGATATGAAGAAGGAAACGTACCTCGTTCACTTGGACATACTGGGCTTTGAGCAATTGGCAGAGGAAGTTGCATGCGCTAAGGGGATGGATTCGAACAAGGTGAGGTCGGATTTCCTTAAGGTCGCGGAGGACAAGATCGACGCTCTTGAGCGTGCGGGAAGAATTGCCGCAAAAAACCATGGGGAAAGAGATGATTGGATTCTGGTGATAGACAGTCTCGAGGGGGTCTTCCTCAGCGTGTTCGAGATGTTAGATCATCGTACGGGCTACCATGGCTATGACACGGTCCCGCTAGAAATCGTGATAGGAGCGGGGGATTATGATAACTGGGCGAAGCCGGCGGGCAGGGATCTAATCACGGAACGGTCGACAATAAGAAGCGTGAAGGAAAGCTCGCATCAGCTCCATTTGTACCATGAGTACTACAGAAAGAAACAGGGTGGACAGTCTCCAAATTCAACGTTCGTTGTGATAACCGAATCTGTCTATGAAAGGCTGGAGCCGCTCGATAAGCGGATATGCGGAGAGATCGATTGTCGTGAGGGAGTCGATGTTGGGAGGAAATGGCCAAGCAGGTTCTTTGTAGCTGATTTGGAGGCGGTTCGACGCAGAGGCAAGGTTCTCAGTTTCCTTGAGAAGTTGGGCATTCCTGAGAACAAACGATATGACAGAATTGCTGATGTATACATACCACCGCTCGAATTCGACGCGATCAGGGAGATGCTCAAGCGAAAGAGGATAGTGTTCATTACTGGGACCCCGGAGTACGGGAAGACATACACCGCAGTGAGACTGCTGTGGGAGTACCACAGCAGGGGCTATCAGGCCAAGTGGGTCAGGGGGAGAGAGAAGTCCGAGAGGGCCGTGGTCAGGGCTGGGATGGAGAATATCCAGGCGGAGTTGAAGCCAGGACAGATAGTGTACTTTGAGGATCCGTTTGGACCAAGCGATTACGAAGAGAGCGAGCGCCTGGAGAGAGATATCGGCATGCTAGTCCAAGGTGTTGAGGCCATCGAAGATGCTTACGTGGTCATAACTTCAAGGGAAGAGGTGTTCAAGGAGTTCGAGAGAAGGAAACTGAGCAAGGTTGAACTGCGAGCGTTTGAGAGCACGTTGAGCATAAGGAGGCCATCGTATGGCCCCGAGGAAAGAAAGGAAATGCTGCGATTGTGGGCAGAGAAAGAAGGCTGCAAGTGGCTGGCCGATGACTTCTTGAGAGAGGCGGTGCTCAAGTCAGCAACATACAGCCGAGTACTGCCTACTCCTCTGAGCATAAGGGCCTTCGTTCTGGCCACGGTGGGCATAGGAGATGCTGACCTTGTATGGAAAGAGTTGCGGGAGAAATCAGAGGAGACGGAAAGGGTGTTCGCCGACGAGATCGGGGAGATGAGTGACGACAAAGTGATCTTGTTGTGCTTTCCCTTGGTTGGTGACTTCCCTGTAGAGGTAGTGAGAAAGGGATATGAGAACGTAGCGAAGTTGATGAATGCGAAGACTGCTTGGGATTTCAACAGAGTTCTTGATTGGTTTGTCAATGACAAACTCGAAATCCGGGGGTCGAGGAGAACGTTGGTGTTCTCCCATCCTTCGTATCGTGAGGCGCTCAGGCAATTCCTGTTCGAAACTGGGAGTCTTGCGAGGACGGGCAATGAGGTCCTGAGGAACGTGTTGAGTACCCTGACCAGTGAAGGCGGCGAAGTCGCCAGTGATGTTGCGGTGTTTGTGGGCTCCAACTTCGGAAGACTCGATGGGGACACAAGGAAGCTGCTGTTCCAGCTTCATGGAAAAGGAGAGCCTGACATCGATGCGGGAATCTGCCTAGCTGTGGCGATGGGCTTCAAGGATCTTCCTGAAGAAGTAAGAGCGATGCTGTTTGAGACACAGAGACGCGGTGGTGAGAGTGCTGTCTGGGCTGCATATGCTGTGGTAGTGTTCTACGAAGGAGTCCCTGAAGAAGTCAGGCGAATATTGTTCGAAGTGTGTGAGAGCGCGGGCGCAAAGTCGCCGTACCCGGTTGTCAGGGCACTGGCTGAACGGTTTCCAAGCCTGCCGGTAGAGGCGCAGAACCTCCTATTGAAGCTCGCAGACAAGGAGGAGAACTCTTGGGCGGTAGCTGATGCCGTGGCGGAGAGTTTTGACAAGCTTCCGAAGAATGTGCAGGACCTGTTATCCAAACTTGCCGACAGAGGAGAGAGGAGTAGGGAAGGGGTGGCTCGTGCTGTGGCTGCCAATTTCGACAAGCTTCCCAAAGGTGTGCAGGATCTGCTCTTCAAGGTGGCTAAGAGTGATATGGGTGACATAGTTGTGGCTCGTGCTGTGGCCGCCAATTTCGACAAGCTTCCCAAAGATGCGCAGGATCTGCTCTTCAAAATGGCAGAAGACGAGAATGATGGTTGGGTTGTGGCAGTTGTTGTGGTAGAGAACTTCGGCAAGCTCCCCAAAGATGTGCAGGATCTGCTCTTCAAGATGGCAGAAGATGAGAAGAAGGCTTGGGCTGTGGCCGGTGCGGTGGCAGAGAGTTTTGACAAGCTGCCGAAGAGGGACGTGGAGAATCTGCTGTTGAAACTGGCAAATATGAGAGAAAGAGACGGCGTGGGTGCGGCGCGCGGTGTGGCAGCCGCTGTGGCCAGGAATTTCGGTAAATTGTCGGAAGACGTGCAGGATCTGCTTTTCAAGATGGCAGAAGATGAGGAGAGGGCCCGAGCTGTGGCGTTCGCTGTGGTAGAGAATCTTGGGAAGGTTCCGAAAGATGTGCAGGATCTGCTCTTCAAGATGGCAGAAGACGAGAAGGGGGCCCGGGCCGTGGCGTCTGCGGTGGCTTCCTGTTTCGACAAGCTTCCGAAAGATGTGCAGGATCTGCTCTTCAAGATGGCAGAAGACGAGAAGAGAGCCCCTGCTGTGGCCTTTGCTGTGGCAGAGAAGTATCACGAGGTTCCGAAAGATGTGCAGGATCTGCTGTTTGGACTGGCCAATAAGGGGCTGGTTAGCCGGGCGAGTGTGGCTTTCGCTGTGGCAGGGAATTTCGACAAGCTTCCGAAAGATGTGCAGGATCTGCTCTTCAAGCTAGCAGACATGGCCGACACCGCTTCGGCTGTTGTTGCGGGTGTGAGGGCCAGCTGGGACAAGCTATGCGACGATTCCAAAAGGCGATTGGCCTCGTTGTTGCCGGATGCACCGAAGGTGGGTCCATATCCACCTGAAACCTAGTGTGAGCCCGTTCCTCCTGGCGGACTGCTGGGATAGCAATGGGCGCCCGTGCATTCAGTCGTGGGCCAGGCAACAGTTCAAGGACCGCACCTATTAGGACACGACCTGTCACCCGGATGTTTCGGAGCAGCACCGCAGCCAGCGAACCACGTACCCCCTCCATTGCCGCCCGCAAGGAGCGGTGATAGATTGATTCCAGTCCGGAGGCGCGCTGGAGATGATAACCCTCGTTCCTATCGGAAAGGTGAAGGACACCGTGCTCAAGAGCCTGGCGCCGCCTCTGGCGGAAATCCTGCGCCAGGAAACGGAGGTCGCCGGCCCACTCCTTCTGCCAGACGACGGCTGGAGCCGGAGCCGCCGCCAGTATCTGGCCTCGGCCCTTCTGGCCCTGGTTCCGGTCCCGGCACGGGGCGACCGGGCCCTGGGAATCGCCGGCGCGGACCTCTACGCGCCGGGCCTGAACTTCGTCTTCGGCATCGCGGACACCGAGGGCAGAAGGGCGCTGATCTCACTGGCGCGCCTGAGGCCGGAGTTCTACGGCTCGCCGCCGGATGACGCCCTCTTCCGGCAACGGGCCGTCAAGGAAGCCGTCCACGAGCTGGGGCACACCTATGGGCTCGGGCACTGCCGCAACCCCCGGTGCATCATGTTCTTCTCCAATACCCTGCACGACACCGATGTGAAAGGCCCGGGGTTCTGCGCCGGCTGCAGAGTGAAGGTGGACCGCGGAATGCGCGGGTAGCGTTGTCCGCTATGGCTGACGGCCGAATCGGGGAAGCCCACGCCCGCAACAGACCCACATCCGCGTCATTGCCGGTCTCTGAGAACGATGGCTGCTATCCTTTCGCCAGCTTCCCCCTGATCAAGAAGGCTGCTACTCCTGCCGCACCAAACACCACCAGGCCGACGAGTATCCAGACCCACACCGGCACCCCGCCGGAATCCGCGGGTGTCTTGAAGGTGAAGCCCGGTGAGACAGCTTCGATGTCGGAGGCGCCCCTGGATATGACGCGGTAGTGGTAGGTCTGGCCGGCTTTCAGCCCGGTCAACACCACGCTGTGGCTGGTTATCAGCTCCATATCCACGGGCGTAGATGAGTCATAGTCTTCGGTAAGGCCGTACTCCACCCGGGAGGTGGCCGGCTTGTTCGTAGTCCAGTTGATTGTGGCGCCGGAGGCCGTTATGTGTGATGCGTCAACACCCGTAATCTGCGGCGCCGCGGTATCAGGAGTGCCGGTAGTAGTGAAGGTCATGTCGTCGCCATACACCATGCCATCGCCTAATGCCTTCGCCCGGAAGTGATAGGTAGTACCCGGCGTCAGGCCACCGAGGGCGAAGGCAAAGTCACCAGCGCCGGTCATGGCCTGGGGCGTGGTAGGATTGCCGTAACGGGCGGTCAGGCCCCATTCGAAGAACACTTCCGCCGGTGAGGCCGTGCCAAGCGCGCCGAGGTTCCCGTTCAGTGTGGCGCCGGTGTTGCCCACACTGGTGGCAGGGGTGGTGGCTACCTCCGGTGGAGTAGTCGTCGCGGCATCAGTGGTGAAGGGCATATCGTCACCATAGGCCGTGCCGTCACCCGCTGCCTTCGCCCGGAAGTGATAGGTGGTATCAGGGGTCAGCCCCTCAAGCGGGAAGTTGAACTCACCGGGGTCAGTGACGGACAGCGGCGGGGTGGCTTTGCCGTAGGCCGGCGTAAGGCCCCACTCGAACGATACCTCCACCGACGAGGCCGTGCCAAGGCCGTCGAGGATACCATTGAGGGTGGCCACGGTGCTGCCTATGCCGTCAGCTTCGGCAGTGGCTACCTCCGGCGGAGTGGTGGCCGTGGCGGCAGTGGTGAAGGTCGCGTCATCCCCGTAGACCGTGCCGTCACCCACTGCCCTCGCCCGGAAGTGATACGTGGTATCAGCAGTCAGCCCCTCAAGCGGGAAGTTGAACTCACCGGGGTCAGTGACGGACAGCGGCGGGGTGGCTTTGCCGTAGCTTGCCGTCAGGCCCCACTCAAACGACACCTCCACCGACGAGGCGGTGCCAAGGTCGTTGAGGACACCACTCAGGGTGGCTACGGTGCTGCCTACGCCTCCGGCAGCGGCGGTGGTCACCTCCGGCGGGGTGAGGGTCTTGACCAGCCAGAAGTCATAGTCCCCGGCACCGTAGGAACGAGTGCCTCCTGTCAACGCATATGACCCGCCGACCGTACACTCCACGGACTGTCCATACTCATCGCCCGTGCCGCCGAACGTCTCGGCCCACTGCTGCTCACCCGAGACGTCAGTCTTGATCAGCCAGAAGTCGGAGCCCCCAGCCCCGTAGGAGTGAGTGTAGCCCGCCACCACAAATCCCCCGTCGGGCGCCAACTGCAGAGAGTAGCCACGATCATCTCCCGTGCCGCCGTAGGTCTTGGCCCACTTCTGGCTCCCCACGCCATCGGTCCTGATCAGCCAGGCGTCATTGCCTCCCGCCCCGTAGGAGTCCGTGAAGCCCGCCACTAAGAAATCGCCGTCAGCCGTACGCCGCATGGATTGGCCGACGTCATCGCCCGCGCCGCCGTGGGTTACGTTCCACGTCATGTTCCCCAAGGCATCGGTCCATACCAGCCAGAGGTCAGTGCCTTCAGCACCATATGAGTTGGTCCCGCCCGTTAGCACATATCCCCCGCCGGAAAGCTCCTGCACCGAAGAGCAGCTTTCACCAGCCGCGGTTCCGCCAAGTGTCTGGGCCCACTGCTGGTTGCCCGAAGCATCGGTCTTGATCAGCAGAATGTCACCGCCGGCAGCGTCATTGGTGCTGCCTCCCACTACATATCCCCCGTCGGCCGTCTGCTGCACATGACTGCCGACATCATCATCCGAGCCGCCGAACGTCTTGGCCCACTGCTGGTTGCCCGAGGCATCGGTCTTGACCAGCCAAACGTCAGAGAGTCCAGCACCATAGGAATTGGTGTAGCCCACGATCACATATCCTCCGTCGGCCGTCTGTTGCACAGAGAAGCCACAGTCATCGTCCGAGCCGCCATAGGTTTCGTCCCACTCCACGGTCCCCGAGGCATTCGTCTTGATCAGCCAAACGTCAGAGCCTCCAACACCATAGGAATTGGTGTAGCCTGTCATCACATATCCTCCGTCAGACGTCTGCTGCACGGAGTAGGCATAATCGCCGGATGAGCCGCCGAAGGTCTTGGACCACCCAATTGAAGGTGGAGCCTCGGCCAGCACGATAGGGGTGCTGAGGCATGCGGGTGTCATCGCCAGGAGAAGGCTTGTCACTACGGCGGCTGAGACTAACCAGACGAGAATCCGGGACGCCTTCTTATGCATCATCCACCTCCGTCCATTCGGCCTGCCCCCGGCCGGGCGATCAAGGTCGATGCCGGGAAAGACAGGGCTCCACTCAACGCTGGCATGGTTCCCCGCCAACGGTGTTAGCCGTATAGACAGCCACTGTGGGTGCCCAGGTCACTCAGAAATGCCCCAAATGCTGCCTCTGTTCTGCGCCCCCCGCCCTGAGAACACCCCCGACTGTGAAGGCCAGTCTGTGTGAGGACCTGCGATATGGAGATTTATCAAGAATTATACCAACGAACGTCAAATCAGCGATGTCAGTGGAAAAGGACTTACCACGGAGCCTGTGGTGGGACCCCATCAGGATTGAGGGCCCGCAATAGACCGACACCCGCATCGATACCGTTTCCGGCCAGAATCCGGGCGGAGTCCCGGGGTCGGTACCAGCCATACCACCGGACCAATCATTGCAGCTCAGGCCCATGGATGACGTGCGGGCGGGGGCAGATGGTCGACTTTGGTAAGCGTAATACTTGACAAACCGCACAGAAATATGTTTATCTTTGGGCACATAGGTAAGCACAGGACTTGCCACTGGCAGGCGGGGGTATTACAACCAAACTAGAAGCCTGGGCATTTTCAACCGGAGGTAAGCGGTGAAAGAAAAGAAGGAAAAGGTCCTCAGTTTCAAGGTAGAGCCCCAACACAAGAAGAAGCTCGAGGTGCTGGCGCACGAGACGCGGAGAAGTCAGAGCGCTGTGATCCGTGAGTTGATCGTCACGGCCCAGCCCGACCAGCTCCTAAGGCCTACGGCGCAACTGCCCACGGCAGAAGTGGTGCGCATGAGCGCCGAGGCCAAGCGGAAGTATGCCCGTGAACTCATCGAGGCGGGAACGAAGCTGCTGATTGACGCCGAAGCCGACGCCCGCGTTGTCGAGGGTCCTGCATGAGAGAAGTGAACTAGCGCCAATCATGCTGGTCCGGCCATCCGCGGGCACCCTGTTTTTGCAGCGGGCCGTCAAGGAAACCGTCCACGAGCTGGGTCATGCCTGCGGGCTCGGGCACTGCCGCAAACCCGGATGCATCATGTTCTCCTCCAATACCCTGCACGACACCGATTTCAAAGGCCCGGCTTTCTGCGCCGCCAGGAAGAACGTCGAAGGACGGCCGCTGTGAGTGCTATAATCTGGTGGGGGTAATGACATGGTTGACGCTCTGCAAATCGCGTCAACCATGGTGTCACACTACGATTTAAGATCAGCTGCGGTTCCGCGAACTGACAAGGCGTCAGCCACATCACCTCCAATCTTCCGTTGGCTGGGCTGCCTTGCGAAGCATAATGTGAACCCGCAGATGGAAACCACGCAACGCGGGGCAAGAGGAGGCTGGACATGAGGAAGAGCCTTGGTATCTTGTTTTTCATCATCGTAGTCTCAGTTTCGTTTCTGGCGGGATGCAGCGAGAGCCAGAAGGCCGAAGGCGGCGCCGTTGACCTGGTGCCCGGGACAGCCAACGTGATCGGCCGTCTGGAGTTGGGCCAGATCCTTGAAGATGACGACATCGCCGCCATGTACCAGGCGTTGCCCAGGGAGGCCGGAGACCCTCAGACGGTGGAGGCGGCGCTGGCCGCATCGATGGGCATGGGCGGACTGGACTTGAGTGACTTTGAGGAAGGCTGGGTATTCGGCGAAGTTTCTGAGACTGCGGACAATGTGAGCTACTTCGGAGCCATTCTGAAGGGCAGCTACGATGAAGATGCCCTCTTGACGGACCTGGAATCGGCCATGGGAGAGGGATTCTCCAGCATCGACTGCCAGGGCTACGACGTGTACACGGATTCTGACCAGAAGGCTGGCATGGCTCTCCTGGCCAGTGATCTGGTTGTTGCCGGCTCGAAGCAGGCGGTCGAAGATGTCATCGCGGTCAAGGAAGGAGATGAGCCTTGCATCAGCGGGGACTTGCTGGCCGCGTATGAAGACCTTGATGACGCCCTGGTCAAAGCGGCTGTAGCGGTGCCGGAGGGGCTGGTGGAGCAGAGCCTGAAGGCGGCCGCCGGCGGTAACACCCTGCTATTGTCTGTGATAGATACCTTCTCGGCCATGCAGACCGTTACCATGACCATGGCCAAGGATGGAGAATCGATAGTCTGTGTTTCTCAGCTCTTCTTCTCCGACAGCGAATCGGCAGAAGGCGTGAGGAGCTTGATCCAACTGGCGCCGCAGATGATGGGTTTGGTGGAGATACCAGCTGGGTCTCTGGGAGAGAACCAGCAGGAGGCCCTGGCACTAGCGGTGGCGCTGCTTGGCAAGTCGGAGTCAAGCGTCAGCGATTCCTGCTTGACGGTCAGCTTTGACGTGACGGCGGCCGACCTCGAGGCTGCTTTCCCGCAGGAATCCGACGGGCAAGATAGTACTGACGGGGCGGCTTCCGGCCTGGCCATCGACGTTGCGGTACACGCGGGCAGTCTCACGGCCAGCGGGCTGGATATCTCCGTGGACGCCACCGTCACCAACAATACGGCTTTGGCCTTCGAGACAGGTGACCTGAAGCTGACTGCTACCGGCGGGAGCGGTCAGGCATACATCCAAACTACCATCACCGGCACTACCGTATCCGCGAACTCCAGCACCACATTTCAGAATACTGTCTCGATACCGTTGGACGTGGCAATAGAGAAGGATGTCCGGATTGCCGTTGACACCACCGCCGGAAGCGCCGGCGTCAGTATCCCTCTCAGCGCCTCCGTGACGTTGACGCTCCCATCTATCGAGAGTCTCATTGCCGTCCCTGGTATGGACCTGACGGTAGACATCGTCGGGCTCACCTCGGACGGGCTCGACATGTCGCTGCAGGCGGTCATCAGCAACGCCAATCCGTTTGCCCTCGAAATCGGT
>JAFGCL010000230.1 GCA_016932645.1 Dehalococcoidia bacterium | reverse complement strand
TGCCATGATCGACGAGTGCCGGCTGCAGTTCGAGGAGTTGCTGGGACTGTCCGCCTTCGATGCCCTTCTGGTTTCGGCCAAGGACGGTGCCGGCGTGCCGGAATTGCTGGAGGCGATAGTCTCCAGAATCCCGCCGCCCGGGGATGAGCCGGACGCGCCCCTGAGCTGCCTCATCTTCGATTCGCACTACGATGCCTACCGTGGCGTCATCGCGCATGTACGGCTCTTCTCGGGCAGCCTGGCGCCCGGCGACAAGGTCATGGTGAAGTCTACCGGCAAGACTTATGACGTCACCGAGGTGGGCTGCTTCATGCCCCAGGAGACACCTGCCCGGAAGCTGGTGGCCGGCGACGTGGGCTTCGTGGGAGCCATGATCCGGGATGTGGCTGACATCAGGGTTGGAGATACCATCATCTCGCCTCAGTACCCCGAGACTCTGGCGATCCCCGGATACCGGCGCCTGCAGCCCATGGTCTTCTGCGGCCTGTATCCCATCAACACCAACGAGTACGAGAAGCTTCAGATGGCGCTGGAGAAGTTCCAGCTCAATGATTCGGCGATTGTGTACGAGAAAGAAAGCTCGGCGGCGCTGGGCCATGGCTTCCGCGTGGGCTTCTTGGGCATGCTTCATATGGAGATCACCATCGAGAGACTGCGTCGGGAGTACGAGCAGGACCTGATCGCCACCATGCCGTCGGTGGTCTACAAGGTGGTGACGACGAAGGGCGAAACGCTCATGATCGACAACCCCTCCAAGTTCCCCAAGCCGCAGGAGGTCGACCGTATCGAGGAGCCGATGATCCGGGCTCACATCGTGCTGCCGACCGAGCACGTCGGGCCGGTGATGGAGCTGTCCAACAACCGCCGGGGTACGCTGGTGAGCATGGAACACCCTGACACCAGAAGGGTCATTCTCACCTACGACTTCCCGCTGGTGGAGACGATTGCCGACTACTACGACCGGCTGAAGAGCGTCAGCCGCGGGTATGCCAGCATGGACTACGAGTTCATCGGCTACCGCCGGGGCGACTTGGTCAAAGTGGACATCCTGGTCAACGGCGATCCGGTGGACGCCTTTTCCTACATAGCTACCCGCGAGAGCGCGGTTTCGAGGGGCAGGGCGCTGGTGCACAAGCTGAGGAAGCTGATTCCCCGGCAGCAGTTCAAGGTGCCGCTGCAGGCGGCCATCAGCGGCAACGTCATTGCACGCGAGGACATCGCGCCGATGCGGAAGGACGTAACGGCCAAATGCTACGGCGGCGACATCACGCGCAAGAGGAAACTACTGGAGAAGCAGCGGGAGGGGAAGAAGAGGATGAAGATGGTGGGTGCGGTGGAAGTGCCCCAGGAGGCCTTCCTGTCCCTGCTCAAGCTGGACGAGTAAGGTGAGAGGGCTCTACGTTCACGTCCCCTTTTGCGTCTCCAAGTGCGCGTACTGCGACTTCTACTCTCTGGCTGATCGGCTGGATCTAGTTCCAGCATACATCGATGCGGTAGTGACCGAAGCTCAGGCGCGTGCCGGCATGTCATTCGACACGCTGTACCTGGGTGGTGGTACGCCCAGCCTCCTGGGAGTGGGGAACCTGCAGCGAATGCTCGATGGACTCAGGCGGGTATTCGACCTCACGGCTCTAGTGGAAGCCACCATCGAGGTCAATCCGGAGTCCGCTTCGGAGGACTTTCTCCGGAGTGCACTGGATTTAGGCTTCACTCGGGTGTCGGTTGGCGTTCAGTCGCTGTCAGACCGTGAACTCCGGAGCGTGGGCCGGGTTCACACTGCGGCTCAAGCGGTGGAGGCTGTGTCCCGGGTGGTGGGGATGGGGTTCAAGGATGTGTCCGCCGATGTGATAGTGGGCTTACCGGGACAGACGCCGGATTCTCTGCGACGCACGCTCGAAGGACTCACCAGCCTGAGCATCAGTCACCTCTCCGTCTATTGCCTGTCGTTGGAGGAGGGCACCCGGCTGGCGGCAGACCCGCCGGATGATCTGCCTTCCGACGATCTACAGGCAGATCTCTTCGAGGGGGCGCGCTCCGTGCTGGGGGGGTGGGGGTTCATCCACTACGAAATCTCCAACTTCTGCCTGCCGGGCCAGCGGTGCCGGCACAACCTGAACTACTGGCGGGGCGGCGAATACCTGGGCCTTGGCCCTGCAGCGGCCTCGCATCTTGATGGCCGGCGCTGGAAGAATCAAGCCGATGTGCTGGCCTACCTGCGCTGTCCCCTAGGGGTGGTGGATGAAGTGGAGGAATTGGGCCTGAAGGAGAAAGTGGCAGAGGAAGCCATGCTGCGCTTGCGCCAAATGGATGAGGGATTAGCCGCCGATGAAATGATGAGTCGCTTTAGTAAGGTTATGATGGAGGGACTCCTTTCGCGGCTTGACAGCCTTGTTGCCGAGGGGTTGTTGACCTGCGATGGGTCAAGGTATCGCCTGCCACGTTCGCAAGTCCTCACCTCCAACATCGTGCTTGCCAGGGTCTTGGGCTAGCGCCACTTCTGGAGAATGCTGACTGGAGATTATCTAGCTCTTGGTATCACTGGGGTTCGATCGGCGGGATGTGATGTAGCAGGGCCAGTCTTGTGCATGGAAGTGACTGCAGAGGATGGGCTTGGATGGGATGAATGGCGCCTACTGGAACCCTTGTTCCAGCGTCTGCTCAAAGCTATCTTCTATTATGATCTCGTATGGGCACTGGATGGCTCCGGTAGGACAGACAGCTTCACACTCGGTGCAGTACCCGCACTCATACGTCTCGTGGATCGTGACAACGCTGTCGGTGATAACCAGTGCGCCGCACTCGCATACTGTCAGACAAAGACCGCACCCATTGCACAATTCGGTGTCAATAATGGGCATGTCGAACATAATCAACCCCTAACGGCTCCTCATTCTGGCATACTCACAAATGGCGAATATGTAACCTTTGTCTCTATTTCTGGGGTTCCCATCAAGCGACTCCACCCTTTTGTTGCAGTGCCCTCCTGTTGGTGACCACGATCCGGTGCCGATCCATCCTGATGGCCCCTTCTTCCTCCAGGACCTTCAGTGACCGGCCCACCACCTCCCGGGCGGTACCCACCATGGCTGCCATCTCCTGTTGGGTAAGCCTGGGCCTCTGGCCTCCTTCTTCGGGGCCACCATGGTCCGTGGCATAGTCAAGAAGCAGCTTGGCCACACGGCTGGTAACATCCCTGAACGAGAGATCCTCCACCATTGAAACGAAGTGGCGCACCTTTCTTGACAGCACCCTTATTACATTCATCGCGATCGTGGGGTTCTCCCGCAGCAGTTCTTCCATGTCAGTTCTGGTCATTCCATAGAGGACGACGGGTGTCATGGCTATGGCGCTGGCCACGTTAGGTCCTCCATCGAGGATGGGCACGTCGTTAAAGGATTCACCGGTTCGCAGCAGGCACAGGATCTGCTCCTTCCCTTCGATGGACGTCTTGAATACTTTCACTGCTCCGGACACCACGAAGTAGATGGCCTCGGAGGGGTCTTCTTCCATCAGTATCATGTCGCCGCGTTCGACCGACTGCTCGAACATGCGTTGGGCGACGGCTTCGAGATCCGCCTCGCCTAGGCCGGCGAAATAGGGGTTGCCTCTTAACAGATCAACGTCAATTGCCATCTTCGTTGAGCAGCCTTGGGAAGGATGTTAGCCTATGTTACTTATGTAGCAGCGGCAGTGTCAAGACACTGCCGCTGCGAACACGGGTCTTGTGACAACAATGTGAGACCGGGCTGCGGTTGTTCTAGCCGTCCAGGCCCCAGCGCTCCTTCTTGCTGAACCAACCCTGCGGGTTGGACAGGTACTCGTAGGAGTCGAGGAGCGCCAGGTAGTGAACCCGCTCCTCCGCGGTGAGCGCTTTGTAGAAGGACTTCTCATGAGGAGAATCGGCCTCCTCGAAGCGGGCCTTGTAGAAAGTGTATGTCTTGTCTTCCATGGCCATGGCCTTCTTGAAAGCATCCAGTTCGGCTTCCGCCGGCTTCACCGGTTCGGCGTCCATGTCTTCGAATGCCTCGTCCAGAACGCTCTTGATACTGGTGGCGTGTTTGAAGATGGTCTCCTTCTCCGGCCAGCCCTTGTTGGCCTTGATGGCATCGTAGATCTCCTGTGCCTTCTGGGCATGCTGATCTTCGTCGGCAGCCAGCCGCTGGAAGAACTTCCGGAGTACCGGGGTGCCACCCTTGGCCGCAGATTCCAGATAGTGCTTCTTCCCCTCCGCCTCCATCTGGAGGGCTGTCTCAAGGGCCTGTGTCGCTTTCTCTATGTGGTGGGTCATGCTCTGGGTTACCTCCCTCTTATGTTTCCAGAAAACGGCGTCCTACATATGATACGCCTTGGACGCGGTTTTGTTGAATCGCAGATGGACGGCCGCTGGTGGTTCTCCAAAGGGAGAAGCCCCTA
>JAFGCL010000229.1 GCA_016932645.1 Dehalococcoidia bacterium | reverse complement strand
GCGAGTCAGGTGGGCTTGTTCCCACCTGCTTTCCCTCATGCCACAAGTGTAGGGCTGTCTGCTATCCCCTGTGTCTCAGGCAGCGCTACCTGCTTCACAAACACTCTTCGCGCGGAAAAGAAAACATCACAAAAAGGTCACTAGTGAGGGTTTTTGCCATGAGAGAATGGCGGAAACAGGCCGGGGAAACACACGAGGGTGCAGCGCGCGCAGGACGCCTGTGTGCGCTACGGCTTCTTGAAGACGTAGCCGATGCCCGGTCGGGTGATGATGTACTTCGGGTTGCCGGCATCCTCCCCGATCTTCTTTCTGAGGCGGGCCACGGCTACCTGCAGGATGTGGGTATCGCCGCAGTATTCCTGTCCCCATACCTCAGACAGCAAGTGATCCTGGGTGATGGCCTTGCCGGCGTTCCGTGCGAGAAGGCAGAGTATCCTGTACTCCGTGGGTGTGAGGAGGACTTCGTCTGGTCCTGAAGTCACGCGGTGCTGGGCGAAATCGATTACGAGATCACCGGAGACGAACGGGGGCTGTGGCATTTCCTCGGGGAACCTGGCGCGGCGAAGGATGGCCCGGACGCGGGCCAGAAGCTCGTCGCTACTGAATGGCTTCACCACGTAGTCGTCTGCTCCCTTGTTGAGGCCGTTGATGACATCCTCGCTACGGCCCTTGGCCGTCAGCATGAGGATTGAGACATCTGAGAACTGGCGGACGCGTTCGCAAACCTGAAAACCATCCAATCCGGGCATCATGACGTCGAGAATAACGAGCGTTGGCTGCTCATTCTCGATCATCTCTAATGCGGTCTTGCCATCGCTGGCGGTCACGACCTGATAGCCCTCGAGTTCGAGATTCAGTGTGACGAGTTTGAGTATCCCGGGGTCATCGTCCACAACCAGGATTAACGGCTTTCTCTGTGGCATGGGCAGACCTCCCTATTTCGTTCTCTGGCTCTCCGGCTTGCTTCCTTCGCGCTGGTACAGCGGCAACGTGAAGGTGAATATGCTTCCCTTCCCCATCTCGCTCTGTGCCCATATGTGGCCTTTGTGAGCCTCTATTATACCCTTACAGATGGCAAGACCCAAACCCACGCCCCCGGCCTTGTGAGACGACGTGCCGGACGCGGCCTGGTAGAAGCGCTCGAATATCTTCTCGATCTCGTTGGCCGAAATGCCGACGCCCTGGTCTTTCACGTGCACAGCCAGGCTCTGGTCATCGACTTCGCAAATGACCGTGATCTCGGTGCCTTCCGGGGAGTACTTAACGGCATTACCCAGGAGATTGTCGATGACCTGTCTTATGCGTCTGGGGTCTGCCTGCACCAGCGGCAGCGATTTAGGCGACTTCACGGCAAAGCTGTAGCCCTTTGCCTTCTGCTGGATGTCTTCTACGGCGTTGGCTATCAGGTTGTCGATGGACAGTGGCTCCTTGTTCATGCGAAATCCTCCAGCCTCCAGTTTGGAGAGCTGAAGCAGGTTCTCGATCAGTTCGGTCAACCGGTCGCTTGCCAGGTCGATTTCCTTTAGAAAATCACGCTTCTCGTCGTCACTGAGTTTCTGGTAGTGCCGCAGTATGGTGGTGCTGTAGCCCTTGATGGACGTCAGGGGTGTGCGGAGGTCGTGTGAGACGTTGGCCAGAAGCTCGGTCTTCAGGCGGTCTGCTTCGCGGAGCGCCCCGACCGTGCTGGCATCTTTGTACAGGCGGGCATTCTCAATGGCTATGCCGGCCTCATTGGCGAAGGCTATGAGCAACCTCATCTTGCCGGAGAAAGCGCTCTTCCTGGTGCTGTGAACGAAGAGGACTCCGATAATAGTGTTTTTCACCTTGATGGGAACACCGGCGTAGGACTTGATGCCTGCCGCCAGGAGCACTGGATTGGTGCCTTCGGTTGCATCCACGTTGTCAACCAAGTGAGGCTGTCCGCTGTTTATTATCCCTCTGGTCGCGCCGTGCGGCCGGGCAGTGATAGCACTGGGCGGAATGTCGACTATTCTTCTGGTGGCACTGTTCTGGCGGCTCTTGATGGCGAGTGAGGGGATGTCAACGTACTCTTCACTGCCGACTCCGAGCGTGCCATCTTCGTTTACCATGACAATGCTGGTGTAGGAGGACTCCAACGCTGTGCCGACCTGCGAGACGATCTCCCGCAGCACCTGCTGTAAATCCAGCGTCTGCGTGATGGACGTCAATACCTGGTGGAGGGCAGCCAGTTCCCGGTTGCGCTGGAGTATCTCTTCCTCGGCTCTCTTGCGCTCGGTGATGTCTTTCACAATCATGATGAAGCCGGTTGGCTTGCCGGACTTGTCCCTCATAAGGGCGGCGCTCAGCTCTGCATTGGTCTGCTTGCCGTCTCTGGTCAGAAGGGTGTACTCCATATGCCCGCTGTGCCCCTGGAGGAAGGTCCTCCTGAGCGCTTCGATCACCTTGGGATGGTCCTCCTCGGCAACGAGATCGAGGATGGTCCGGCCTAACAGCTCCTCTCTGCGACCGAACCCATGCAGGAAGAGGGTGGCGTCGTTCAGTTCCGTCATGAGGACCTGGAGGTCGGTAACGATGACGCCATCGGCGATGGATTTGAACATGGCACGCAGTTTGCCTTCTGACTGAAGGAGTTCATCTTCGATCCGTTTGCGCTCTGTTATGTCACGGAAGAACCCAATGCTGCATTCTCGCCCGTTCACCAGGGCCTTGGTGGCGTTGATATCCACATACAGCGTGCCGCCGCCCTTGGTGGTGCAGGGTATATTGGTGGCCATCTCCGTTTTGCCTCCGGCCTGGGCTTCAATCTCGGCGGCTATCCTCGTCCATTCATCTTTGGGGTGGATGGCGCTCCTGTCCATCCCCCACAATTCTTCCAGGCCGTATCCCAGCATCTTGCACATCGCGGGATTCGCGTAGACGAACTTGTTGGTTTCACTGTCCGCGACAAGGATGCCCTCTTCAGCGGATTCGAAGAGGGTCTTATATCCCTCTTCGGACTCCTTCAGGGCCTGCTCCACCGTCTTGCGTTCGGTGATGTCCAGCAGACTGCCCAGTACGGCCGGCTGGTCCTGATACTGGATAGACGTCGTGGTATCTGTCACCCATCTGGCGTCTCCGGCTTCGTTGACGATCCGGTAGTCATATGGGAGGACGTGCTCGCCATTGGCTACCTTGGTCAGGTTCTGCTTCACCCTGTCCCTGTCTTCGGATACCACCAGTCTGAGATAATGCTGGCCTTGCAGGTCGCCTCTCGTGCGTCCGGTATACACCTGCATTCGACGGTTGACATAACGGATGATGCCGTTCAGGGCGACGTAGACGCCGGTCGGCGCGTCGGCGAACAAACTATCGAAGAGGTCTTTAGGCTGAGTGGGATGCAGTGATGGAGAGGCCTCAGGAGCAGCACTGCTCCGAGGGTCTGAGTACGAGTCTGCGGACTTTCTCTCCGTACCCATAGAATGTCACCCCGGAAAGGACATCCCTACGGGGCAACCCCAATCCGATGCCCTATTTAACCACTTTGTGGCGGTTTTTAACAGGCCCCTTGGTGTTCCTCGTGCCTCTGGCGGCGGAGTATGCCGTGGGCGATGGGGCGGTTCCGGGGCGCTGATTCGGCGCGTCCGAGGAAGCATGCCTCAGTGCGGTGATCTTGTCGCGCAGTATGGCCGCCTTCTCGAACTCCAGGTTTTTGGCGGCGGCCTTCATCTGGGCTTCCAGCTCCTTGATAAGGTCTGCTATCTCGGTCTTCGTCATCGGGGCGGTGCCGGCATAGGTGGCCCGCGTCTCGGCCACTTGCTTCACTCTGTCGGTGATGTCCTTGATGGCCTTCTTGATGCTCTGCGGCGTGATATTGTGATCGCGGTTGTATGCTTCCTGGATGGAACGACGGCGCTGCGTCTCATCCATAGCCGCTTTCATCGACCCAGTGATGGAATCGGCGTACATGATGGCGTGGCCGTCGACGTGGCGGGCGGCACGCCCCATGGTCTGGATCAGGGCCCCGGCGGACCTCAGGTATCCTTCCTTGTCCGCGTCGAGGATGGCCACCAGGCTGACTTCGGGGAGATCCAACCCCTCCCGCAGGAGGTTGATACCCACCACCACGTCATGAACGCCGAGCCGGAGGTCCCGCAGTATCTCGACCCTTTCCAGGGTGTCGACTTCGGAGTGCAGGTAGTGGGTTTTGATGCCCATCTCCTTCAGGTACTCCGAGAGTTCCTCGGCCATCCTCTTGGTGAGCGTGGTCACCAGACAGCGCTCTCCGCGGTCGACGCAGGCGCTGATCTGTTCCAGCAGGTCGTCGATCTGGCCCTTCGTGGGCTTCACTTCGACAGTGGGCTCCAGGAGGCCCGTCGGCCTGACCAGCTGTTCGACCACCTGCCGGCTGTGTTCATACTCGAACGGGCCGGGGGTGGCTGACACATAGATCACCTGGTTGGTGCGGGATTCGAACTCTTCGAAGGTCAGAGGGCGGTTGTCCAGCGCGGACGGCAGACGGAAGCCGAAGTTCACCAGCACATCCTTGCGGCTGCGGTCTCCGTGGTACATCCCCCTGATCTGGGGCAGGGTCATGTGCGACTCGTCGATGAAGAGCAGGAAATCATCGGGGAAGTAGTCCAGCAGTGTCGACGGCGCGCTTCCGGATGGGCGCTGTGACAGATGGCGTGAGTAGTTCTCGACGCCGGTGCAGTAGCCCATCTCCTGCAGCATCTCGAGATCGTAGTTGGTGCGGCTCTCGAGCCGGGCGGCCTCCAGCACCTTGCCGCGGTCCCGCAGTTCCTGCAGCCTTTGCTCCAGCTCGACGCGGATATCGGCCATGGCTTGCTTCAGCTTCTCCTCGGAAGTGACGAAGTGCTTGGCCGGATAGATGTTGATCTCGTCGTGTTCCTGCAGCAACTCGCCAGTCAGGGTATCGACCTCTACTATTCTCTCGATGACGTCACCGAAGAACTCGATCCGCACGGCCTTCTCTTCGTAGGCTGGCTGTATCTCCAGGACATCGCCGCGGATGCGGAACTTGCCCCGGGTGAAATCGACGTCGTTTCGCTGATACTGCATTTCCACCAGGCGGCGGGCCACCCGGTTCCGGTTGTGCTTCTCTCCTCTCTTCAGCCGTTCCACGAAGCTGTAGTACTCTTCGGGCGAACCAAGGCCGTATATGCAGGAGACGGACGCGACGATGACCACGTCTCTTCTCTCGAAAAGGGCTCTCGTGGCAGCGTGACGCAGCTTGTCGATCTCCTCGTTTATGTCCGTTTCCTTCTCTATGTAGGTATCCGTGGTGGGAAGATAGGCCTCCGGCTGGTAGTAGTCGTAGTAGCTGACGAAGTACTCCACTGCATTGTGCGGGAGATACTCCTTGAACTCGGCGCAGAGCTGGGCGGCGAGGGTTTTGTTGTGGCACATCACGAGCGTTGGCTTCTGCACCTGGGCTATGACGTTGGCCATGGTGAAGGTCTTGCCGCTGCCGGTCACGCCGAGAAGGGTCTGCTGCCTGTAGCCTTCCTTGAGACCCTTCCCCAGCTTAGCAATGGCCTGCGGCTGGTCCCCCGTTGGTTTGAGGTCCGTTTCGATCTTGAAGGTGCTCACAGGAAACCTCTTCCAGAGAGGCGGGCCGGCGACATATCGTGCCTCGCGCACCCGCTGCTACCCCCATACTAGTGCATGGGCGGCAATTTCACAAGGCATCCGGAGTGCGCTTCAGGTTTCCTCTCCACGATGGCTATCCCAGGGTGGACAGTAGGAAATCTAGAGGATAGGGCACTTGAACTCTTCAGTACCCGGCCGCCGCTTTTGGCGGAAGTGAGGGAACGCAGCGGATCTCTGCGCGCTCCGGTGGGTGGTGCGGAGGCGGCGAAGCTCACCTGTGACGCACGCCTGACCGGCCCGGCGGCTTTTACCGCAGCGGACGCTTGGCTGGCGTTCCGGGGCGGCGAGGATAGGCGGGGGGCGTTGGTGATGTCTTCTCCAGGACTACGAGGAGGTGATGCTCCAGGCCCTTGATGGGGACTTGTCGGACGGTCTTGAGATAGCCGCCCAGAATGCCCATGGCTCGATTGGCCTGACTCAGTTCTCGTTCAATACTCTCCTTCTTTGGTATCACTGCCAGGCCACCGATGCGGCAGAACGGCAGTGTCAACTCGGCCACTGTAGCTAACTGGCTGACAGCGCGGCACACCACCAATTCAAAAGCCTCCCGGTATTCCACCAGATGGCCGGTCTCTTCGGCCCGTTGGGTGAGTATCTCCACCCCCTCCAGTCCCAGTTCCCCTACAACGTGCTGTAGAAAGGCCGTCTTCTTGGCTACGGAATCCAGGAGGACCAGTCTAGCCCTGGGGTGAGCTATCTTCAAGGGTATGCCCGGCATCCCGGCTCCGGTGCCGATATCGAGAAGGGCAAAGTTGCCATCCGCCCACTTGGCCCCCTCCAGCGCTAGAATGATGGAAAGGGAGTCCGTGAAGTGCTTGACCTGGAACTCTTCATAGCCCGTGATGGCGGTGAGGTTCACCTTGCGGTTCCAGTCCACCAACTGGTCGTAATATGTCTGGAACTGCTGCAATTGATGTTCATTCAGGGGCAAGCTCAACTGCCGGGCTGCTTCGATGAGTCTGTCCATCATGGCAGATTCATGATAGCACAGGGCGTGGGCGGTGGTGGATGAGTCTGACCGCCGAGTAGATGAGGATATAGGAGGGTGCGAGGATTCCTCCCTCTGGTGTTTGAGGGGGTTGAAAGCACGGTTCTGGAACATCCCACCATTGGTTTCTATGGTTCACAATGGGTATCATTGAACCTGGATCAAATGGCAGGCGGTTCCACGAGGAGTCTATGATGGATACGGAATTGGTGCTGGAACAGGCACGGAGGCTGGGGTTCGACCTGTGCCTCGAATTCAACCCTGCTATTCTTGTCCCTGAGGAGAGGATCAGGGAGTACTGCATCGAGAACCGGTGTGGGAGATACGATGCCAATCACATGTGCCCGCCGCGCGTGGGGTCACTTTGTGAAGTCAGGACGCGGCTGCAAGGCTTTTCACAATGTGTGTTGCTGCAGCGCTCGGCGCAGATGGATGTGGCCAATGACCGGGAAGGCGTCATCCGGACCAAGCTGGAGTTTCACCATCTTGTTCTGCGATTGGAGCGGCGTCTTCGGCGAAGGGGCATGACGCAACTCTGGGGCCTGATTGGAGGCGATTGTGAGCTGTGCCGGACTTGTAGGGCAGTTGAAGGCAAACCGTGCCGGCATGAGGACAAAGCCAGAACCTCGTTGGAGGCACTCGGTGTCGATGTAGTAGCACTCTTGGAGAAGCTTGGACTCGATGGGCGGTTTCGTCCTGACCGGATAACGTGGACGGGCTGCCTTCTCTTTGGTGGGGGGCAGGCTAGTAGATGACCTTATCAGCCTCGAGTTGAGCCATCTCCTCGTCGGCCATCTGCAGCAGCTCTTTGAAGACGTACTTGTTGTGTTCGCCCAGCAGCGGTGAGCGGTATCGTATCTCGGTAGGGTTGTCGGACAGCGCCCACGCCGAGTTAGCGATGAAATCCGTGCCGGTGGTGGGATGATCGACTTCCAGGTAGGTCTTCCTGTCCTGCAGATGTGGATCGAAGAAACGGGCCTCCGTGTCCAGGCAGGGCGCTGCCGCCACCCCGTGCTTCTGCAGGATCTCGGTGGCGTCATAGTAGTTGAGCTTGGAGGTCCATTCAGTGACCAGGCGGTCAAGCTCGTTCCTGTTTCTCAAGCGGCTGTACTTATCGGCGTATTTCTCGTCTTTGGTCCAGGCGGGGTCGCCGATGGCCTGGCAGAATGCCTTCCATTCATCTTCGGTCTTCACACCGATGGAAATCCACTTGTCTTCTTCGGCACAGCGGTAGTTGTTGTGCGGGCACATGGTAGGATAGTAGTTGCCCATGGTTCCAAGCACCTTGCCATTCATGACGTATTCCATGACGGCTTCGCCGGCGATGCTGACCACGGTTTCGAGCTGCGCCATCTCGATGAACTGGCCCTTGCCAGTCCGCTTCTTGTAGTAGAGGGCGGCCAGGACCGTGAAGGCCCCGTGCAGGGCGCTGTTGACGTCGGCATAGGCCTGCTGGAGACCTAGAACCCGCTCTCCGTAGTAGCCTACCAATCCATCCACGCCGGCCAGGCCCGTTAGGGAAGGGCCATATGTCTGAGCATCGCGCAGCGGCCCGAAGTGGCCGGTGGCGGGCAGGGAGATCATGATGATATCGGGCTTCACCTGTTTCAACGCCGGGTAGTCCAGGCCATGCTGCTTCATCACTTTGGGCGAGAAGTTCTCAATGACGACGTCGCTCATCTTGATGAGGTTCTTGAGCAGCGGGATGGCCTTTGGCTGCTCCATGTCCAGAGTTATGCTGAGCTGGTTTCGGACACCGCTGTGGAACCAGGGGTCCTTGTCGGGTTCCTTGTCCAAGTTATCCGGGCTGAGCCTCATCGAGTCGATGCGGCTCCTGGTCTCGATCTTAATGACCTCAGCTCCCAGGTCGCCGAGCATGGTGGCCAGGTACGGGCCGGCAAAGACCCAGCCGAAGTTGACGACCCGGATGCCCTGAAGCGGGTACTTCTTATCGGTGCTCAGATGACGCCTCCCGTGCGCAGTGCTTCCAGCTTTTCCTTTGAGTAGCCCAGACGTTTGCAGTATATCTCTTCATTGTGTTGACCCAGCAGCGGGGCCGGGCTGTCTACAGCCCATGGGGTCTCCGAGAGTCTGCCCGGAGCACCCGGATACTTGAATGTGCCGGCCACAGGGTGGCTGACCTCAACGAAGTACTCTCGCGCCTTGAGATGGGCATCGTTGACCACTTCCGCCATGTTCCTCACCGGCGCGAAGGGCACCCTCTTCTCCAGGCAGAGCCTGTATATCTCCGCCTTGGTGTGGGCCGTCAGCCACGGCGCCAGGCGTCCATCCATCTCGTCCGCATACTTAAGGCTGATCTCGCGGCGATCACCAAACCGGGGGTCGCTGGAGTACCATTCCGGGACCTGTCCGTCGCCAATCATCTCCAGGAATCTCTTCCATTGGTAACCCTGGATGGCGATCATGCTCATGAAGCCGTCCTTGCATGGCAATATGGTGTAGGGGTACACACCGGGTGTACGGTGGCCCCAGCGCATCCTCTTCATGCCGTGCATGATGAAAGAGGATTCCTGGTTGCCGGTATGCAGCGTGGCCCATACCTGGGCCTCGGATATGTCGACATGCTGCCCTTTGCCGCTGGCTTCCCGGGCGAAAATGGCTCCCATGGCGGCAGTGGCGCCCGCCACACCGCTCTGGTAGTGGCCCAGGCACAGCGGGGGCGTCAGTGGCTCCCGGCCCATCTCGCCGGCACATGCCGTCTGGCCGCCCAGGGCGCTGGCGTTAATGGCGTATCCCTTGTAGTCCCGGTAAGGGCCGGACTGACCGAAGGCGGTGATGGAGACCACTATAAGCGCCGGATTGACCTTGTGAAGGCTCTCGTAGTTCAGACCGAGGGCCTCCATTTGAGCTGGGGGACGATCCTCTATGAGGACATCCGCAGTCTTGAGTATCTCCTTGAGTATGTTCCGCCCCGTTGCGGTCTCGACGTTCAGCGTGATGCTGAGCTTGTTCGTGTTCAAGTAGAGGAAAAGGCCGCTCTTCTCGGGATCAGGCAGACGATCGGGGAACGGGCCTCTTTGTCTTGCTTCGTCGCCGACTGTGGGCTTCTCGATCTTGGTTACTTCGGCGCCGAAATCGGCCAGGAGCTTGCCGCAGTAGGGGCCAGCGATGAACTCGGCGAGTTCGACTACTTTCAGACCGGTGAGGGCTTTATCGCTCATTGTGGTTGTGAGAATGATTATATTCCAACGTGAGGACGCGGTGCAAGGTTGGCTTCTTCAACCTCCCGTGGCTCTAAAGCGCATGAGGTGGAAGCGGGAGCCCAGTTGTGGGATGTGCTGTGGCCACTGCCCCTTTGCCGCCCCGGGCCAATCCCCCTGTGTCCCCCTTTCGAAAAGGGGGAACGATGAGTGACGCAGAGGGCCTTCGGCCCTCTGCACGCCCCGGATGTGGACAGACTGGTTAGATGGACGTTTGTGTTCTTGGGTCGGACATCCTACGAAGCCCTCGAGAAAGGGTGGTGGCACAGATGACTCCTGCGTCTTTGCGCGTCGGCTCGGACGAATCATATAATTGAGGCTGCTATGAAGGCGATGGTGATGCTCCCCACCTACAACGAGAAGGTGAACATCGAGAAGATGGTGGGAGAGATACTGAAGCACGATGGTGTCGGCTTGGTGATCGTGGACGATAGTTCTCCCGATGGGACGGGGGAGATAGCCGACAGGCTGGCTGCACAGAACAAGGGCAGGATTCACGTCATACACCGGAAGGAGCGGGGCCGGGGAACGGCGGGTATCGCCGGACTCAGGTACGCCCGTGAGCAGGAAGTGGACTGTGTCTTTGAGATGGACGCCGACTTCTCACATGATCCGAAGGATATTCCCAGGTTCCTCGAAAGGATCGGCGAATTCGATGTCGTGATTGGCTCCCGGCTGGTGAAGGGGAGCAAGTCGGTCAGGAACCCGCTGAGGAGGATCATTGGCAACGGTGCGAATATCTATGCCAGCTTGCTCCTGGGGTGGCACATCAGGGACTGGTGTGGCGGCTACAAGTGCTACCGGCGGACGGCCCTCAAGACCCTAGATTTCGACAGGTTCCGCTCCAAGGGCTATTCCATCGGGATGGAAACTCTGTATCGCCTTGGCAAGAGCGGCTGCACTTTCGTGGAGATCCCCATCGAGTTCACGGACCAGCGGCAGGGCAAGTCGAAATTCGGCCTTCGTGAGATCACGGGCTACGCGGCGAACGTTATCTGGCTGAGGCTCGGCGGCTAGCCGACGCGTAGCGTCCTCAGGAACCAGACACCGATCGCTACAGGGACGTGAAGCGCAGGCATGAAGATCTTCGCCGCGAAGTACGACGTGAGTATGCCCAGAATCACGCCGCCAATGATGTCTGAGGGGTAGTAGACGGCAGCGTAGACCTTGGCCAGCGGCATCAGGATCGCCGGGATGAGCAGGATATACCCCCATTTGCGGTTGAACTGCCAGACTCCAGCGGCGGCGGCGAAGGTCAGACAAGATGAATTGCTGGGGAACGATGGATCGTGGATGGGGTAGAAGATGTGGTTGGTGACCGGATCCAGCAATTGGGGCATGTCCTGGAAGGGGTGGGGGTGGCGCCAAATACCGTTGGTGACCAGGACGAAACCCATGGCTATCCCGATAGTTATAGCGCCGCTAACCACAGCCATCTGGTTCTTTTGCCGTTCGGTGTAGTCCCGGCCCATATACCAGATGTAGAGCAGGATAAGCGAGATGGTGACGGGCAGGAAGTAGTCGTTGGCCAGGACTATCATTATCCTGTCCAGTATGGCGCTCTTCCCCACTAGGTGGCTGATCCAGAGGACTATGCTCTGGTCAGTCTCGATGACGAGTCCCAGCATGGCTCCCGTTTCTTCCTTTGAAGGCTTCTCTCAAGGCCTCAAACCAGCTCACGTACCTCAGTTGGTATGCCCCCTCCAGCCTCTCCTCCTGCCCGGTTCCTTCCCGGCGGCGGTACACGAACATATGGAGCAGGGAGGAGATGATCAGTGTGACGACTAGGGCTGTGAATGTGGTCCAGCAGAAGACCGTGAATTGCTGCGCGCCCTCCACTCCGGTGCTCCGCATGACAGTGTCGATACGGCTGTCTCTGAAGAAGAACCACCAGAAGGCGAACACGATGGCGGCGATAGACAGTATCACCGTGATGGGCTTATTCCGGATGAACAGCATGCCCTTCAACTGATGGCACGTGGCTATCAGTTGTAGCATGCCCATAACGGCTATGAATACGAAGACGAAGTATTGCCAGGCGCGTACGATCTCCAAGCTGATTCCTATGCGCGCTTCTTGCTGCGATACGCTGGAGTGCACCACTCCTTGTACTTGCGGTTCCTGCCGCGGATCACATCGCTGTAGAGGTTCAAGAGCTTTCGCGTGATGGGGCCCACCTTGCCGTCCCCGACGGGGCGGTGGTCTACTTCTATTACTGGCGTGACATTGGCGGCCGTTCCGGTCATGAAGCACTCGTCAGCGACGTAAAGCTCGCTGCGGTCGATTGGCCGCTCAATGGTGTCGATCCCCAACTCGTTCTTGGCCAGAGTGATTACAGTCTCGCGTGTGATCCCTTTCAGGATGTTGTCACAGGAGGCTGGTGTCACCAGCTTCCCATCCACGATGACGAAGATGTTCTCGCCGCTGCCTTCTGACACGTGACCGTCCTGCGAGAGTAAAATAGCCTCATCGTATCCGTTCTCATGGGCCTCAGTCTTGGCCATCGCGCTGTTGACATAGATGCCGGTTACCTTGCCCCGGGGCGGAATCATGGTGTCGTCTACACGACGCCAACTGGAGACGCCGCATTTCGCTCCCTTTTCGGCATCAAGATAGGGCCCGAACGGGGTCACGAAGATGAAGAAGTCATCCTCCAGGTTGTGAAGCCTCACACCCACAGTCTGTGAGCTCTTGTAGGCCAGGGGACGCACGTAGATGTCCTCCCGGTAGCCGTTCTTCTTCACCAGATCCACTGTGATCTGGCACAGCTTCTCGGCATCGAAGGCGAGGTTGATCTTCAGAATGCGGCAGCTCTTGTGCAGCCTCTCGTAGTGCTCCTTGAGCCGGAACAGGTACATCTGCCCTTCCTTGGCGTTCCAGTTGCCCCGAATGCCCTCGAAACAGGCGGTGCCATAGTTCAAGGCGTGGGTCATGACGCCGACCTTAGCCTCCGACAGAGGCACGAATTTCTTCTCGAAGAACGCTACCTGAGGCATTTGAGTCTCCTTTCCTCTATCTAGGCCTGACCCGGTCCGTCCCGCCGGGAAGGCCGCTATCGGCGGCAACCTCGCTTTCTACTCGCCCCGCCATTGAGGGTGAACAGGTTCTTGTCCTCGCTGCCGAGTCGCCTCCGCGGCGTTACCTATTATAGGACTTCAAGCTCTGGCAGCACAAGAATGGTGGAACACGACGCCTGCGAGTGACTGGGCCTGGCTGGCAGTGCTGGCAAATAGAACACGGGAACTCGATCTCCCGCGCACTACTGCAGTGACTAGCCTGAAGCCAATGGCGATGACTGGGGCTCTTCTTGCCCGGATGATCCAGACTCCTTTCTTGACCGGAACGCGGTCCAGAGGATGTAGAGAATGGGAATGCCCGTGTTGAACTCCAGCAGGCTGTTGAAGAGCAAAACATGGACGTAGTCTTCTGCGGGACGTATCTCGGAGGCCAGGAGGGTGATCTCCATGCCGAAGTGAACGAGGAAGCCGATGATGAGAAGATAGAACATGCGGCGGAAAGTGAGGGACTTCATGGGACGCCAGGTGTACTTGAGCAGTAGCAGGAGAAGGTAGCCACCTGAGACCATGGCCACCTGCACGATCCTGGCATTCGACATGTCCCGCCCGATGTCGATGGTCCGGTCATCGATTCCCACGTGCTGGCTGATCAGGGCTGTTGTCATCCATCCACCGTACAGAAAGAGCGTCCAGAGGACGCCGGTCTTAACTGACTTCGTCCCGAACATGACTGTGACGTAGGAGAACTCGATCATGCCGTAGGTGAAAGAGAAGTAGACGAGGAAGAGGTCGTGGTTGAACGGCACGTCTAGAAAACGCGTCTGCTGAATGCGCAGCCAGAGTATGTCGTCCGCCAGGAAGACGACCAATGCCCCGAAAAGCCCGAAACACAGAGCGAGGGTATGCTTCTGTTTGAACAGGACTATCATCCACACGACGCAGAAGAGGATGTCCAGGTACACAAAGTCCATATCGAAAGTTCGGGCCACGTAGTTGTTCATAACCGGCTCTTGTTCTCAGAGAAGGTGCAGGCTACCAACCCCTGTGAGGGAGTATTCATTCTGAAAGAATCACATGACCATAGAGCAGTTCCAATTGCCGATCGCCGTAGCATCCGGTCAATGATATTAGATTCGTTGGGACGGTTCAATGACACTTGGCGATGCATTCTGCTGTTGACACTGCATAGTGGCTCCGCTGATAATCGTAGCAGCAGCCATTCAAAGGCGTGAGCGGCCAGCAGCCGGGCGAGGAATCGACTGTGGATTTTCCCAGGGTTGTAGTTGCCAAAGAGATATTGCGTCCTCCGTCGTTCGAGAAGGACGTCCAGCACGTTGAGTTCAGGGAGGACCCGCTCACCGGCAGGCGGTGCAGGCTGAATTCGAGAAGAGCCGGGAGGATCAAGCGGGCACCAGCCGCAGATCCCCCTGCGGAGGTGGTGGGGAACCGGGAAGGCTGCCCATTCTGCCCGGAGAACATTGACAAGACGGTGACAAAGTTTGACCCGGCCTTCTACCCTGGTGGGCGGATTCGAAAAGGCGAGTGCTGCCTCTTCCCCAACATGTTCCCGCTTGCCAGCCATCACGTCGCTGCTACGCTGTGCAACGCCCACTTTCTCGACCTACACGAATTCAGCGCCGGGATGGTGACCGACTGCATGATGGCCGCCAGGGAGTTCTTGTCGCTGGTGCGCGAGCGCGATCCTGGATGCAGATACCCGATGTTTCATTGGAACCACCTTTCGCCCAGCGCCGCCAGCGTGGTGCATCCCCACGTCCAGGTGCTGGCCGACTTCAGGCCGACTTCTTACCAGAAGACACTGCTGGAAGCAGGCAGGGAGTACCATGACCGGACCGGGCAGGGGTTCTGGAAGGATCTGCTTGATGAAGAGAGGCGAAGGGGAGAGAGGTACATCGGGGAGAACGAATCGGTTGCCGCGCTCGCCAGTTTCGCGCCCCAGGGTAACCGGGAGGTGCTGATCATCTTCAAGGAGGCGGGCAGTCTATTCGATTTGCGGGAT
>JAFGCL010000228.1 GCA_016932645.1 Dehalococcoidia bacterium | reverse complement strand
GGCTCTCGCCTTTGCTGCGCCACTTGAGCTCGGCGCTCTGTGTCTTCAGCGTGCGTTGGCTGACCACCACCCGTAGCGGCATCCCCAGCAGGTCGGCGTCGTTGAACCTGACGCCCGCCGACCCGGTCCGGTCGTCGAACAGGACCTCGACGCCCCTGGCCTGGAGATCTGCGTACAGCTTCTCCGAGGCGGCTACCACGTCAGGCTTATCCATACCTAGCCCACAGAGGTAGGCCTGGTACGGGGCCAGCGAGACCGGCCAGACAATCCCCTTGTCATCGTGGTTCCTCTCAATAACGGTGGCCAGCAAGCGGCCAATGCCGATGCCGTAGCTGCCCATGACGACGGGCTTCTGTTCGCCGTTCTGGTCCAGGAAGTAGGCCCCCAGCTTCTCGGCGAACATGGTGCCAAGCTTGAAGATGTGTCCCACCTCGATGCCCCGCGTGATGGACAGGCTCTGTCCGCACTTGGGGCAGCTCTGGCCCGGCTGCGCCGAGGCGATGTCCAGCATCAGGTCCACCTTGAAGTCCCGGGGGTAGTTGACGTTCCTCACGTGACAGTCCGGGCGGTTGGCCCCCGCCACGAAGTTGATGCCCTCGGTCACCGAGTCGTCGGCCACAGTCTTGATGCCGCGCAGGCCCAGCGGAGAGGCCGAGCCGGCTACCAGCCCGGCGCCGGTCACCTCACCTTCCGTCGCCAGCCGCAGCTCGGTGCACTTCAAGGCGTTCTTCAGTTTGATCTCGTTGACCTCCAGGTCGCCCCGGATGGCCACGAAAACGACCCGGCCATCGGCGGAGTAGAACACGGCCTTGAGTGTCTGGCTCTTGGGAACCTTCAGGAAATTGGACACTTCCTCGATGGACTGCATGCCCGGCGTGGAGACCTCTTCCATCGGCAATGGCGATTGATGCGGCACTTCGGGTTTGACGCCCTGGGCCTTCTCCAGGTTGGCGGCGTACTTGCAGGCGCCGCAGTAGATGATCTGGTCCTCGCCAGTGTCGGTGATGGCCATGAACTCCTGGGAGTCCTTGCCGCCGATAGCTCCGCTGTCCGCCTCGACGATCATGGTCGGCAGGCCACAGCGGTCGTAGATTCTCTGGTAGGCCTGCTTCACCTTCTGGTAACTGGCGTCCAGCGCCTCCCAGTCGGCGTCGAAACTGTAGAGGTCCATCATGTCGAACTCCCGGACCCGCAGCAGGCCGCCGCGCGGCCGGGGCTCATCGCGGAACTTGGTCTGGATCTGGTAGAGCAACTGGGGCAGGTCGCGGTAGCTTCTCACCTGGTGGCGGGCCAGTTCGGTGATGACCTCCTCGTGCGTGGGACCGAGGAACAGCTTCCGCTCCCGCCGGTCGACGACGGAGAAGAGTATCTGGCCCATGGCATGGTGCCTGCCAGTCTTCTCCCACAGCTCAACCGGGTGCAGGGCCGGCATCATCAGTTCCTGGCAGCCCACTGCGTCCAGCTCTTCCCGAACTATCTGCTCCAGCTTGCGCAGCGACCGCCAGCCCAAGGGCAGGTAAGCATAGACGCCGGTCGCTATCTGGTGAACCATGCCCGCCCTGAGCAGCAGTTGGTGGCTGATGGTATCGGCCTCGGCCGGGGTCTCCCGCAGCGTCTTGGTCATCATTTGAGATACACGCATGGCTGATACCCTAGACTCCTTCTACTTCCCGCATCAGGCTTTCAAGGAAATCGGCCTCCTTTACCGTCCGCACCACCTCACCCCGCCGGAAGATGGCCCCCTTCCCCTTGCCGCAGGCAATCCCCACGTCCGCGTCACGGGCCTCGCCGGGGCCATTGACCACGCAGCCCATCACGGCCACCTTGACCGGCTTCTCGATCATGGCCAGCCTCGCCTCCACCTCCCGCGCCAAGCCGAAGAGATCGACCTCGCACCGGCCGCAGGTGGGGCAGCTCACCAGGGTGGGACCGTGCTCCCGCAGGTCCAGGCACTTCAGTATCTCATAACCGGCCAATACCTCTTCTCGAGGCTCAGCGGTGAGCGAGACGCGGATGGTGTCCCCTATCCCTTCATACAGCAGAATCCCGATCCCCACCGCGCTGCGGATCGCCCCTTCTCGGAGCAATCCGGCCTCGGTGATGCCCAGGTGCAGCGGGTAGACCGTCTTCCGTGCCATCAGCCGGTAGGCCTCGACCGTCGTGGGAACGTCGAAGGCCTTCAGCGAAATCTTGATCAGCCCGAAGTCCAGGCTCTCCAGCAGGTCGATCTGCTCCAGCGCGGCCGCCACCATGCGCTGGGCCACGGAGCCCCGGGCCGGCTTCTTAGGCAGGCTGCCGGCGTTCACTCCGATCCGGATGGGCACGCTGCGTGACCTAGCTGAATTGACCATGGCGGCAATCTGCTTCGGGTCGCTGATGTTGCCGGGATTAAGCCGCAGGCCGTCAACGCCGGCTTCGAGCGCCGCCAGCGCCAAACGGTAGTCGAAATGGATGTCGGCGATCAACGGGACCCTGGCGCGGTGCTTGATGGAGCGGAGGGCCGCCGCCGCCTCCGCATCGGGCACAGCCAGCCGCACCAGCTCGCAGCCGCACTCCTCAAGTTCCTTGATCTGTCTGACGGTGGCCGCCACGTCACGGGTATCGGTCTTGGTCATCGACTGGACGACCACCGGCGCCCCACCACCGATAGTCACCCCACCGACGCCTATCGCTCTAGACATCCTGCGTTTCTTCATAGACCAGGGAAACCCTCGCCACTGATGAGGCGCGCGATATCGCCGTAGAACACCACTACGAAGAGCAAGATCATGAGCGCAGTGCCAGCTATGTAGACGAAACGCACCGCCTTCTGAGGCAGGCGCTTCCCGCCGCGGATGCCCTCGATCAATGCTATCAGCATGCCTCCGCCGTCCAGCGGCGGAACCGGCAGGAAGTTGAACAGGGCCAGGCTGATGCTGATGAACCCACCCAGGAACAGCACGTTGGCGAAGCCACCCACCTTCACCACCTCCACCGTCAGTTGGGCAGCACCCACGGGGCCTATCAGGGCCGAACCCGGATCCTGCCTTATGAGCGGAATGGAATCCTTGATGAGCGTAGGCAGATGTATGACGAAATCGCCAGTATCCCACACCGCCTGCCACGGCGTGCGCCTGTCCTTCTCCAGTCTGGCACCTTCGACCCACTCAGTGGTCACTCCCACAAGCGCCCCATCAATCACAGAACTCGATGGCAGGTAGACTTTCTCGCTTCCCACCGTGTTGTCCTCTTTAATCCGGTCCAGCCAGACATAAAACTCCTCTCCGCTGTCTGAGGCCTCATCCAATGCCTTCGAGAAGCTCTCGCGGCTGTAGACCCACTCTCCGTCCACCCGCAGGATGGCATCCCCGGGCAGTATTGCTGCGGCCACAGGTGAGTCTGCGTCCACGGCGGTCACTACATCAAGCCACGATACCAAGGACACCCCCAGAATGTACCGGTCCTCATCCTGGTCGTACTGAGGCTGCACCGGAGGTAACTCCAGTTTGACTCCGCCCCTCTGCAACACAATGGACTTCGCCGTTCCAGGATTCGCATTCAGCGCATCACTTATGTCCCCGAATCTCGCGACCAGGGTATCGTCTATCTGCACAATGACATCTCCGGCCTGAATACCGACCTCCTCAGCTGCCGAGCCTGCGGTCACAGAGTGCACCATGACCCCCTGGTTGTCGACAACCCGAGTCGTCACCACACCCATGTAGAAGGCGCTGATGAACACGAAGGCCAGCACGACATTGACCAGCGGCCCGGCGGCATAGACGCCCATTCGGGTCCAGGGGCCTTTGCTGGCCAAGCCCCCCTCGACTGTGGGGTCGTCTTCGCCGATGGGCCTGACAAAGGCCCCCACCGGAATGAGGTTGATGGAGTATATGGTCTGTCCCCTCTTGATGTGAAACAGCCGCGGCGGGAGACCGATGCCGAACTCCTCGACAACTATGCCCGCCCTCCGGGAGGCCAGGAAGTGGCCTAGCTCATGGCAGGTGATCAGAAAGAACAGTATGGCAACAAACAGAACGACAGTCAGGAAAACACTCATGATCTAGCGACTTCTCCATTTCGCGGCATATTTCCTGGCCCAAGCATCGGCCTCTAATACATCTTCAAGTGAGGGGCGTTTCACGCCGCGATGGTGGTCCAGCGTGTCTTCCACTAGCCGGGCGATATCCGAGAACACGATCCGGTGAGACAGGAACAACTCCACGGCCACCTCATCCGCCGCGCAAAGCACCGCCGGATAGGTGCCCCCCTTCTCTCCCGCCTCCCGTGCCAGCCGGAGACACGGAAACCTGACCAGGTCAGGCGGCTCGAAGTTCAACGCCATCGCCTTGCCCCAGTCCATGACGGGGAGCTCGGGGTTGGAATGCCTGTCCGGATAACCCAGAGCATACTGAATCGGCAGCCGCATGTCGGGCCGGCTCAATTGCGCCTTGATCGAACCGTCGGCAAACTGGACCATGGAATGCACGATGCTTTCCGTGTGGACCACCACGCTGATACGGCTGTAGGGAAGGCCGAATAGCCAGTGGGCCTCGATGACCTCCATCCCCTTGTTCATCAGGGTAGCCGAGTCAATCGTCACCCTCTTGCCCATCTTCCAGGTCGGATGCCTCAGGGCTTGCTCCGGGGTGATGGCCTTCAGTCTCTTCGCCGGGTAACACAGGAAAGGCCCTCCCGAAGCGGTCAGGAGCAACCGGGCCACTCTCTTCCTCTGTTCTCCCTTCAAGCATTGCCAGATGGCGCTGTGCTCACTGTCTACCGGCCTGATCTTCACTCCGTGCTTCCTGGCCTCTGCCATCACGATCGCCCCGGCCATCACCAGGACCTCTTTGTTGGCCAGGGCCACATCTTTCCGGGCCCGGATCGCAGCCAGAGTCGGAGCCAGGCCCGCCTTCCCAGACGTGGCTATCAGCACCAAGTCCACGTCGGGGTGGGAGGCCATCTCCTCGAGCGGCACCACCTTTGGCGAAGGGGCGTGTCCCCGGGCCAGGGTCTGCCGCAGCTCTGCCTCTGATCCCTGGGACGAGATCATCCGCGGCTGGAATTCCCTGATCTGGCTGGCCAGGAGCCTGGTGTTGCTGCCTGCCCCGAGACCGACGACTGAGAACTTGCGCTTGAGTACCCGGGCTACTTCGAGTGTCTGCTGGCCTATGGAACCCGTGGAGCCGAGGATGGCAATCCTCTTCAGTCCACCCATAGCACAAAATAGTATACGATAACACCTGTGAACACAAGGCTATCTATTCGGTCGAGGACGCCGCCGTGGCCGGGCAACAGGTTCCCCGAATCCTTCACCCCGGCTCGGCGCTTGAGCAGCGACTCCAGCAGGTCCCCGAGTTGCGCGGCGACACCGACGAGGCAGCCCACGCCCAAGGCCTCCAGATAGCTCAGCGGCAGCGACCAGTCACCCAGATTGAGCAGGTAACGGAGCGCCAGCGCCGCGGCTATAGCCCCCGCGAAACCGCCGGCCGCCCCTTCCCACGTCTTGTGCGGGCTTATCGTCGGAGTCATGCGGTGCTGGCCCCAGGCCCGGCCGACGAAGTAGGCAGAGGTGTCACAGGCAAAGGTGGTGAACAATGCCAGGATGACCAACTCCCGCCCGTCATCAAGCTGTCTCAGCATCACGTAGTGGCCCACCATCCAGCCCATGTACAGGATGCCGGTGAGAGTCCAACCCCAGCTCTGTAGCCAAGTGTCCCGGCGGAAGACGACCAGCAAGACCAGAGGCAGTACGGCCGCCGACGCCAGCAGCGAAGCTGTGGCCCAATCCACCTGAAAAAGGGCGGCCACGACAAAGAGCACGGCCCAGATGATCCCGAATGCCGTCATCGGCCGGGCGCCGGCATGCGTCCCCAGGCGGTAGAACTCCCAGGCGCCGAGGGCCGCGGCGGCTCCAACGGGCAGGATCAGGAGGGGAACGTGCGAGAACCACTCAGCGTCAACTTCGAAGTCGAAGTAGACGAAAGCCAAGAGAAGAGGAATGCCTACGACGGCTGTGATAACTCTCAGCTTCATCTACCACCAACACCGCCATTGGCCGGCTTCAGGCCCCGAAGTTGCGGGCCCTCTGGCTGTAGGCCAGCAGCGCCTTCCTGACCTCTTCCGCATCGAAGT
>JAFGCL010000004.1 GCA_016932645.1 Dehalococcoidia bacterium | reverse complement strand
CGGCGGGTCGGCCACCGTCTCCTTCACGTATCTCAGCATATGATTCAGGCAGGCGACGGTCAACTCGATCAGGTCCTCGCCGCTGATCTTGCGGACGCGCTGCCCGGAAAAGAGGATTCGGAGGCTGGCCGGGAACTCGTCATCGGCCCGGTTGAAGATGAAATGGATTTCGACGCCGGGGAAGGCCTCTTTGCGCAGGGCCCAGTCCTCGCGCAGGCCCAGGCTCTCGGCCTCGCCGCCCACGAATCCGGCGAGCTTGGCGACGTCGTCCACGCAGGCCAGGGCGTCCTTGCGGAGGTCCACCATCCGCTTCAGGAAGGCGTCATGCGGCGCCTGCGGGCCGTCGATCTCCTTCAGGCTGATCAGGTTCTGGTCTTTGAGGCCCATCGTTTGGCATCCATTGTACTCGATCTGAGGGGGATTTGGTGAGGGCGGGGCTACGGGGAAGCAAGACCGACAGATGCGCTGTTCCCGCGTGTCCTCGATTGTCAGACGTCATGATACCGAGCGGAGTCTGTTCGTATCCCCTCGGGCTGGCTTCTAGACGCTGCTCAGTATCGCCGCAATAGGTTGCTCGAAGCGGCGCAGGCTCTCTGCGCTCTCGTAGCCGTCAACCCCCATCATGACGGACCGGGCAACAAGGAGACAGAAGAGCGGGCCACTGGCGATCGCCAACATGCAGTGACTCTTGGGTTGGCTTAGGCGCGTTATCTGCAATAGGCGCTGGGCAGACGAGGGCTTGCCTAGTTCGGCCAAAAAGACGAGCAACATCTGGACCGCGGCCTTCTCGTGGTATTGACTATCAAGGTGGGCATGAAGTGAAGCTACTCCCTTCGTGTCCTTCAACATGGCAGCAAGGTCGGAAGCATCAGATCCTCTCAGCCAGACGTCGGGCAGCTCACCCGCAAGGGTCAAGGATGTCACCACGTACTTGTCGTTGCTCACCACCCCGGCGATGCGTGTGGCCGCCTTCAGGAGGTCTCTCTTTGGCTTGTAGCGGCAGAAACCCCAATCCACATATCCAGGGCCGCGTTCCGTGGTCACTTCTTTGTATCCCCACGACTTCGATATGTCCTTCTCTACAGCCGTTCTACGCACAAATCCCGCCAAGAGGTCTCTGACCCTTGGTTCGGCGAGTTGTTCCGCGGCGTGAAATGCCTCATCCGGGTTGATTCCGATCCGCGTGGCGGAGTGATGCAAGAGGCTCAGTGCCATAAGGATATCCCTGAAGTCCGTCCTCTCTGCCTCAATCATGCAGACTGCCAGGATACCGGCCGACAGGACATCTGGGCTTCTCTCGCGGAGTGCAAACACCGAGGAACGCCGGGCAAACGTGAGGAGTGTGTAGAACTCGTTGAGAGAAACACGCTTTCGGAACTCGATTCGCTCTTGTTCGTTCAGCGAGCGGAAGAGATGGCACACATTCCGTAGCTTCTCGTCGAGTTGGTTTGGAACCGGGTCAAGTAGTCCCAGCTCCTCGCTGCGGAGAGGGTATTCCTCTTGCGGCAGAGGCGAGACTCCGATATCGCCTTTGGCTTCTCTTTGCCGCTCCTTTTCGAGGGCGTCCGCCATTTGTTGCCCCAGGACAAACACCTTGCGTTTCTCGGTATCCTCGTCTTGCCCCACAGACTTGCCCCCTTCGCTACTGGAATGACTTGGCGAATCATACGACCGTGTCTGATGCGGAGTCAACCTTGCGTCGTGGCCAAGGTCCTCGTCACCCGGTAGATGACGAAGAGGCCGCCTTCCCTCTTGTGGTAGTAGAGCGACTTCTCGTCCGGCGAAAGCGTGGGCCCCTCCACGAAGCCGGTGGCGGCCTGGATCTTCCGGGGCGCCCCGAACGGGGACGAGGCGTCCGTTCGGGTGGCCACATAGAGGGCCGCGTCGGTCCCGTTGAGGCGGGTGAAGAACAGCTCCAGCCCCGAGGCCGAGATCGCCGGGGCGTATTCCAGGTTCTTCGACGTATTGACCCGTTTCATGATCGTGGCGCTGTTGCTGTCCCGCACAAACGCCGACCCGTTCCAGTTCGCGATGAGGATATCCGCACTCTGCGGGCCGGAGGCGCTGAACTGGCTCTCCACGAAGTACAGTGTCTTCCCATCGGGGCTGATCTCAGCATCGAAGTTGACGATGCCGAATGTGGCCGTGGAAACCCCTGGTGCTAGGTCCACACCCGTGACCGTGCCGTTGTCGAAAACACCGCGGTAGATGGTGGACGACGTTTACTCGTAGCTCCGAGTAGAAATGAAGTAGAAGACGCCGTTGCGGTCCATGGAGGCCACGCCTTCCAGCGCCGTGGTGTTCACGCCGCCGATCTCGTCCTTGTACTGGAACGTAAGGTCGTCGATCCGTTCCGCCCAGTACAGGTTGGTGTCCACGTCGGGATCGTTGGAGTTGTTGAAGAAGAGGTACTTCCCGTCACGGCTGATGAAGGGCTCCATGGCGTGATCGCTGTAGCCCAGGATGGTAACCCGCTCCGGGTTGGCGAAGTCCCCCGGTTGCGGCTCGGGGGCCTCGGCCGGCTCGCAGCCTCCGCCAAGTGCCACCAGAAGCAGGGCGAGGGACGAGATAGCAGCGCGCAGGAGTGCAGTCGTCCTCTTCATGTCTTGCGCGAATCATAGGCTTCGCTGGAATGAGGAGTCAACCCCCTGGAATCCCCCACTCATGGGGGACAGAGAAAAGGAGAATTGGGGGACACCCCCAAACCCCCGGCAGGAGGACTTCTCCTGCACCTCTGTGCGCTCTTTTCGGGTTTCGGACTTGTAGCTTGGTGATGCACGAGGGTTTTTACCCCTCTACACGCCCCGTGGTCGAAGCCGTAGAGGCGGGTTTCAAACCCGCCTTGTCATTCCCGCGGAGGCGGGAATCCAGTAAACAAACCTATGGCAGATCTCCGTCACGCAATGCATGGTGGACCCGCTTCGCTTGATCCACCCTACAGATCCCGGTGAACTGCGAGGGCAAGGGGCACGAATATGCCGAACACTGCCACCGCCACCCCGTACAGCGCCCATCCCGAGGGTATCGCCGGGGCCACCATGAAGACCAGCGCTCCGATGAAGGCTATGTGACGGCTCCAGCCTTTGAGCAGTCCTACCCGTATCGCCCCGATCACCAGGCTCAGCAGCCCAATGCCGAACATGATTGTCCCCGCGACGAACACACCCGTCACCCACATGCCGCTGCCATCGAAGAAAACCGAAGGGGGATCCCCGGCAGACTGCACCGCCACCGGCCCGATGCCGTTGGCCCCCAGCCCCGCCGCGTAGAGCCCCGCCCCAAGCGCGATAAACGGCAAGGTCATGGCCGGAAGAGACCGGGACGAGAGCCTGAGGTTTCTGTCAACCGAGACGACCGCCAGCATGGAGACTGCGAACCCGATGGCAGCGATGAGGTGGCCGGAGAACCAGCGTGCCGACTGCCCGACCGCCTGCTCGGCAAGCTGGTGGTCCGAGTAATCGGCGACAATGGGGATCAGTACGATGCCGATGGCCAGCACGACTGGGAAGGCGAGTATGGTGACGATTCGCATTCGCTTGCTGTCCATTCTGGATGTGCTCCCAGAAGTGCAGTGGCAGTTGGCGAATGATAGGGCTGGGCTCCAGAGGGAGTCAACCCCCTGAGATTCCCCAGCAGCCAACCTGTCATTGCGAGGAACGAAGTGAAGAAGCAATCTCGGGGTGGTGGAAGAAAGATACGTGAGATTGCCGCGCCTTCTCGCCTCAGAGCCAGAGAACGGCTCGCAATGACAGATGGCTGGGCCGAGCCCTATTCCACCGCCACCAGTTTCACTTCGAAGGTCAGGGTGGCATTCGGCGGGATATCCCCCTGGCCAATAGCGCCGTAGGCCTGTTCAGGCGGGATGGTCAGTGTTCGCGTCTCTCCCTCCTTCATCCCAACCAAGCCCTCATCCCAGCCCTTGATCACTTCTCCCGCGCCCAGCGTGAATTTGTAGGGATCACCTCCGACATTGGATTCCACCTGGGTGCCATCCTCCAGCCAGAGGGTGTAGTAGACGCTCAACACATCGCCGGGCTCTGCCACTTTTGGGGAACCGCTGCGGACAGCGAAATACACGATGACGGCAATCGCAGCCACTACCACTACCACTGCTGCGACTGTGCCAACGGTGATCAGTCGGCGCTTCCTGCGTTGCTTGGCTTCCTGCGCCTCTCGTTTGCGTGCCAGGGCCGATTTCTTGCTCACGTTTTTCCTCCTCGACTGCTGCAGGGTTAGGCAAATAATACCTTGGCTTCCGAAGGAGAAGCAAACCCGCCGACAGGCCCGAAGTGTCCCAGGCTCTTCTTGTTGTCATTGCGAGGAGCAAAGCGACGAAGCAATCTCAGGGTGGGGATGCAGATCACGGTTCTCAGAGCCCGAGCCTGGCTACCAGATCCGCCACCCCGAGTCGCAGCGGCGAGTCCGCAGGCAGCTCCGTGGTCGGCCGCCCCTTGATCTCCAGACCGGCCAGGTTCGGGTCCTGGCCGATGGTCAGTGGACTCCCGAACCCGTACTTCTCCGCCGCCCGGGCAATCTCGGGCGGCAGGCCGTCGGGCGAACGGTTGATCACCAGCGCGATCTGCCCCACCCGCGTCCTCATCTCCCCGATGAGGCCCTTGATGTCGGCGGCGGTGCGGATGCTACGCTGCGTGGGATCGGAGACAATGACCAGGACATCGACATCCCTGGTGGTCTGGCGGCTGATATGCTCCATGCCGGCTTCGCTGTCGATGACCACGTAGCGGTAGCCCCGGCCCAGCTTGTCGACGGACATACGCAGCATGTTATTGGCCGCGCAATAGCAGCCCGGCCCCTCGGGCCGGCCGATGGACAGCAGGTCGAACCCCTTGGACTCCACCAGCGCTGCGCGAATCTGGCCTTCCAGGTAATCGGGCTTGGATATGCTCGGAGAGAGCGTTCCCGCCTGGATGTCCCGGGTCATGTCCTCTCGTATCCGGCCGACGGTGCTGCCCGGATCGACGCCGAGCGCCTGATTGAGGTTCGTGGCCGGGTCGGCGTCGATGGCCAGGACGACGCCCTTCTTGGAGAGAACCTGCACCAGCAGGGCGGAGATGGAGGTCTTGCCTGTGCCGCCTTTACCGGCGACGACAATCGTGGTGGTCACAATCTGATCCTAGAGGGATTGGAGATCGTTTTCAACCCCCTCGATCCCCCATTCTTGGGGGAAGAAGAAAAGGGGAATTGGGGGACACCCCCAAACCCCCGGCAGGAGATACTCTCCTGCACCTCTCTACTGTCATTCCCGCGAAGGCGGGAATCCAGAAGGGAGGCCCGTGGCAGAACGGGGGAAGTTGCCCTTCCTCTCCCCTGACGGGAGAGGAAGAGAGCCTGCCCCGGACTTGATCCGGGGGAGAGGGTGATTCCTGCCCTCATCACGCCTGCTGCTTTAGCTTGGCGGCGAACCCCGGCAGAAACCCCGGGATCTCGCTGGCTTCGCGCGGCCCCACCACGATCTTCCAGCCGGGCAGAGCCTCCTCCAGATCGCCCCTGATCCGGGCGACAATTCCCGGGATGAGCAACGTTCTGGTCTTGACCTTCTGCTCAAGCCCGGACTTCTTGATGAAGCCGGCCACGGCATCGCCGGTGAACTTACCCGCCGCCCAGCCGGTGAGCACGCCCAGCCCCTCGGTGTCCTTCACGCACAGGTACGCCGGCACCTTGCTCCCCTCTACTTCCGATGACACGATGAAATAGGTGAGGGCCCAGTTGGCGGTAATCAGCACCGGCGATTCGGGATTCGGTTCGCCGAGCTCGTAGACTTGCTCCTTCACGGAGAGGGGCATTCGTGGGTCGGTATAGATGTTGAGCCGCTGCGCTAGCAGGGGCAGCAGCGTGTGCCGGTCGAAATCGGACAGGACCACTATTGAAGCGAACTTGACGATGAATGCGGAAGCCGCCAGCATCTGTTCCAGTGGGTCCTTGGCCATGAGGCAGGGAAAGGCAATGGTGGGGTAGCCCAGATACCGGAAGTTCTGCTTGATCGCCGCCCGGCGGATGAGTGTCTGGTCCCTGATACCGTCCGTCAGGTTCCGGGAGCCCGGATCGAGCACCAGATCGTCCAGCTTCTCTTGTCTGAGCCTGGCTGTGAGCGGGACCAGTTCCTCGGTGCTGCCGGCCCTTACCCCAACGGGCGTAGGGCGCTCCTTGAGCTTCGGAATGAAGCGGTCGATGTTGTCCTTCGTCACCGGGTACAGGAGAGGCCGTCGGTCGGCGCAGACGTCCCATGCCGCAAACAGGGCATCGGTGTCTTCTGAGATCAGGATCAGCGCCGCCTTGGTGCCGTCATGCGCCTTCTTGGCCAGAGCGGCGAGAGCGGACTGGCCTCCCGATTCATGCCGCAGAGCCAGGAGATTGGCACGGAGCGTCAATCCGATCCGCTCGAACTTAAGGTCGTCGATCTTCTTGATCTTCTCTGCTGCGACAGACTCAGGCTCGGCGTCGGAGATGAGCAGGGCCACGCCGGGGGGATGCAAGAATGTCTTCTCGTGGCGGTAGATGACTTCTTCGTTGCCGATCTGCAGGGCGCTGTCGCCCGTGCCGATGGTCACCAGCTTGATAGCCGGAGCCAGTGCATCCAGCAGTTCGGCCTTCACCTCAGGCGACAGATGGGGGCACCTGTCTAGCGAGGCTCCCCCGGAAGACAGCTTCATGGCAAAGGCGAAGCACGTGGGAAAACCACACTCTTTGCAGTTCTTCTTGCCTGATTCCGGGAGCTTCTTGACAACGTCGGTGCCTTTGAGCGGCATTCAGAGCCTCCTGTGCAGTCTGTCAGGGGAGCGACACTTCGCCCTTCAGCCACGGATGCCCCACCCGGTCCAGGAACTGGCCCAGTTCCGCCACATCCTTCACATCCTTCTCAGTGGCTATCTTGTCATAGAGATCAGCCGGTATAGCGTCCTTGTAGCGCTCCTTGATCTCCTGGGGCATCCAGACCACCCGATGCATACCGCCGTCGGCCTGGAAGAACTTGGGCGACCGGATCAACTCCAGGGCCATGCCGCAGGCGCCGTCGATCTGCTTGCCGCCGGAAGTGGCGCCGGCGATTCTGGAGAACGTCTGCCCGATGACAGTGAAGCCCTGATAATCGCGGTGGACGATGCCGAAGCCATCCACCTCGGGGATGTAAAAGAGAACGGCCTGGAAGCAGCCGCAGGACGTGTGCGGGTGCTCGAAGGCGCTGTGCAGGTACATGCGGTCGTATTGCCCGAGGGACCTCGCCGCCACCTCCTGGTTCACTGCGCTGTATTCGCCCTTCACGGGATCAATCAGCTCACCCTTCTGCACTTCGAAGATCGGTCCTTCCGGATCGAGCTTGTAAGCCGCCCGACCGTCGAACCAGCTAATGGCGCCGCAGTTGGCTGTCCTTTCCGGTGTGATGACACAACAGTGTGTCGGGGCGAAGCTCTGGCAGAGTATGCAGCCATAGAAAACGTCTACGTCTTCTTCCCTCAATCCTTTCAGCCTCTCGTCCCGCGCCTGGTAGACCTTCATCGCCTGAGGCAGCAACTCCTCTATCTTCTTCTTGTCGGTAATCAGGGTGACTGCTATCTTCTCTATGGCCGAAAGCTCCGACGTGAAGAGGAAAATGAGTATCTCGCCGAATTCGACCAGCGAGTTGAAACCCTTGTTGAAGGATTCCTTGCTCAGCCTTATCCAGATGTCGTTCCTCTGGTTCATGTGGTAGACGCCCTCGATGTAGTTGGCGTACATATGGATCCTTCGCTCGATCACCGGCTCCATGTCCTTCTCCAAGGTCTCTCCAGCGATATCCACCATGATGGCCAGCGACTGGCTGCTGCCTTCCCTCATGTCCTTGATATCGGGGCCGATCACATCCACCTTTTCGTGCTCTACCTCTCCCGGTGACTTCAGGGTGACCAGTTCGAACTTGTTCTTGACGCTGGGCCCGCCGAACTCGACGTACATGTCGTCTTTTCGGATGGTCTCGCCCTCGTACTGAGGCCCGATATCGACGTGAAAATCCATGCTAGTCTTTCTCCTTTAGAGAGGATATCAATTCCTCCAGGAATCCTTCCCAGTCCTCATCCTTCCTGAAGTTGGGAAGAGAGTAGTCAGCGTTGGGGAAGAAATACTTGCAGAGCGTCATGGTTCTGAGATGAGGGGCAAAGTGCTTTAGCACTGACAGGCTCTGGTTTCCCAAGTCGGTCCTGAAGCCGAAGAAAATAACCAGGTCGTGGTTTCCTTCCCTCTTTACCCCCTGCCATTCAGGATTCTTGAGGTGGTTCACAATCTCCACCGCATCGTACTCGCTGTCCGGGTTGACTCCCATGGGCACCAGCTTGCCTTTGACATGTGCCGTGGCGCAGGTGGCCATGTTGGCGGCTCCAGCGATCTCCATCGCCCATTCCAGCAGCAACTTCCCTCCCAGCGATTCCTCCAGCAGCTTCGGTCCCAGCACCAGCAGAGGACGTCTCGCCTGCTTGATGAGCGCGGCATAGTCTGGGGCGCTGTCCAGCACGATAGCGGACTTCACCCCGGTGAGGACGTTCACTCGATGAAAAGGTGTAACCATATTCCTACAACCTTCCAGCCAGGAAATCGTCGATGGTGAACCCGAAATACGTCCCGTCGGCCTCGGCACCAATCTTGCCCGTGGGGCATATCTTGAAGCAGCCCTGGCAGCTGGCGCAAACCTTCGACGCTTTGTCGGGGAAGAATACCACATGCCGGTCTATGCCTCGTCCTACGAAGCCGATGGCGTGCGCTCCTACCACCTCGTCGCAATAGCGGACGCAGAGCCCGCAAAGGGTGCACCGCCGTGACTTTGACTGGAGACGCGCTTCAAAACGGTGTATGTCAGCGCCGTACTCGTCGGCCAGCTTCTTGAGATCACCCCCGAGATCGCCATCCGTATTGGCCTGAGGCGACACCAGTTCGATAACCGTCTTCCGGATTCGATCCACCCTCGGCGACCGCGTCCGGATCACCAACCCCGGCTCCACCGGGTACCCGCAGGAGGCCACTATCTTGGTCTTGCCGTCCATCTCGGCCTCCACGCTGCAGATCCGGCAGGCGCCGTATGGCGTCATCTTCTCGTGGTGGCACAGCGCCGGAATCTCTATCCCCGCCTCGCGTGCTGCCTCCAGGACCGTCATGCCCGGCCTGGCTCTTACTTCCTGGCCATCGATCTTGAGGGTTATCGTGTCTCCCATGTTATCCTTCACGTTTCACTTTAGTGCCCGGTGGTGGTGGCGGAGGCGTCGGCTCGCCCGAAATCCTCACCACGGCGCTGAACCGCTCCGGGCAGACCTCAAAGCATATACCGCATTTCGTGCACTTCCCTTGGTCGATCCAGTGGACGATTCCCTTGTCACCAACGATCGCCGACGCGGGGCAATTCCTGAGACATATGAGGCAGGCGCTGCACTTGTCTGGGTCGATGTAGTAGGAGGTCAGATTCTTGCAGAACTTGGCCGGGCAGCGCTTCTCCTTGATGTGTGCCTCATATTCATCCCCGAAGTATCGAAGGGTGGTCAGTACGGGGTTGGCCGCCGTGGTGCCCAGTGCGCAGAGCGAAGCATCCGCCATGACCTCGGCGATCTCCTGGATGAGGGCGATGTCTTCTGGTTTGCCGCGCCCTTCGCAGATATCGGTCAGGATCTGCCGCAGCACCCTCAATCCCTCCCGGCAGGGGATGCATTTGCCGCACGACTCTTCGCAAAGGAAATCGACGAAGTAGCGGGCCACGTCGACCATGCAGGTGTCCTCATCCATGACGACCATGCCGCCGGATCCCATCATGGAGCCCAGCTTGGCCAGTTCGTCAAAATCCACTGGCGTGTCCAGGCACTGCTCAGGGAGTATGCCGCCCGAAGGCCCGCCGGTCTGCACTCCCTTGAACCGCTTGCCCTTCAGGATTCCGCCGCCGATGCCGTAGATGATCTCCCTCAGCGTCATGCCCATGGGGATCTCGACCAAGCCGGTGTTGTTCACCTTGCCCACGAGAGAGAAGATCTTGGTCCCCTTGCTGCCCTCGGTGCCGATGGAGCGGAACCAGTCGGCGCCTTTGTTGATGATCAACGGAACGTTGGCCCAGGTTTCCACGTTGTTCAGGTTCGACGGTTGGCCCTTGATGCCGCTGACGGCGGTGTGGACGTACTTCATGCGCGGCTCGCCCACCTTGCCCTCGATGGCGCTCATGATGGCCGACGATTCGCCGGAAACAAAGGCCCCGGCGCCGCGGTGCACCTTGACGGTGAAGCTAAACCCCGATCCCAGAATGTTATCTCCCAGGAGTCCGTGTTCCCGGGCCTGCCCAATGGCTATGTTCAGGTTCTCGCAGGCGAGTGGGTATTCCTGGCGGACGTATATGAAGCCCTCGCTGGCCCCTATGGCATAGGCGCCGATTAGCAGACCTTCGAGCACTGCGTGAGGATTGCCCTCCGTCAAGGACCGGTCCATGTAAGCCCCAGGGTCGCCTTCGTCACAGTTGACGATAGCGTACTTCCTGTGGCCGTGTGCGTTCCTGGTTTCTTCCCACTTCTTGCCTGCCGGGAAACCTCCTCCGCCCCTCCCGCGTAGCCCCGAGCGCTTGATCTCTTCAATGATCTGCTCCGGCTTCATCTGGGAGATGGCCTTCGCCAAGGCGGCGTAACCGCCGATGGCCAGGTAATCCTCTATCGAGGTGGGGTCGATCCGGCTGTTACTGCCGAGGAGCAGTCGCTGCTGCTTCTTGTAGAAGGGGACGTCGGCTTCCCTGGTGTGCTGCTCGCCCGTGTTCGGATCGACGTAAAGGAGCCGTTTGATCACCTTGCCTTTGACTATGGTCTCTGAGATGATCTCTGGCACGTCCTCCATCTTGACCCGCTGATAGAAGATGCCCTGCGGATAGACGGTCAATAGCGTGCCTCTCTCACAGAACCCGGGGCACCCTGTGGCCCTGATCTCCACCGTGTCCTGCAGCCCCTGCACGGCCACCTCTCTCTTGAAGGCGCCAAGGATATCCATACAGCCGTAAGCCAGACATCCAGTGCCGACGCACAAGGCAATGATCGACCTCTTGGGGTCTCTCGCATCGAGGATAGACTTCCTGAGAGCCTCAAGCTCTGCGGTCGAATTGATCCGGCGTGCCTGTTTTCTCACTTGCATACTCACTCGTGCTCTGCCAGCAGCGGGCTGACCTTATCACTGGATATCTGTCCATGATACTTGCCATCGATCATCACCATCGGGCCTAGGGCGCAGCACCCTACGCAGTTGACGGTCTCCAGAGTGTACTTCAGATCGGGCGTCGTCTCGGTGCGCTTGATGCCCAAGTCCGTTTCCATCTTCTCCACCACTCTGCCGGCGCCCCGGACGTGGCAGGCAGTCCCCAGACAGACCTTGATGGTGTGGCGGCCCTTCGGGGCAAAACTGAATGCCTTGTAGTAGCTGGCCACCTGGTAGACACGGGTGACCGGCACGCGCAGCTGCCGGCTGACCTCGACTAGGGCTTCTCTGGGGAGCCAGCCCAGCCCGCTCTGCAAATCCAGTAAGACCTGGATTAGCATGTCCCTATCGTGGTGATGGCCTTCCACCACCTTGCTGACTAGCGCTGCAATTCCGGCCAAGATGAATCCTTTCTCCTAGTGAATCACCGCATCCGGCGGCACTTTGCTGGGATAAGTCCCGATCAAGGTCGGCAAAGTCAGAACGGGTTTCGGCTTCCAGCCGATCTCCTTCAAGTACGCCATGGCTTCCTTCTTGTAGACGATGGGCAGCTCCTTGTCCGTCCTGACGTACAGGTGCAGGTCCGGCGGCAAGCCCCCGCCCATGAACTTCTTGTAGAGGGAGATGTAGTGGTTCAGCTTCAGAGCCCTGCCCTGCGGCGTATCGTTCTTCCTGATGCAGAGCTTGGCGATGGTAATCATGGCCTTTTCTTTGGTTTCGGTGACATAGGCCAGATGTTCCGGCGAAGGCTCTCCGGTGTCCACCATTTCGCCCTTGCGGCCGTCCCTCACCGTCCAGTCGCCCTCTTCCTTCTGCGAAAGGAAGAGGCGGCGGTACTTCGATGAGTGAGGTCCCAGCACCACGGGGATACCCAGCCGGTTGCATCCGGTGGCGATGCTGACAGCTTTCTGGGAATAGGCGCCCCACGCCACCCCGACGGCCCCCACCCGATTGAGGATATAGTCCGCGATGACTTCATAGTTGCCGCGGAGAGGCAGAGTGGCGAAGATGTTGGCGATCTTGATGGCGGCGCCGGTGATATGGGCGTTGGACACGCATGAACCCACGTTTATTACACCACCGGCCTCGAAGCTGGGCGGGTACTTCTCGTAGATGGTCTTGCCGTCTGCGTCCTTCCTCATGCCGACAGTCATGGCGGCGCAGCCGGTGAGCACCACGATGTATTTCCTCTTGGCGAACTCCTCGGCCATCTCGGCTAGGTCGGTCATGTCGGGGTAGTTGGAGCAGCCGACGAACGCTATCACGCCGGGGATGGTTCCCAGCACTATAGGCGCGCCCACGTTGCGGATCTCGGTATCCATGATCGGCCCGCGCCCGGTCCTCATCTTGTAGGCCTCGGTCCGGGCGGCGGTCTGCATTATCTGGAACACAGGAACGCCATGGGTGCATTCCTCCTGGCACTTGCCGCAGCCGAGGCACTTATCGAAGAGCTCCTTCATGGGGTCCATATTCCCTTTGGCCACCTGGCTGACAGCTACGCTGATGTCCAACATGTTCGGGCAGACCCGCTCACACATATCGCACTGCACGCACTTCTTGGCCAGTTCCTGAGCCTCGCTGTCACTGATCATCTGGCTTCTTCTCTGCGGCGCGAGCTCCAAGGCCACCCTCACCGCCACCTGACCAGCCTTGTGGGGATCGAGGATGAGGTATTGCTTCCCGTTATCGACCATCTCCCGCACTATCTCGTCGGCGTCCTTCTCGGTGGCGTCCTCCAATCCATAGCAGGCCTTGTCCGAGGTGGCGATGAATCCGGAGCCCACTTTCCTGGCTTCGTCCAGCAAATCGGTCCTGATACACTGTTCATCCGTTATTACCACATCTCCGATCCCGGTTCTGATGTAAAAGAGTTGCCGCGAAAGCGGGCCGATGACCCTGACATGGTCGTCATATCTACTCGTCTCGTGAGCGGTGCAGCACAGGCCGCCGACTTCCACCTTGTCCCGGAGGTCGTTCTGCCTCAGGTAGTCGATGATGGTGGTCGAGGTGACCGGGTTGTGGCCCACGACTATGATCGTTGGCTTGTCCCCGTCCAGAACGGCGCACCCCATGTCCACGAGAGGGGTCTCGGCTACGGAGGTGGGAAACTTGAAGCCAATGATCTGGGCAATGTCAGCCGCTTCCATGGCCACGTGGTCCAGCATACTGGCGTGGAGGGCCTTGGACTCGAAATCCAGGTTGCTGCCCTCCTGGCCGGTGTGGAGCGACGAGATGAGATGAATGAGTTCGCTCTCCACGTATTCCAGGGCTGTCACCAGGTCCTTCAACGTTTCCGGCTTGAGCCCCAGCACCAAACGTATGTTGGGCGCCTCCACGGCCACGTTGCTGCCGAGGTCGATCTTGAGGTCCTCCCCGTAGTGCTCGATGAGGTGGTCAATGACATGCCGGGCGTGACCACCGTGCGCGGAAAGCCCCATGCACGCGGCCAGCAGGACTATCCTGCCTTGCTGTCCGGCGATGTCTATGCCGCACCCGCCCCTCTTCCCTGCTGTGAGATCGCACTTCCCATAGGTGCAGAAGCAGCAGACGTCGCAGAAAGGCGCGTACATCGGCGGATATGCTTTCATCAGCCGCATGTCCCAGTTCCTCAAATCGGGGATATCCGGCATCGGCGTCTGCCCCACCGGCTCCCAGGGATCGCTGGCCCGGATCGTCTCTTCGATCCGCTGTCGTTTCCGGGTCTTCTTCGGTTTCTTCTCTTCTGAATCAGCCATAAATCACTTCAATCCGAACAGGGTCTTGACATGTCGCAGAGTCTCTGGGTGTCGCAGAACAGCGATGTTGGCCCCTGCAAGCAGCAGGGAAACCGCTGTGATGCCTTCCCAAAGCATACCCTGTTTCCTGTTCTCCTTGGCTTCCTTTGTCTTCCAGCATGTGCTCCCCAGGTTGGCGATAATGGGCATCTGGGTCATGTTGTCTTTGAAGATGACGCCGGTCTGCTTGGTGCGCTCCATGATGCTGAAACCATATTCCAGACCGTAGCCCAGGGTCGGGCTCTCAGGATCGATTACCACCCTTTCAGGTGGGAATGACTTGCAGATCTTGATATTCAGCTCCTTCATCAGGTTGATGTCCAGTGACGTCTGGGCGATCAAGCAGTGACCATGTTCCAGCACCGCCTTGGCGATGACCTCGTAGTTCTCCTTGACCGCCGGCCCGAGCAAAAGGTTCTGCCCCTGGCATACCTCGGCCACCTTGACGAGCACGGCGGCGTTCTTCTTTTCGTCGTCCGGGCCGTAGACGATGAGCGGCACCGGTATCGCCTCGGCCACGCTCTTGACCATTTCAGCGGAGGCTTCCGGCGGCGTGTCTGCGGCCCCTGGGTCGGCGCTTGCCAGATGCAGAGACAATGCGTCTGCGCCGTACTCGACGGCCTTCTTGGCCCAGGCAACGGGATCAGCAATGACGTCCTGATACGGCTCCAGCACCCACTGCGCCCAGTCTCCGGGGGGCATGTCCCAGACCTCGAGGGCGAGGTGGGGCGGGTTCGGAATGGCCCCCTGGTCGAAGAAGTGGAACGGCAGCGCGTTCTCGCCTCCCATCTTTAGGGTCTTGGACCCCGTGCCGATGGTTATCTCTCTTACCGCGCCGGTGTATGCCTCGATTGGTGCTTTGTACTGTATAGTCATTGTCATTTGCTCAGTCTTCCAGCCAGGAATGCGAGTAAAGCGTCTCTCCCTTCAGGACCCTGGCCGTCTTCACGTAGTCGCGGGCGTCTGCCGGGAGCGAAGCCATGTCGATGCTTTCGCCGTCCATGACCTGGTAGACCAGTTTGACGATCTCGGGCATTTCGCCTCTGTTGATTGCCATTAGTTGGCGGTCCAGCGCGTCGGCGATCACCGAGTACATGCCGCAGCGGCCCAGCATAATCATGTAGGTGCGGTTGAGCATCCCCCTGAGCTGTGGGGGCGTGCCATTCGACAAATTGGACAGCCCCAGGGTCGATTTGACGCCGGGCAGGATGTCCGGGAGTATCTTGATAAATTCCATGACCTCCTTCGCCTGACTCTGATCGGCGTTTACCGGAAGCAGGATGGGGTCGACCCAGATGTCTTCGTTGGGTATGCCGAGACTGTTGGCGTGGGCCACCGTTTCCATGATACTCTCCGCCCGCGAAGCCGCGTCCATCGGGCACCCCTTGTCGGTGAGCACTGATACGACCACTTCCGCGCTGTACTTCTTGGCCAGCGGCAGCATGTGTTCCTTGCTGTCCGCCTTCCCGGATATGGAATTGAGCAAGGGTCTCCTCTTGCACATCTTGAGCCCTACGTCCATGGCCACCGGACTCAAGGTATCGATGGAGAGAGGCAGATCGACGGCGGCCTGGACTGTCTTCACCAGCCACTCAGTCATGGCGATGGGGTCTTTCGTGGCCGGGCCGAGGTTCAGGTCGATGTAGTGAACGCCGGCCTGGGACTGCGCCATCGCCAGTTCCTGGATGGCCTGGGCGTCCCGACTCTTGATGGCACCCGATACGGCTTTCGAGATGATATGGATGTTCTCGCCGATGATTATCATTGCCTATCACTCCGAACAAGCATTTGGTGCCCCGATACGGAATAGAGGTCTTGCCAGAAGTTGGCTTTCCCTGCCCCGCAGGCTTGGAGCAACAATCGGACGCCCATCGATGGGGCTGATCTTGAACCCACTCAGCGTGTCATCAACCGGATTTGACGCTCAGGGTTGCTCTGCTTCTTTTTAATCCGTCTAGTTCGGAATTATAGCATCATTGGAATCTCAGGGCAAAGTCTTTGGTGGAGATCGGTGGGTGAGCGCCGGGGCCGATAGTCCGTCCGTGAGTTGCCAAGTGGCGTGCACCGAAGGTTCGCCTCTGGAGAATCGAAGATTCGTCTCAGGTGGAGAGGGGTGCAACCACAGGCTATGAGCTATCAGATCATGGCTCATAGAATGGGGGAACAAGAGGGTTGAAAAGAAGCGTAGCGGAGGCCCTCAGCTCCACCAATGCCGGTGTGCGACATGACAGCAATCGGTCATCGGCCCGGCAGTCGCGATAATACGTAGATATGCAGCCGAAACTACGTGGAGGTACGGATTCACCAGCCGGAAATGGTGGGCTAGACTATGACCACAATCATTCAACCTCTCGGAAGATACCCCCCTTCTGAGAAAAGAAAGCCCACACAAACGGGCTTTCTTCCTTTTTAGGGTTCCCTCGGTGATCAGATGGTCGTAGGGCTCACAGGGGCTTGGGCTGGCGCTGCCTGCTGAGGCTGGACATGGGGACGGCTGGAATTCCCCACCACGTGCCGCGGCCTGGGCTGGATCCACAGGCGGTATTGGACAGAACCGGGCAGGGGGATGCCATTCACTCCGCTGCGCACGCGAAACAGATAGAACACTGGTAGCCTATTCCCTTTCGTCGTGCCTTAGGCACCGCCAACCTGCCCAACATAGGAGAGAGCCGAACGGCAGTGCCATGATGACCCACCCGGCGAGCGGACTAGTGAACTGCGGTTCAGAGTCCGACAGGGCTACACACACGGCGAGTCCATAGAATCCGCCACAGACAAGCAAGACGCCTATGAATGCGGCCACCATACCCAACGCCATCTTCATGATTGCCGCCTCCTTCGTTGTCCACACGCCTAGTGTTCCATGCCAGTTGCCAGGCCGTCTTGAGACCTTGGTCCCTATTTGTTTGAGGGATCGGGGCACATTACGATTTCAAATATGAAGGGCAAATGAGGCATGACAAAGGATGAGCAAAGGAGGGTTGTCCATGATTGGGTGGTATGTTCTCCCTGGCTTCGCAACAAAGGGGCATGTCCTTCATCCAGGGCTGAAGGGCCACGGGGGACAGACTGAGATTCCAAAAGCAGGTGGCGGAGTGAGCCTCGGTCTCGAGCAGTTCAAGGACCTATCGCGGCAGTGACCCCCTCAAGACCACCACTCCGGAGCAAGGGGCAGGTCGGAAGCTCCTCGGCTCTGTCAAGTGAGGAAAGGCAGCACAGAGGCAAAGCAGTGCTACGCCCACCGCAGTCGTTACGGGTTCTGGGAGCGCTATCAGAGCCAGGGCCATGGCTGGCACGAGACCCTTCTTACGTATCGTTGCTCTGTTTCTTATGTGTGCTCACAGCTTGCACCCCGGCTGTCCGCCGCGGTGCTCCTTTCCATAGACACCAGTCGACGTTGAATCGCGGGGAGGACCTCAAGTCCTGCAAGGAACTGCCTTCAACTCCCTGACTGAGACCTTGGCCAGAGCATCCCTGGCGGCGTCCCTGACGGAACCTTCTTTGTCTGACGAAGCCGCTGTCAATGGTTCCAGCGCCCTCGAATCTCGTATGTTGCCAAGAGCTCTTGCTGACCATTCTCTGACCGCTTTCTCTTCGTCCTTCAGTGCCTGTGTAAGAGGCTCTACCGCTCTGGTGTCTCCTATGTCTCCGAGGGCTGCTGCTGCATGCAGACGGACGTACCAGTCTTCATCCGTCAGGGCCTCGGTGAGACCTTCTACCGCCCTTGCATCACCTATTCTTCCCAGGCTCTCTGCTGCCGTGAAACGAACAGACCTGTCCAGGTCCTTGAGGCTACGCAAAAGAGGTTCGACTGAACGTGTATCTCCGATGACCCCAAGGACTCTTGCCGCCTCAGCCCTCGTAGCGGGGTTCCTCCTATACTTCAGAACCCTGGCCAGCCCCTTGATGCCCCTCCTGGCTTTCATGCTCTTGATGCTGGAGTTGTACCTGAACAATAAGTCAAGCAGCCACATATTCCTCCTTACCTAATCCTGACAGCATTGGAGACTGACGAATCCAGAACATCTGCAATCCAACATGACAAGAGCGGTATTGTAGGCGCATCAGTGTTAGAAAGACGATAGAGGACTGTTGTAATTACGTTAGAATTCCCTGACCATTTGGGCCGGAAAGGGTAGGGGACAGGCTGGGGTTCTGCAGAACGCCGTGACGCAGGCAGGATCCACAAGCGGGATTGTGCAGAACCGGGCAGGGACAAACCCTTCCGGCACCCCGCCTAGTCATCGGGTCCACTCAGGTAGTAGACCGCAAAAACGAAATCGATCACCCACAGCGCGATCATGCCTATCAAACCGTGTTGCCAACTGTAGCGATCGGAGAATAAACCTACAACAAACACCAGAATACCGCAGCCGAAGACGAAAGCACCCAAGGCATACAAGTATTTCTTCGGAATCCTGTCAATCAACTGCCCCTCCCTGCTGAAGATGCACTCCAGGAGATTCTACCACTCTCAACCTCAGCCTGGATACCAGAAGGGTGGACATCTCTGCCCACCCTCCGATAGCGGCGATCATCTTACGCTTCTATTGCATCGACACCTCCTCTCTGCCTACTTCCTGACTCTGGGCGACTACTGAGGTCGCCAGGGTTTTGCCAAGCTGCAACACATGTGGCTGCAAGGTATAGGAGGGAGCCGACGATCTCTAGAAAAATGCCGAGACAAAGGACGCTGCCGCCGTCATGTTCCCCACCATTGCTGCTCCCCAGACCTGCGAGAATCCATGCCCCGGCGAGGACGAAGAGGATGCCTGCAAACAAGACAAGCAGAATCGAGACCGCGACTTGTACCCTATGCATGATTACCTCCTCCAGTTGCCCTTGTGCCCAGTATTCCACGCCAGCCGCCAAGCTGTTTTTAGACCTTGATCCCTGTCTTGTTGGCTATTTGCCGGCATCCTCGGTTCAGCGGCCTCAAGGGATCTCGTCATGGAGCGACTAGGCCATGAACATTGGCAGTACTATCGCCAATCCGCCAGCAATTCCGACCGCGATCGCGACCGCCGTATACACCTGCTTTGGTTTGAGCTTCTTGAACAGCACCCAGATGCTAGAGGCGGCAAGGACGAATGCAATCAGGCACCAGAACATAGCCACTGCAGCCATGATCCATCGCATTTCGCCGTCTCTGGGCGGGTCCGATATGAACTGGAAAGTGCCCCAGCCGAGAATGACTGCACAGTAGACCAGCACCGTGACAGTCAGACCTAGAGCAAGCAAGCCGAAGGCGCGAACGTGGCGGCGGTCATAGAGCCTGCTCGGGATGAGAAGGCCGATGGCAACGAGCAGCAGAATCGTGCCTGCCCACCAAGCGCCAAGTGCGGCGAGACCAAGAAGAAAGACCGGCACTCCTAACAGGATGCCTATTACGTCGTGTTTCGTCATGTAGTGCCTTCTTGGGGTGTATTGCCGGTACTGTAAATCCGTTCTAGCTTCGTTTATCATCTTGCTGCCTCCTGGCACGTGTTCTTTACTCGTCGCGCATTGAGTATCGCCCGATTCCTGTCTCGCCGTCTTGAGACCTTGGTCCCTATTCCGTTGACTTGGAGCAGCGTGCTAGAATTGACCCGCCATGCGGATCGTCTTCATGGGCACGCCGGAATTCGCTGTCCCGGCCCTTGATGCCCTTGTCCATAGTGTGCACCAGATCGTGGGCGTGTTTGTCCAGCCGGACGAGCCGGCGGGCCGCGGCCGGGGTGTCGTGTCCCCGCCGGTGAAGAAGCTGGCGCTGCAGCATCGGCTCACGATCCACCAGCCCCCCTCCCTACGCGGGTCCTGTGAACTGGAGCGCCTGGCCAGCCTGAAGCCAGACGTGGTCGTCATCGCGGCTTATGGCAAGATGCTGCCCGAGAGCTTCCTCCGGGTGCCGCCGTTCGGGTGCCTCAATATCCACGCCTCGCTGCTGCCCCGCCACCGCGGCCCGTCCCCGATCGCGGCGGCCATCCTGGCCGGGGACGAAGTGACCGGCGTGACCATCATGATGGTGACCAAGGTGATGGACACCGGCCCCATCCTTACTCAGCGCCAAATTCCTGTTCTGCCCCACGATACCACTGGCTCCCTGTTTCGGAAGCTCTCCGGCCTGGGGGCCGAGCTGCTCATGGAAACGCTGCCGCAGTGGCTGGGGGGAAAACTGGTTCCGCAGCCGCAGGACAACGACAAGGCCACCTACTGCAAAATGATCTCCAAGGAGGACGGCCTGATTGACTGGCGCCGGTCGGCGGTCGAACTGTGGCGGATGGTGCGGGCCTTCCATCCCTGGCCCGGGTCCTACACTACCTGGCAGGGGCGCACGTTGAAGATCATCGAGGCCGTGCCGTTGCCGGGGCAGGGGATGGTGGGGCGCGTGTTGGCCACAAGCGATGAGCCAGAAGCTCCTGTCGGCGTGCACACGGGCAACGGAGTTCTTGGTCTCGTTCGGGTGCAACTCGAGGGTAAGCGTGTCATGGGTGCCGCTGAGTTCATCCGGGGCCAGCGGGACTTCGTCGGAGCGCAGCTTCCGGGCTAGCGCCGATCCGCCGGGTGCCTCCGGGACAGATCACGGAAGGAAGGGACTGGACGAAGCATGTTGACCAAACAACTGCCATTCACCAAAGATGACCTGGAGAGGATCGCCGCCAAATTCCCCACGCCGTTCCACATCTACGATGAGAAGCACATCAGGGCCAACGCCCGTGAGCTGATCCGGGCCTTTGCCTGGAACGAGGGCTTCAAGGAGTACTTCGCCGTCAAGGCCACGCCCAACCCCTTCATCTTGAAGATCCTGAAGAGCGAGGGCTGCGGCACCGACTGCAGCTCGCTGCCGGAGCTGCTGCTGTCCGAAAAGGCAGGGATCGTGGGCGCCGAGATCATGTTCACCTCCAACGACACCCCGGCAAACGAGTTCGTGAAGGCCCGCGAGCTGAACGCTATCATCAACCTGGATGACATCAGTCACATACCGTTTCTGGAGAAGAATGGCGGCATACCGAAGATCATCTCCGTGCGGTACAACCCTGGCAAGCTGAGGGAGGGGAGCCTCATCATGGGCAGCCCGGAGAACGCCAAGTACGGGTTCACCAGGGAGCAGGTCCTCAGGGGGCTGGCGGAACTGCGGCAGAAGGGCTCCCGGAGATTCGGGCTGCACACGTTCATTGTCTCGAATGATCTGAATCCCGACTACTTCGTCCATACGGCGGACATGCTGTTCGATCTGGCGCTGGAGATACAGGAGAAGATCGGAATCCGGGTGGAGTTCGTCAATATGAGCGGCGGCGTTGGCATCCCGTACAAGCCGGACCAGAAGAAGGTGGACCTGGCATACGTCGGCGAGGAGATCTGCAAAAGGTATGAGGCGAAGATTCGGAACAGCGGGCTGCATCCCGTCTCCATCTTCACGGAGTGCGGGCGGGCCATCACCGGACCCGCTGGCTACCTGGTGTCCCGGGTGCTGCACAAGAAGGAGATCTACAAGACCCACATCGGCGTTGACGCCTGCATGGCGAACCTGATGAGGCCGGGGATGTACGGCGCCTATCACCATATCACCGTGGCCGGCAAGGAAGACCGCCAACCTGATCACGTGTACGATGTCACCGGCTCTCTGTGTGAATCCATCGACAGGTTTGCCGTAGACCGGCCGCTGCCGGAGATCGAGATCGGAGACCTGGTGGTCATACACGATACCGGCGCTCACGGGCACGCCATGGGGTTCAACTACAACGGTAAGCTCCGCTCCCGCGAGCTGCTGCTTCGCCAAGACGGCGAAGTCGTCGAAATCCGCAGGGCCGAGACGGTTGACGACTACTTCGCCACCCTGGACTTCAAGGGGCTCAAGGGGTTTGCAGCGTAGGCCGGCGGACGGGCTTTGAACAGGAATTCCTGTGTTGATCCGCATAACACGCCGGGATAGAATGCTGAGAACCGGCAGCCGGTCATCGAATGGAGAGGCAGCACCCGGTGCAGAAGACGAGGGCGTCTTATGAGGCATAGATGCCGGAGATCCCGCGGCCTAGGCGCGGGTCGGTCTGATTGCTGTTAGGTATACTCTATGAGCGCGAAGTGGTCTTGGGCTAGGGACGTTGCTGAACCCGCTGACTATAACGGGTTCTACATCAAGCGCGCCGCAATCGTCGACGAGGACTTCGAGTGGCTTGAGTTGGCTGAGCGGCTGACACTATCGAATGTGACCCTGCCTGCGGGCTTCATCTCTCGCCTGCCCAGACTATGGTGGCTCAATGTCGCGGGCGGGTCCGGCGAGACCCTGGAAGCGGTCGCCGGGGCAACGCGGCTTAGGTACTTTGCTGTCAACCAGGTAAGAGGCCTGCGCGACCTATCAGCCCTCGTGTCGCTGCAATCGCTCCAGTACCTGAGCATCTACGGGCTGGCTCAGGTGACGACTCTGCCATCGCTGGCCGGACTGACCGCATTAGAGCGTGTTGAAATCGGTCAGATGCGCTCGCTCCAGTCAATTGGCCCCCTTCTCGACGCACCTCGCTTGCGAGAGCTCCTCCTCATTCGGAAGCTCAGCGTGTCGCAATCGGACGTCGAGAGAATTGGATTGCACCCCAGCCTGGCATACTTCGAGTGGTTCGCGGAAGATGTCCCTGACCATGTCTGGGTACCGGTCGTCGAGGCGGTTAGGCTTCCTCGAGCCCGTGTGCTCTACCCCGAGGAATGGTTTGGACTTGCCAGTCCTTACCGCAAACCCGATGCCTAACAAGCGCGTGCAGCCAACATCCTGCGGTGTTGGATACCATGGTCAACGGACGCGGCTGACGCGCTAGACGTCAGGCACCATCAGGACTTGACACATGTCTATCCGGCGGCTACACTTCGGCTATACATCGGAGGTGTCAACATGGTGACCAGAATCCAGAAATGGGGAAACAGCCAGGGGTTACGTCTGCCCAAACAGGTGCTTGAAGATGCTCATCTTTCATTAGGTGACGATGTCGATATCACTGTTCAGGACGGTCTGATTGTCATTGTCCCGGCAAGGCGTGTTCGAGGCAGGCACAACCTGGAAGAGCTCGTGTCACGCATCCCGAAGGACTACGAAGCCGAAGAAATAGACTGGGGCGAACCGGCAGGCAGAGAGGCCTGGTAGGTGAAAGCATACGTTCCCAAGAAGGGCGACTTCATCGCTGTCACGTTTGATCCACAGTCGGGGCATGAGCAGAGAGGACGTCGTCCCGCCCTTGTTGTCAGTAACACGCTGTTCAACGAGCAGACCGGTCTTGCCGTAGTATGTCCCCTGACCACCACTGACCGAGGCTACCCTTTTCACGTGGCAGTTACCGAGAGCCGCGACGTGAGAGGATTTGTGATGGCAGAGCAAGTCAAATCCATCGATTACCGGGCACGTGAAGCGAAGCTTATCGGGAAGGCCTCGGATGGGCTACTCGACGAGGTACTATCGATACTGGATGCGTGTATCTACTGAAGCCCAGACAGCAATGGCGCTGGGGTGATGGGGCATTCCCTGGGCCTGACGAGCGCGTGCCTTCGACTTCGGGCATTGTCGGCTACCATGGACAACAGGTGCGGCTGACGCGCCGAAACGTTTGGCGGAGGAGGAATGGGGAGTACTCATGAACGAGCCCAGCCCTCGCTTCTGGGAGATCTTCTTCGAGGTCTACGAGAACCTGCCCCGTCAGGGTCCCGGCAACCGCGATTGCGCTGAGAAGGCCCTAAGGCTCTGCGGGGACCTGCCGCCGGCGCCGGCGGTCCTTGACCTCGGTTGCGGCGTCGGCGGGCAGACACTCTACCTCACCGAACTAACGTCCGGGCCCATCGTGGCTATCGACAGCCATGCGCCGGTCATCGCACGGCTGCAGGCAGCCATCGCTGAGCGCGGGCTCTCGCAGCGCGTCAGGGCGATCGTGGGGGATATGGCCCGTCCGGAGCAGCCGCCTGCGAGTTTCGACCTCATCTGGTCGGAAGGCGCCCTCTACAGCATCGGGCTGCGGAACGCCCTTCACGTCTGTCATGGATTGCTGCGCCCCGGCGGCTACCTGGCGTTTAGCGATGCGGTTTGGCGCAGGGAGAACCCGCCTCCCGCAGTCAAGGCGGGTTTCGACCTGGACTATCCGACCATGGGATGGCTGGATGATGATTTGACAGCGATACGGGACTGCGGGTTCAAGCTCGTCGGGCACTTCAGCTTGCCTGATGAAGCTTGGTGGGACGATTTCTACACTCCCATGGAGGGTCGTATTGCGGAGTTGCGCGGCAAGTATGCCGACGATATCGAAGCGTCGTCCGCGCTCGACCGACTCGCCGGGGAGCCCGAGATGCACCGCCGCCATTCCGACTTCTATGCCTATAAGTTCTTCGTGGCACGCCGCCCTCTTGCACAGTCTTTGCCCGGATGATCGAATCGCTCGAACAAGGGGCTCCAGAGGATGCGGACAAGCCACGCAGGTGAGCCGCCAACATCACGCGAGGAGGCAGGACATGACCACTTTGACGGATTCGATAGAGATCAAAACAGCACCAGAGAGAGTGTTCAATGGTTTATTCAGGGTGTTTTCGTCTGAAGAGGACTTCAAAAGATGGCATAAAGACCATGTCAAATGCCAATGGCTTAGGGGAAAGCCGTTTGAGGCAGGATCGATCCTTTATGTTGAGGAGTACTTGCATGGAGGATTGCATAAGATGAAATTCCTCGGCACCCGATTGGAGCCAAACAGAAGAGTCGAATACAGACTCTTGTTTCCTGGTTCCATTGTTTGCCCCAGAGGCTCCTTCATCATGGAACCAAAAGGAGAGAGTTGTATATTCACTGCTACGCTCTCTTTCAGAATGGGTTGGATATTCTCAGCATTTGCCAAGAACAGGGTGGATGCGGTCAGAAGACACATGAAAGAAGAAGGAGAAAACCTCAAGAAGATCTCAGAAACGGATGCAACTAAACTGAGGAACCCCGAACCCCGGTCCGCCTGAGGCGGACTGCGCGGTTCCTGATCTACCACGTTGACTTGAACGGCGCGTCGTACTCCGTGGTGATCACGCCTTCGGCCAGCATGTCCCCGATGTCGTCGTCCGTCAGTCCCAGGATCTCTTTGTAGACGAAGTCGTTGTCCTGCCCCACGGTGGGTGCCGCCCTGTAGAGATCGCAGGGCGTTTCTGACAGAACATACGCCGGGGCATGATGGGAGAGGTCCCCGATCACGGGGTGCTTCAGCACCCGGTGGTGCTTCCGGTGCTTCATCTGCGGATCGCTGAGCAGGTCCTCGCAGGTCTGCACCACGCCTGCCGGCACGCCTGCCTCCTGCATCATGGTCATCACCTGCTCCGGCGTGAAAGCTTTGGTCCATTCGCCGATCAGCTTGTCCAGATCGTCCTCGTTCTGCTTCCGGCTGAGGATGGTGGCGAACTTGGGATCTCCGGCCCACTCCGGGTTGCCGATGACGTCGCAGAACCACTGCCACTGGTTCTCGTTCTGCACTGCGATGGCTATCCAGCGGTCGGTGCCCCGACACGGGTACACGCCGTGCGGGCACATGTAGAAGTCGCGGTTGCCCCGGCGTCCCAGGTTCTTCCCGTTAATGGCACAGTTGAGCAGGTGCGGCGCCAGGAAGGTGACCCCGCACTCCATCTGCGCCTGCTCGATGAACATGCCCTTGCCGGTCTTGCGCCGTCTCAGCAGTGCCCCCGTGATGGCGATCAGCGAGTACCACGGGGCGATGTAATCGGAATAGGCACTGAAGATCATAGTGGGATCGCTGTCTGGCCAGCCGGTGGTGGCGGAGTATCCGCTGACGGCATTGATGTGGTGGCCGACGCCTTTGAAGAGGTGATGCGGGCCATAAGCTCCCTGCATCGACGTGCTG
>JAFGCL010000031.1 GCA_016932645.1 Dehalococcoidia bacterium | reverse complement strand
GGTGGAAACGCCAGAACAGACCAACGAGCTGTACAAGGAGGAGTTGAGGCTCGGACAAAACGGTCTGGCCATTGCTCCTGATGTTCCCACTTCGATATCTCTGGACTCGGACAACCCCAGGTGCGAAGGAGATGTGGGTTTCTGCGGAGTACCTATCGATACCGTCGAGGACATGGGGATCATTTTCAAGGATATCCCTATTGAGAAGGTTTCCTGCTGGTGCTATACGCCGTACATAACCGGCTTGTACTTCGCCATGGCAGAGAAACGGGGAGTTGATCTCAAGGCGCTTGGCGGCACTACTCCTGCGATGGGCATCTTCGTTCCGATACCGGTTGACATCCCTTTCAGGGTGTCACTGGACGGCGAAATAAGAATGGCGATGGACTTCGCTGAATGGACCGCTTTTAATGTTCCAAACTGGCACAATACGAGCGTCAGCATCTACGGCCAGAAAGACAACGGAATGAACAATATCCAGGCGCTTGGCCTGCTCATGGCCGCCTCTGTTGAGGCTGCCGATACCTGGAAAGCACGGGGCAGGATGCCTCTGGAACAGTTCTTCAGGCGCATCTCCTTTGAGATGGCCATTGCCAATGACATGTTCGAGGAAATCTGCACACTACGAGCTGCCAGGAGGCTATGGACAAAAATCTGCCAGGAGAGATACGGCCTGACCGACCGCAAACTCATGCAGTTCAGGGTCCGTGTTCAAACCTCGGGTTGCACCAACGTGGCTCAGGAGCCTCTGAACAACATAATCCGTATTGCCTACCACATGCTTTCGGGCTGCCTGGGCGGCGCGCAGACCATGCACCCTAATGGCTACGATGAGGCGCTGTGCATACCGACCGACCAGTCGATGTTGCTCTCTATCAGAACGCTGCAGATACTTCAGGAAGAGACCAATGTGACCGCCGTCATCGATCCGCTGGGCGGTTCCTACTATGTAGAGTGGCTGACCGGCGAAATCGAGAAACGTGCCTGGGAATACTACAAGAACATCGAGGCCATGGGCGGAGTTTGCAAGGCGACCAGGTCCGGGTTTTTCGTCAACGAATACAAGAAAGCCAATCTTGATTGGGACAAGAAGGTGGATTCCGGAGAAAAGGTGGTCATTGGCGTAAACAAGTACCGCATGAAGCCGGAGGATGTTCCGTACAAGGTGCCCATATACAAGTTCAAGCACACTGCCGGCCAGGAAAAGATCGCCAAGCTCAAGAAGTACAAGCAAGAACGCGACAATGCCAGGGTGCAGGCTGCTCTCGAGAGAATGGAGAATGCCTGCCGCTCGGAGGATGAGAATGCCTTCGAGTACATGGTACAGGCGTACAGGGCTGGCGCTACAATTCAGGAAGGGACTGATGTCTGCCGCAAGGTCTACGGTTTGGACACAGTGCAGCTGATGAAGCTATAGGGAGAATTGGTGATGGCGAAGGATAAGAGGATCAGAGTATTAATGGCCAAACCGGGCATGGACGGGCATTGGCGTGGCCTGGTGATAGTGACCCAGGCATTGCGTGACGCCGGCATGGAAGTCATTCACGGCGGCAACATGTCTGTGCAGCAGATAGCCCAGACCGCGGTGCAGGAAGATGTTGACGTAGTCGGCTTGAGCATCATGACCGGCAACGTTGTCGGCATGACCGAATCAACCCTCAAAGAGCTGAAGAAAGCCGGGAAAGGCGACGTGCTCCTGATCATCGGCGGCGTCATTTCCGAGGATGACATACCGACCCTTGAGAAGCTAGGTGTGGATGGCATCTTCACGTCCGGAACACCATTGCATGAGATAGTAGAGTTTGTGCAGGAGCATGTCGGCAAGCCAAAGGCGAAGAAGTAGGTCAATCTTTCGCTACGCAACATGGTGTCGAAGCAGAACCGAGGTGAATTGAATTGAAACAACAGCAACACCCTCTGGACTTCGTATTCAAACCTAAGTCAGTGGCTGTCACCGGGGCCTCGCCGGGCAAGAATGGGCTGATGTTCTTGAGCTGCTACATCAATTCCGGCTACAAGGGCAAGCTCTACCCCATCAACTCCAAAGGCGGGGAGGTCTGCGGTCTGAAGGCGTACACGAGTATCAATGAGCTGCCGGAGCCGGTGGACTTCGTCATGTGCTGCATTCCCAACACGGCCGTGCCGGACTTCATCCGCGACTGCGGCGCCAAGGGCGTCAAAGTCGTATGCGTCTTCACGGCGGGCTTCTCCGAAGCGGGGACTGAGGAGGGCAGGCGGCTCGAACTGGAGGTCGTCCGTGCCGCGCGCGAGTCCGGAGTGAGGGTCGTCGGTCCGAACTGCCTGGGCCCATACACGCCTGAGGTGGGATTGTCCTTCACTGTTGATTTCCCCAGCGAGAGCGGCAGCGTGGCCTTCCTATGTCAGAGCGGCGGTAATTCCGTCAGCACCACCCGGGAAGCGGCGGCCAGGGGGGTCCGGTTCAGCAAGGTCATCTCCTACGGCAATGCCTGCAACATCAATGAGTGCGACTACCTGGAGTACCTCGACCAGGATGACGAAACCGAGATAGTCGCCATTTACATCGAAGGCGTCAGGGACGGGCCGCGCTTCCACCGCACGCTGGCGAAACTGTGCCAGAGGAAGCCGGTGGTCATTCTGAAGGGGGGATTCACTCAGGCCGGAGCGAAAGCGGCCGCCTCGCACACTGGATCACTGGCCGGTTCGGATCTGGTCCTGGATGGGCTCCTGAAACAGGCCGGAGCCATCCGTGTGGACAGCCTGGAGGAAATGGTTGACGTGCTGGTCACCTTCTACCTCCTTCCCACCCCTCAGGGACGAAGGCTGAGTATCGTTGGAGCTGGAGGAGGGTCCACCGTCCTGGCCACCGATGACTGGGCCAGGAATGGTTTTTTTCTGCCCCAGTTGCCTCCGGCCATCCGTGAGGAACTTAGACGATCGATTCCCAACGAAGCAGGCCTGATCCTCCACAATCCGGTTGATCTCTCCTTGTTCGCCTTCGGACCTAACGCCGAGTTCTTCCTCACGACGCTCGTCAACCGTGCGGACTACGCCGATCTGACGATATTCCACCAGGGCTTCGGGCAGTCCGGCTGGATACCCTCGGACACGACCGAGGCTTTGCTGGACAATGCCATCAACGCCTATCTTAAGGTCAAGAGCCAGACCGACAGGCCGCTGCTGCTTGTTCTGCAACATCTCATCTCTGGCTGGGACTGGAAGAAGGGCGTGGATGACGTGCAGAAGCGGTGCACCGCCGCCGGCATCCCTGTCTACCATTCCATGTTCGGCGCCGCCAAGGCCGTAGACACGGTGCTGCGGTACTACGAAAAGCGAAGGAACGGCGCCTGACTGCCAGGTATCTGACTCCAAGCGGTGTTGCAAGCCCTCTGTCGCAGTTAGGGGGTGGATCTGAGGAAGAAAGTGGACTTGGCGTTACTGTAGACGGCACCAGATCCTTCGAACTGGCCTTTGGTCTGGTGTAGCCGCAACATGACAGGGCGACGTCAGGCTTTGAGCTTCTCCAGCGCCTTCTCCGTCCTGGATAGACATTGCTCCATGCCCATCGCCTGGCACATGCAACCGCCGTCACTGACCTGACCCCGGTACTTGTACCACTTCTTGGGTTTGACTTCCTGCTTCCAGGACAGGCGGTCTGGGGGCGATGCTTGGATACAGGGGACAGGCGGCCCGATCACTGCCGATGATAGTGATTATCGCCTCCGCAGTACTCACTGATGACATGTGCCAAGGACTTGCAGCCACCTATGCCCGGCTCAACCTTGTTCTCCTGGGACAGCACCTCGATGACAATCTCAGGCACCTCTGGGATCTGGCAGACAAGCCCTGACTTCAGCCCACGACGACAGGCAAGACAACCTACGGTAACACCCATCTACGACGCAACGATCCGGTTTCGGTAACACTTTTGCTTGACACAGGACGCGAGTGTGAGCATGATACAATGAACGCGAGCGAGTGTGCTCCTGAGGACAGAGATGTGCCTTGTTGTATG
>JAFGCL010000030.1 GCA_016932645.1 Dehalococcoidia bacterium | reverse complement strand
GGGAACTACTACCTGGTGGATCCCACCACCACCGCTGACATCACGCCGCTGGCCATCGAAGTTACGGCGGACGACCAGAGCAAGGTCTACGGCGATGCCGATCCGGCTTTGACCTATCAGATCACCTCAGGCTCTCTGTTGGGCAGTGACAGCTTCACGGGGGCGCTCAGCCACGCGGCGGGCGAGAACGTAGGCTTCTACGCCATTCAGCAGGGCACTTTGGTCGTCGACGATGGCAACAGCGGCAACAACTATAGCCTCACCTTTGTCGACGGAGAACTGGAGATCACACCGCGGGCCATCACGGTCACCGCGGATGACCAGAGCAGGGCCTACGGCGACGCCGATCCGACCTTGACCCATCAGATCACCTCAGGCTCCCTGGCCTTCGACGACAGCTTCACCGGGACGCTGAGCCGCGTCGCCGGTGAGAACGTGGGCTTCTATACCATTCAGCAGGGCACCCTGGCCATCGATGATGGCAACGGCGGCGCCAACTACACTCTGACCTTCGTGGACGGAGAACTGGAGATCACGCCGCGGGCCATCACGGTCACTGCGGACGGCCAGAGCAAGGTCTACGGCGATGCCGATCCAGCCTTGACCTACCAGATCACCTCAGGCTCTTTGGTGGGCAGCGACAATTTCACCGGGGCGATGACTCGCGTGGCTGGTGAGAATGCCGGCCTCTATGCCATCCAGCAGGGCACCCTGGCCATCGATGACGGCAACGGCGGCGCCAACTACACTTTGACCTTCGTGGATGGAGAACTGGTGATCATGCCGAAGGCTCTGACTATCACCGCCAGTGACCGTAGCAAGACCTACAATGACACGGTCACTTTCGCCGGAACCGAGTTCACGGCCACCGGCCTGATAAACGCCGACACCGTCACCAGCGTGACTCTCACTAGCGCCGGTGCCGCGGCGGGTGCCACAGTGGCCGGCGGTCCCTACTCAATAGTGCCCAGCGCCGCTATAGGCACGGGCTTGGGCAATTACACAATTACCTACGTGAATGGCGCTCTGACGGTGAGCCCAGCGGCTCTCACCATCACTGCCACCGCTGCCAGCAAGACCTACGGTGACACGGTCACTTTCGCCGGAACCGAGTTCATGGCCACCGGCCTATTGGGCAGTGACAGTGTGGCGGGCGTGACTCTGACAAGCGCTGGGGCGGCCGCCACGGCTGCAGCGGGAACCCATGCCATCGTACCAAGCGCGGCTACTGGCACCGGACTGGCCAACTATGAGATCACGTACGTCGACGGCACTCTAACGGTTGTTCCAAAGGCGCTGACCATTACCGCTGCCGACCGCACTAAGACCTACGGTACCGCGGTCACCTTCGCCGGGACTGAGTTCACGGTTGCCGGCCTGGTGAACGCCGACACCATCACCAGCGTGACCTTGACCAGCACCGGGGCTCCGGCCACTGCCGCAGTGGCCGGCAGTCCCTACTCCATAGTGCCCAGCGCGGCCGTGGGCACAGGTCTGGACAACTACACCATCAGCTACGTCAGCGGTGCTCTGACGGTGAACAAGTCAGGCACCACCTGCAGCGTCACTTCTTCGACCGCCACGACCAAGCGCGGCAAGTCCGTGACCTTCACTGCCACTGTCACTGGCACAGGCGCCACTGGCACGATGACCTTCCAGGATGGAGGCACTGTCCTGGGAACCAGCACACTCAGGGATGGCACAGCCACCTACAGCACCTCGAATCTGTCGGCCGGGAGTCATTTCATCACCACCGTCTACAGTGGAGATTCCGACTTCGCCGGCAGCAGCTCACCGGCCATCACTCATACGGTGAAGAAAGTAACTGGAGTCAACTGGGGGCTCATCTTCGGGATCATAGCCGCAGGCATACTGGTCTCCCTGTTCTTCTTCTTCCTGATCTTCTTCGCACGCAGACGAAAGAAGGACGAGGGGCAGCAGAAGGCCTAGGCCACCGCCAGACTGAAGTACCGGACAGAGAGAGGGCTGGTTTCCACCAGCCCTCCTTGTTTTGGTATACTGATCCGTGACTGCTGCGTCTCCCTCCCGAGACTAGTCTCCCATGAGAAGTGGCAGGATCCCTGAGAAGGACTCGAGCACGTCCTGCACCTCGGCATCGATCCCGTCCATCACCTCTGCCTCAGTCAGCTCCACCGTCGACATAGTGAGGCAGACTCTCACTGCAGAGACATCGCTATCTGGTACAGGCGCATCGGCTACGCGGTTTCCAGCGCCACCATGTAGTTCCTGATCTCCTCCACGTAGAGGTCGAGGAACCTGCGGGCTGTTTCATCCGAAAAGCGGGTGGTCCGGTAGGTCAGGCCCAGGTGCAGTTTGCCGTTGAATACCGCAGTGACCACGCTCATGCCCCAGGGAGTCACCACTGGAGTAACGCCGAAAATGTCGGTTATCCGGGCATCCCCCAGCCTTGGCTCCTTCCCATCCCCCAGCCGGATCCGCCCCACGTTGGTCAACAGCGTGGTATCGATATATACCCGCGTCGCAATGAAGAGCGTCCCCACCAGCTTCAGCATGGCAAACCCCATGCGGCTGATCATATAGGTGAAGTAGATCATCGAGAAAGCGTTGCCGTTCCTGATGACACATCCGGTCCGTTTGCTGACCTTCCTCAGCAGCCCAACGTGGTCCACCCTCTCCTCCCGCATGGTGGTCGGAGAGACGTATGATATCTGGTTGGAGACAATGTGCTGTGACATCTTGCGTCCCACATCCACCGGCACCATGATGCTGATCTTGCCGCTCGACTTGCCATGCATCTCGTTCCATTTCTCTATCGTCTTGAAGCAGGCCGCCAGCAGCACGTCATTGACCGTGGCTCCCAACACTCTCGACTTGGCGTCGATCTCACCGAGTTCGATGGAGTCTATCCAGGTGCGGATGAATGACACCTCTCCTGACTTGCCCGACGACCTGTCGTGGAAGATCCTGGACGGAGGCGAGAAGGCGGAGATGACAAACCGGTGAAAAAGGCTCGAAGCGATCTTAGGGTAGTACCACTTGACCTTGGACTTGGGACGCTGTATCAACGGCAGCAGTTCGTCTACCCTGTGAGCCGTGATGCTGTCCTCCAACGCCGTCTTCTCCAGTGCGGCCTCGTGCTCATCCCCCTTGTTGTACTCCCGGATCATCTCGTTGGCGAAGCGCAGGGCCCGAAGAGCGTCGGTGGCATAGTGATGTAATGTGAACGCCAGCCAGTATTGCCCCGGCCCCCTCTTCAACAAGAGTATCCTGAACGGCAACTCCTTCTTGGGGTCCAGCGGACGGTTGACCCACTCAGTGAGATAGCACTTGTGCTCCGACTCGCCACCCGACGACGTCATGTCACGCATTTCAAGGATCTGCGGGGCAATGCTGTCTCTGTATTCGCGATAGTGTCTGAGGAACTTCCGGCGCAGGACGGTCCTCAGTGCAGGGTGCCGCTGGACGGTGGCCAGTAGCGCATCATTCAACCTCGCGGGGTCAACCTCTCCCTCGATGGCCAGAATTGCATGGAATATTATGCGCTCATTGATACTATCGAGGGCTAACCATGTCATGTCCATGCAGTTCATGGATACGGTATCTGGCTGTCTAGCCATTGTTGGGCCCCCTCTGGAAAGCATTGAGCATACTATTGTGGAACAGCCAATGTGTTAAGTTGCCTAGTCGCCCATCACATATGAAACAGTTGCGTCAGTGTCGTCTGCCAAGACAGGTGAAGGATGTCACACATCACGATGGTCTGAGACCAGGCCGATGCTCACGGGCTTCTCTTGTCCGGGCGGCGACTCAAACTCGAACCTCTTCTCCGCAAAGAGTCTGAGGCAGGCATCAGCAACTGCAGGATCGTACAGTGTGCCCCTGTTGTCGCCAATCTCCTTCAAGGCCGCCTCCAAGCCGGGCGCCACTCGATACGGCCTCTCGAACACCATCCCCTCGATTACATCAGCCACCGCGATTATCCGCGCCTCGATTAGAATGTCGTCGCCTTTCAGACCTTGAGGGTAGCCAGACCCATTCACCCTCTCGTGATGTTGACGCACAACGTCGGCTATCGAGATAGGGAAGTTGATCCGCTTGAGAATCTGGTAGTCCGTGTCGGGGTGGGTCCTCACCACGGACATCTCAGCTTCGGTCAGCTTGCCCGGCTTGCGTAGTATCTCGGCCGGGATGAATATCTTGCCCAGATCGTGAAGTTGCGCTGCCATGCGTACGGCGCGCATACGGTCGTTTCTCGAGTGCATCTCCTGGGCTATGGCACAGGCGAGTTGACACACCCGGCGCTGATGATCCGCTATATGAGGATCCCGCTGCTCAACAATGAGGGTTATGGCCCCGATGGTGTCATCCAGGAGGCCTTCCAGTTTGCGGAAATTCTTCTTGAGCACCTCTTCTTGCTCTTCACGGAGTTCTACCTCCGTCTTGAGCATCTTGTTCACCCGCATCATTTCGGCGTTTCTTTCCCTCAGGTGGTTCTCCAGCTCATTCTTGGACTCGATCAGAGCATTATGTATCTGCCTCAGCACGGTCACGTCACGGACGAGTGCCAGAACTTCAGTCTCACGAAATGGCGTTAAACGAACCTCCAGGTGATGAACCTCCTTGTCGTCCCGAATCTGAAACTCGAAGGTCTGCAACTGCTTGGTCTCAAGAACCTTCCGGGCATGCGGCCCATTCTGACGCTCCAGCTCGTCACGAATGCTCTTCTCCAGCCGTTTTGACTTCTCTGCTTCGTCTGCCGCGGCTTTGCCGTCAGGTGATCCTTCACTGCCTATTGCGCCTGATGCCGCCACAGCGACAGCGCTGCTGCCGTTACGCGCTATGGGATGAACCCCGTCCGCTCCTATCCAGAAGATGTGGTCGGGCATAGCCTGGAGCATGGCCAAGGCATCCGCCGTTTCCGGATCCACCCCATCCGCTGCCGGACGCTCAGCCTCGTCTTCATGAGACACCGAAGCGGGAGAAGGAGCGTCCTCCGCGACAGCCTCCTCCACCGGTGTCTCCTCTGCCTTCTCTTCAGGTGGCACCTCAGGAACAGGAGCAACCTCATCAATCGCCGCCTCCGGGGTCTCCGTCACCTCCGGCGGTTCCGGCCGTGATTCGGGCACGCGGATCCTCGCCACGAAAGCCGCATCAGCCGGCTGACTCTCCGGACGGCTTTCGGGAAGTGTGAGACTGATTGACTTCTTCTCGATAACTGTAGAGGTCTGCGCCTGCGTCACCTCTTGCTTTTGCGTCTTCGTCGGAAGAGGTATCTTCTTGTCCGTTCCGATCACGTACTGGCAGCCGTCCTCATCCTTGCCGGGCGGCGCCTGCAGTCCTCTATAATGCACCTCACTCGACAATGGAGGAGTCTTCTTGCCGTCTTTGGACTTGCTGTCTTTACCCTTCCCGACTTCGCCCTGCGATGAGTCGGATTTTGGCTGACGTTTTATGAGCGGTATTCTCACCATTGGATCAAGGCCTCTCTGCTGGATCGTGGGTCAGGCTAGTATCCCACATGAATATCAAGGCCAACAAGGCACAAAGGTATACACAAACTGAGCCTAGAGGCTCAAGTGCCTTGCCCGACATGTCCTGCCCCCGATCGCCAAGCGCATAATCGCGCCCACGGGCGACCCCCCTCGCTAGATTGAATCGGCCGATGTCTCTTCTCACGAAGCGCATGAAGACTCCTTGCCCCCGTTTCTCTTCCTTTTGATCACGAACAGCACGGCTGCCAGTGTCGCCACCGCCAATCCACCCAACAGCGGGAAGACCCACCACCGGTTTGCGGACCCCGCCGGTGCATAGTTGGAGGAGGAGGTCTCTTTTGACGAGTCCGTAACCCGCAGGTCAAAACCGTTCGGGAAATCGACGGAGCCTAATGCAGTGGTGATTTGGACATTGTGCAAACCGCCTTGCGCCTCATCAAGAATGGTTATGTTGACGGTGATCTGCATGTCACTGTCTATGGTGAAGCTGTTGATCCTAATCCCGGGTCCAAAATCCACAGCGGTGGTCCCAGCGAAATTGACACCGCTGATGATGACATCTAGGGTCTGCCCCGTTTCACCATAGGCCGGGTTAATCCCAATTACTCCCGGCGGCAAGCGGTACACGATGAAACCACCAGGAAGAGCCACCGTCCCGCCATCAGTGGTGACAGAAACGTCTCTTGAACCCAAAGAAGCATCGCCGCTGACGACAACGTTGACTGTAATCTGCTCCGGCGCTGACACGAAGCCTTGAACGACTACGCCTGTGCCCAGACTGACACTGCGAGTGCTGCCCAGATTGGCGCCCGTAATCGTCAGGCTAAGCGTCTGTCCAACCTTGCCCGATCGCGGGCTTACGTCAGCAATTGTGGGTGCTTCTGCCGTAACCGAGAACGCATTCGGTAGAATCGCTGTGCCATCAGCCGTGCTGACGGCGACATCCCTCGTCCCAAGTGAAGCAGAGACACCGATGGTGATATTGGCCACAATACTCTCCGCGCTCTGCTCTGCGAAGCTGTTGACCGTTATCCCATCTCCGAAACTGACCCCGGTAGCTCCATCAAGGTTCGCGCCTGCTATAGCCACGTCCAGCACCTCTCCCTGATTGCCTGAAGACGGGCTCACGCCGGTAACCGCTGGATCCCGCACCGTCACTGAGAAACCGCCAGGAATGACATCACCACCCTCATCTGTGCTGACGGTGACGTCTCTCGCACCAAGCGAAGCGGAGACGCTGATAGTGATGCCTACTGATACTCTGTCAGGGCTCTCCACAATAAAGCTGTTTACTGCTACACCCTCGCCAAAGGCGACTGAGGTTGTCCTGCCAAGATTCGCCCCAAGAATGTCCACATTCAGCGATTGCCCCTGCTTGCCGGTAGACGGGCTCACCCCGGCAATTGAGACTGGCGGGATGGTGAAGGCACTCGGCAGGGGGTCTGTGCCGAAAGGGTTAGAGACAGAGACGTCTCTGGGTCCAGCAGAGGCCGCCCCATCAATGGTGATGTTGGCGGTTATCTGGCTGGAACTGTCGGCTTGGAAGCTGTTGACCATCACGCCGGAGCCGAAACTCACCGACGTCACCGTGTCAAGGTTGTTGCCAGTGATCGTCACATCAATGGTCTGGCCCTGGTTGCCTTGGCTGGGCAACACTGCACTCACCTCTGGAGGCAGCTCCCTGTAGTGCAGGATGGTGCCAACCTGTCCAGTGGCAAACACGTCGAGAGATGAGAGACCCCATACCGAACAGATATCGGCCGTAACGCCGCTGTCCATCAGACTCCACACATTGCCAGCATTGCCATCGTAGTGAAGTACCCTGCCTGCCTCACCTACGGCGAAAATGTCTGTCGGAGAGACACCCCAAACACCGTTGAGGGCGCTCGCTACCGGGGTGGTCATGGAATCCCACGACGCGCCATCATAGCGTAGCACCGTCCCTTCACCACCTACCACAAACACGTTGTCGGAGGCCGCACCCCATATCCCCAGGAAGTCGGGATGACCCGCAGCCGGCGATGGCGACCAGGTGGCTCCGTCATAATGCATGATCAGCCCATTGATTCCAGTTGCTCCCACCGCAAACACATCGGTGGAAGAACTACCCCAGATACCGCTGAGATGGGTGGTGGTATTGCTGGTCACACTGCCCCAAGAAGTACCGTCATAGTTGAGTATCGTACCGTTGTTACCAACGGCGTAGACGTTGTCACTGGCTGTTCCCCATGCCCCCCGAAGATGCTTAGTGGTGCCGCTGGACATCTCGCTCCAGCCGGTGCCATCGTAATGACATATCACGCCGTTCTGTCCCACGGCAAAGACATCCGCGCTGTCGGATCCCCACACATCGAATAAGGTTACAAGCACGCCACTATCCATGGAGTCCCATTTCGCGCCATCGTAGTGCAGGATGGCGCCGTTCTCTCCCACGGCAAAAACGTCCGTAGAGGACGCACCCCAGACGCCGTAAAGCGTCCACGTGGTGCCGCTGGCTTGAGTGGCCCACCCATCGGGGCTGGCCGCGGTCACTTCTGCGCAAGGCAACAGAACAAGAACCAGGACAATGCAGGCAGCCAGCACCAGCCTTCCGATCAAGCCATCGGCCTCTGCCCGAAGCAAGAGAGGTTTCATCTGCCATCCTCCTCCTGTGCGGCGACCTGCGTCGAGTCACCAATCGGCGCCTCGGTTCTACGCCAGGGCGCCATCCGGGTGCAGGCTCGTCCATCAGTTCATGAGGTTCGTGGCATCATTCGTCTCTAGTCCATTCGAATTACCGAACATCGGGTATTGCCAAACGATGCTTCTGCCCATCGAGTCACCTGAGTGCAGGCATCCTCCAAAGCGATTGTACATGCAGCGCCTCGCCCTCCGGTCTCAGCGGCTAAACCTGGCATCACAAATTCGTCTCATTAGCAGCATGAAACCCTAGGCTGATGGTTCATGTCGAGTCAGTCATCAGCATCAGCGAAAGGAGGTGGATCTGAGAAGGGGCTTTTGCTTTTCGTTGAAGGCGTGACTGAACTGATTATTGATCACTTCAGCCGTCGTGCCTACCTCAGGGTCCCGCGGCGATGGGCCGGCGGCCATCCGGCGGACGGGCTGCACGTGCCCACCGCTCATGTGCTATGCTGGGACGGGCGGCAATGACATCAGAAGCACTCTCGAAAGGAGCCCCGGAGATGCGAGTCTACCTTTCCGGACCGGACGTGTTCTTTACCAACGCCATCGGGATCGGGCAGGCCAAGAAAGAGATCTGCGCCCGATTCGGCCTGGAAGGAGTCTACCCATTGGATGCGGACTTCTCTAGCCTCCAAGAGCTGAAGACCACGGCTGACATGGGATACGCTGCTTTTCGCCTCATGGTGCAGCTTATGGATAGCTGCGACCTGGCGATCGCGAACCTGACGCCTTTTCGCGGACCAAGCATGGATGTCGGCACGGCGGTGGAAATCGGTTACATGCACGGCTGCGGCAAGCCTATCTTCGGCTATACAAATGTGGTCGCCGACTATGGCGACCGCGTGACACCCGACGGATTCACCGTAGAGCCGTTCGGGCTGATCGACAACTGCATGGTGGAAGGTCCCGTTCACGAGACAGGCGCGGTGGTGATCCGCCATGCCGCCCCGGCTGGCGAGATCTACACCTGCCTCGATGGTTTCACTGAATGCGTTCGCCAAGCCGCCAGGCTGATGTCAACAACAGGACGCTGATCCTCTCCAGGCTGCTTATCCGCCTCGTCTGGTCTTCCGGCCCCGGTACCAGTAGACGGGCGAAAGCAGAAGGAACTTGATGGTACCCCAGCGGATGGCCATTCCCAGGAAGCGATAGAGGCCGCTGGCATCCATATACATGTTGGTGTCGAAGCTGCCCATCAGCCTCCCCTTCATGCGCAGTCTGTCACCCGTCTTCTGCACCGCCTCCAGGTCAAGGACGCTGGAACCGTCCTCATTCAGTATCTTCACCGTGCCACCAGCAGGGCGTGCTGCCGCAGTGCGCTCCGGCTTCACCTCGCGAGACGGCTGCGCCTGGGCCGGGATGGCGGCCGGCGCCGGTTTGCCGGGCGCCGCTTGTGGAGCCTCGCCGGCCTCTTTGACCACGTCCTTGGCGGCTCCGGCGGCATGTATGGCCGCCGCCCAGCCGAAGATCATGGCCTTGCCGCCTGTCATGCCGCTGGTATAGGCATAGCCAGTGCCCAACGGAGCAGCCGAATTGCTGGTGGCGTACAGGCCCGGTATGGCATCCCCTTCAGCATCCAGGACTTGCCCGTGGGTATTGGTGACCAGCCCACCCAGGTTGCCCACCGTCCCCACGTGCAGTCGGACTCCGTAGAAAGGCGGCTTCTCCAACGGCCCCAGGACTGGATTGGGCTTCAGCTTGGGAAAGAACGCCCAGCGCTTATCATAGCCGGTCTCGCCGCGATGGAAGTCCGGATCCAGCCCCTCTTTGGCAAACTTGTTGAACCGCTCGATGCTTTCCTTGAGATTCTGAGGCGGTAAACCCAGTCTCTGGGCGAGTTCTTCGATGGTGTCGCCCTTCTGTAGCCACCCGGCCATCTCGGTGCCTTTGGGAAGCGGCCCCACGGGGATGCGGTCACGGTAATTCTGATCCACTATCCAGAACATAGGCAGGTTCGCCGTCTGCGACTTCCGTGAGTCAAACGCCTCAAAAGCCCGGCCGATGTCAGGATAGAAGCACTCGTTGCAGCAGCGCCTGCCGTCCCGGTTCACGATGATATTGCCTGGCTGGCCCACATTGAACATGAAGATGCGGTACATGGGATCGCTGTCAACCATCTCGCCGGGAATGCGAATGGTAGGCATGAACAGCGAGAGGTCCATGAGGGCCACCGAGCCGCCGGCCTCCATGCCCATGATGTGGCCATCACCAGAGTTGCCCGGCGGCGTAATACCGTGTACCTGGTCGGGAACCTTCAAGTACCTCCGGTTCATCTCGGCGTTCCACTCATAGCCCCCCGTGGCCAGCAAAAGTCCTTTCTTCGCTTTGACAAAGAAATCCTTGCCCCCGCGCTCCGCCCTGACCCCAATGACCCTCCGATCCTGGATTATCAAGCTCCGGGCCGGGGTGCTGTCCATCACCGGGATGTTCTTCTGTATGCAGCCCAGCAACAGCCCGCCGATCAACGCCCGGCCGGCCACGTAGAACCTGGGATCATTGGTCGGTAGAGGCACAGCGGAGAACAACGGGAACGGGGCTCGCCGTATCTGGCCCAGCAGGGGGTACTGCTTCTCGGCTTCCAGCAGCATCTGGGCCATGTTGATCGGATCGGGAGCCAGCAGGCGGCCACCTTTGCTGCCGCCCGGAAGTTCATCACGATAGTCAGGCAGCGTGGACGCAGCCTGCATGCGCAGCGGTGTGATCTTCTCCACGTCGCGCAGCATCTCCGGGCCCTTGTCGAGATAGGCCGCCAGCATGTCTTCTTCATGGCGGCCCATGCTGGTATACCGAATATGCTCCAGGGCTGCTTCGCGTGAATCAGGGAGACCCTGCTCCACCATGTGATGATTGCAGGGTATCCATATGACTCCGCCGGAGAAGGCCGTGCCTCCGCCCAGAGTCTCGCATTTCTCCAGAACCACAGCGCTCATGCCCAGCTCATGCGCTTTACAGGCCGCCGTCAGCCCGCCGCAGCTCGATCCGATGACCACGAAATCAACATCCATATCCCAGCGGTCTGGCACCATGGTCTTACCATTCATGTTTCATACCTCCTCAATGAAAACGGAGAGCCGTCATATGGTGGCCGCCAGCTTGGCTGCCTGGTACGAGACGTCGGATGCATCCCGCGCTCTCACGCAGTCGCCCACCGAGTGCACCTCGATGCCCAACCCCTCCAGTTCCTTGGCCAGCCGGTTCTCGGAACGCATACCGACGGACAGAATCACCGTGTCGGCGGGTATGCGGAAGAGGCGATTCTTCATCGGAATCACCACGGCTTTCTCGGTGATCTCCAGAACCGTCGAATTCAGGAACATGGGGATGTTGAGCTCCACAATCCGGTCTGCCAGGGTCTTGAAGGTGAACTCCTCGAGCTTGATGCCGTCTTCGCCCAGTCCAGCCCGGGTGACAATGGTAACGTCCTTGCCTTGCTCCTTTAACCAAATGGCGACCTCCATACCGATGAAACGCCCCCCCACCACCACTATCCTCCCCTTTGCCCCGACCTTGCCGGCTATGAAGTCATGACCCTGGATCACATGGGGCAGATCAGCACCGGGAACATCTAGTCCCATCGGAAGGGCGCCGGTGGCCACCACCACGGCATCGGGCTTTTTCTTCTGCACTGTCTCGCTGGTCACCTCCATACCCAGAGTGACCTCGACCCCATTCTTCTCCAACCAGCGCTTCAGGTAGTCAGTTAGAGCAGCGTAGCCCTTCTTGCCGGGAAGCGCGCAGGCTATGTTCCACTGCCCTCCAAGCTCCTTCTCCTTCTCGTAGAGCGAAACCGTGTGACCGCGCTCGGTGAGATACATCGCCATTTCCATTCCCGCCAGCCCACCCCCAGCAACCATGACCTTTTTACGCTTGGCCGCTGGCTTGAACGGATACTTGGCCTCTCTGGCCACGAAGGGATTCACGGAGCACGATATGGGCCCGGCACTGGTGTCCGTGGCCGATTTCAGGCAGTTGTTGCAGTAGATGCAGCGCCGCACGTCATCTAAGCGCCCCTCGCGGATCCTGTTGGGTAATTCAGGGTCCGCCAGAAGCGGCCGCCCCATGGCAATGAAATCGACTTTGCCCTCCGAAATCACTTTATCGCCCAACTCGGCGCTCACCTTGCCCGCCACTATCACCGGCACCTTGACAGCCCTCTTGATCTTCTCCGCCATCGGCACCATCGGCCCTTCCGGGTAGGGATAGCTGGGCACGCTCAACGTTGACCAGAACTCCAATCCACCGGACACACTGACGGCGTCGGCACCAGCAGCTTCCAGAATCCGGGCCTGCTGCGCCGCTTCCTCAACCGTCAATCCGCCCTCAATATCGTCGCTGGCGTTGATCCTGACTGTGAGAGGGAGTCCCTGCCCGACTTCCCGCCTGATGCCTTCCACGATGCGTCGGGCAAATCGCGTTCGGTTCTCCACGTTGCCGCCATACTCGTCCGTCCGGCGATTGATGAGCGGAGACAAGAAGGCGCTGACCAAACAACCATGACAAGCGTGCAGATCGATGAGGTCTGCGCCCGCCGCCTTGGCCCGGGCTGCTGCCGCGATATAGTATCCCAGATAGCGATCGATGTCATTCTCGCTGAGCTCGTGATAGGGCTTGTCTTTCCCCATCCAGGGCGCCATCGAAGGCACCAGTATTGATGCCCCATGGGGGACAACACCCGAGTAGAGTAGCAGCAAGCCTACATGCATCAACTGGATGGAGAACTTGGCCCCCGCCTCGTGGACCGCGTCGCCGATTCTCCTCCAATCAGCAATGAACTTGTCATCGCACAGGGGGAGCGTGTAGGCGAAGAAGGAATCGGCGCTGACGGCCGCGAACTGCGGGGTTATCAGCCCGGCGCCACCCTTGGCCCGCGCCGTATAGTAGGCAACCATGCGGTCTGTGGCTTTCCCATTCTCATCCGCCAAAGCCGTGCCCATGGCCGACATGATGATCCGGTTCTTCAGTTGAAGGGTCCCTATCCTGCCAGGTTGAAGTAGCGCCGAGAATTGCCTCATCCAACTCCTCCTGAGAATCCATCGGTCTGAAGTCGAGGTTGTCGAAAGAATGGGGGGAAAGCAGCCGAGCCTCTACCCGGTCGTCGAATTCCGTCTTCCCAAGTGTGCCTGCTGGATATAGATTATATCCGCCGAGGTCTCTAAGCTGCAACGCGGAGGCGCATCGGTTGAAGGCCGGATGAAAGGGATCCTATTTGACGATCTTGCTGACTTCCTTGAACTTGGGGCCTTCGGCCACTTTCATCAGATCAAACAGGGCCATCTCGGTACTGGTGATCCCGGCTCCTTCGTCCCGCATGCGCTGCAGTGCTACCTCGCGGTTATCGGCGGTTCTGGAAGACACGGCATCTGCCACTACCTCCACCTCATAGCCGGATGCCAGCAGGTCGACCGCGGTCTGATAGACACAGACATGGGTCTCAATACCGCAGATCAGTATCTGCCGTCGGTCCAGTGCCAGGAGCTCTCGCTGGAAACCCTCGTCTCCACAGCAACTGAAAGCCACTTTGGGCAACGGCTTGAAGTCCGGGAAGAGCGCCGCAATCTCGCGTATCGTCGGTCCCAGCCCCTTTGGATACTGCTCGGTGACTATGATAGGAACCTCCAGTATCTGCACCCCTCTGATCAGCTTCTGGGCGTTCTCAAAAAGGGCCTCCTTCCGGTACATGAGCTGGGCCAACTTTTCCTGAATGTCAATGACGACCAGGGCGCACCTATCTAGTTCCAGCATGGACTTCTTGCTCCTCTCTGTTGGTTGAAATCGAAGCCGGGACTCTCGATCCAGCGTCACCGCAACGGGCTTAGTCGCCTGCAGGCCACGCTCGCGGTCACCTGTCCCATCTTAGGTTCTCACCGAGTCAGCAGTCAAGGCGGGTTTCGGCAGTGACAGAAGAGCGGATGGTTGACTGCGAACGGAGTGTGCAGTGGTATCAGGTAGTCACAAAGTCAGCGTATCCCAGTGATTGAAGCCCTTGGAGTAGTCCAGGTAGTTGATGCTACTGGCTGTGATGCGGAGGAATGGGATTATGTCAATCGCCACGCCGTAGCCAGCCAGGTACTTGTGCACTTGAGGGAACTTCTGGGCGAACATCTGCTGAACCTGCTTCAGTTCTATTTGGTCCGTGATCCACTCAACGCTGCCGGCTAACTGGACCCCTTCTATCTTGTCCCAGTCCAGGTAGTCCTCGGTCACCGCCACACCAACCTTGGGGCAGAACTGGATGTTCTTTCCCTTCTGACTGCCGGGATCGGTCATGAAGAAGATGGTGAGACCATTGTTGACATAGGAGACGGTGCTGGCGTAGGGGCTACCGTCATCTTTGACCGTGGCCAGAGCCATATGGCGATGCTTATCCAGGTAGCTCACGATGGCTTTCTCCAGATCCTGCTTCATGTTATCCCTCCCACTGACATACTACACAGTCTGTCAACGACCCGCCGGGTGCGGGAAGCGCCGCAGCATGGGGGCATTTGTCTTTGAGTCCGGCATTAAAGGCTGGTACAATTCCATCAGTGTTCGCTGTCAATCGGGCAAGGGCCACCCAGTCTCCCCGGGAACCGGCCAGAAACACCACAGTGCCAGGGGCCGGTTCAACCTCGGAGGGAACCACCTTCAGCAGAGTTACGAGGGCAATGCTGGTGATCATCGGCACTGCCTCTCTGGTCGTGGGGATTGTCGGTGTCTTCGTGCCGATCCTGCCCACCACTCCTTTCCTGCTGCTGTCTGCCGCCTGCTACATCCGCAGTTCAAAGAGGTTCTACAAGTGGCTGATATCCAACAGGCTCTTCGGAGACTACATCAGCAACTACATAGAACGAAGGGGCGTCCCGCTCAGACTGAAGGTATCGTCCGTTGCGCTGCTGTGGATCACCATAGGGTGCTCGGCTGCTTTTGCCACTGACACCCTGTGGGTCAGGATCATCCTGCTTATGATTGCTGCCGGCGTCACCGCCCACATCCTCACCCTGCGCACCCTCAGACGATAGCCTGGGATCCGGCACTTCAGCCACTCAGAGAAATCCGAACGGGCTTCGCCAGCGTCCCCCATTTCGCGCAGATGGGCGCAGAGCCATCCTAGCCATCGTCTGCAGCGGCCGCCTCCACATCACGAGTTGTTACATTTTTGCGGCACCCTGAGACATGCCTGTGAGGTTGCTGGTCTAGAATGGTCGGCACGCGCGCAGACCAAACTGGCCTCCCAAGGCCGGGTTGTGCCGAGGAATGAAGCTTGCAGGAGGGGGTTCCACGAATGGTGTACATCAAGTGCGATTCATGTGACGGCAAGGGGTACGTGCGGGGCAAGACCTGCCCAAGATGCCAGGGCTTGGGGAAAGTGAACACTACGCTCAAGCCGATGGCAAGCAAGACCAAGAAGCGTAAGTAGAGATGAGGACACGGTCCGCATCAGCCACCCCAGAAGGCGATGGAGGTGTGAGATGAACTTCAACTTCAGTGTCAGGAACGCAGCGCTCATAAGACAAGGTCACCGTTGCGCCAAGTGCGGAAAGCACTTGGAGTGGGCATTTGAAGATGATCCGCAGCATGAGGGAGCCTGGACAGCGCATGCTTTGGACGAAGGCGGCAGCAACAGGGCCTTCAACTGTGTCCTACTCTGCATCACAGACCCCAACTGCCATCTGAACTATGGTCACGGGGGAACCGCAGACGGATTGGTTGTGCTGACTCAATTCAGCTTTCCGTATTGGGTGTCCAAGCGAGGAGGGAAACAAGCCTGGTACGAAATCGAGGCCCCCATCGGGCAGAAGTAGAGGAGCTGAAAGCCAGTCACAAGACCAGGGAGCGCAAGGAACCTGTCTTCACGGCGACTGAATCGTCACCTTGGTCATTATTACATCCTGCAAAGGTTTGCTGTTGGCCCCCGTCGCCACCGCGGCGATGGCCCGGACGACGTCCATGCCTTCGACGACCTGGCCAAACACGGCATAGTCGCCATCCAGATGGTGTTGTGCGCCATCGCAGATGTAGAACTGGGACGATGCGCTGTTGGGTTTGGAGCTTCTGGCCATGCCAACGGCTCCATCCGTGTGTGTGAGGTTCTTGTTTATCTCCAGGTTGATGGTTTCGCCTGACCCGCCTGTGCCATTCCCCAGGGGATCACCCGTCTGAATGACGAAGTCGTCAATCACCCTGTGGAATATCAGGCCAGCATAGAAACCGCTCTCAGCGAGCTTGATGAAGTTGGCCGTGGTGACGGGCGCCTTGTCCTCGTAGAGCTCGAACCTGATGGTTCCCTTGCTGGTCTCCAGGACCGCGATGCGGTTGGGCACGGTAGTGAATGAAGCCTCGGCTGACCACATTGACCAAGCACCTCCTTTGTCTCGTTATCTCACTTGCCAGTAGTAGGTAGTATCATCGCTGAGAACACCAGGCTCCACGTCGATCTGAGTGAGGTTCACGTCGTCTGTGCCGCTGTCGAAGACGGGGGCACTGTAGTCGCCCAACATCGCGGTTATCCGCCACTGAGAAGAAGCGTGAGTATCCCCGCTATCGGGGTCAGAGAACTCAGAGGGCAGCAGTGTCGGATTCAGGCTGACTCGGAGGGTGCCGTCACTCGGAGAGACCGGGACCGGCTGCTCGGGCGGAGAAGTAAGTTCCCCGCAGCCCAGCATGAGCAACGATACGATGAGCAGAGAGACCGTCACCACCAAGAGCCAGCGTTTTCTCATGGGCGCTGGCAGTCATGATATGTGAGTTGCCGCTGCCAGTCAAACTCCGCTTCCCCAGTCGGCCGAATCGCGCCGGTAGAGCGTCTAACTGTCAGCGGGTTTTCCGCCCAACTCCCCTCGCCAGCATCAACTCGGTGTTAGTGCCAAACGGCGCTCTGTGATATAATACTCGCGTCATACTCGTTTGTTTGACTCGGCCCGCCTGTGGCGGGCAGGCACAACGGAAGGGGATACCATAAAGTGTCAAGCATCACCCAATTGAAGGGCGTCAAGAGGAATCGGGGCAAACACTGCAAGAAGGGTAGAAGGGGAGGCTCACGCCCCCAACTCCATCCCGATCCGCCATTTATCAAGCCGCTGGCGAAAGAAGCCGAGAAACACAAGGCCGAATAGTTGCAGCACCACAGAGTGCCGCCTGCCTGCTCTGTAGTATGCTGCCTCGGTTCGCTGGCAAGCCAAGTTCACCCATCAGATTAACCCCTCCAGGGAAGGCCGGAAATGTACTCCGGCCAAGTTCTCTTCCGGCGACAGGTCCTGCGCCCAGCCGTCAAGGTCCAACTCATCCAGGTAATCCATAACACTCTCGTACTCTTCCTCATTCACCCTGCGGTCAATCTCGGGATAGAGGCAGGCCTTGAAATACGGCTGATACTGGAACATGAGGCTGATCAGCGCTTCAGGGGTGTTCTCATTCACCCAGCGCAGCACCTTGATGGCCTCGTCAACACCGCCCGGCAGCACCAGATGCCGGACGACGAGACCCTGCTTCACCAACGGCCCCTCCCACACAGCGCTCTTCTGGTCACACATCTTCCGAAGAGCTGCCTGATTGACTGCCGGATAGTCCGGAGCCTGTGAGTACCGCTCGGCCAGAGACGGTGTGATATACCTCATGTCGGCCAGGTAGATATCCACCGCGTCTTCCAGGAGCCTCACGACCTCCACCGTCTCGTAGCCTGAGGTGTTGTAGACAATGGGCAGCATCAGCCCATTGCGGAAAGCCCTGGCCAGACCATCCATGATCCATGGCAGGAAGTGGGTAGGTGTCACCAGATTGATGTTCTCCGCGCCTTTCTCCTGCAGTCTGACCATGATCCGGGCCAGGTCCTCACTGCTCACCCTGCTTCCCTCGAGACTGTGTGAGAAACGGTAGTTCTGGCAGTAGACGCACTTGAGATTGCACCCGGAGAAGAATATGGTGCCGCTGCCCCTTTCGCCGCTGATTCCCGGCTCCTCCCCATGATGCAGGAAGGCTGTGTACACCACCAAATCCTGGCCGGCGCCGCAGTAGCCGGTCTCGCCCGCCGGCCGATTGGCCTCGCACCTTCTGGGACAAATGTGACAGATCTGCAGTTGCCGATAGAGCAAAGGCAGCTTCTCTTCTATCAAGCTAGCTCTTTCAATTGGGTTCATGCTGGTCATCAAACCCCTGGCATCCCCCACTCATGGGGGACAGACGAAGGAGGAGAGTTCTGGGGACACCCCAGACCCCCGGCAGCGTCCCGCCGCACCATTGTGAGCGTGATTCAACCACTTTCAGTCTCGCAAACTGTCCCCAACTCCCTCTATCCGGAGGCACCGGCCATCCAGCCTTGTCTCGGCACCCAGCATCTTTTCCACCAGCCAGAGGTTGGTCTCGACATGCTCGGTCACCGATGGTATGACGTACTCGCTGGCGCCGCTGGCGATGGCACAGAACGGGATCAACTGATCCGCCACATACCGGTCAACGGTGGCGCCCGTCTTGAGATCATCCAGTATGCTCCCGGCTACATACCGCCCAATCTCCTCCGATCTCCTTCCCAGCTTGCCCGCCCTGTCAGCGCCGATGATAGCGCCGCTGTCAGTCTCTGCCCACACGGTCAGATCAGCCCCTTTCTGATCAGATGACGTCTCATACACCGCCTCTATCTCGGAGTCGTATCCAGCTGCCTCGAGCCTCGCCGAGCACTCTTCGGCCATCCGGTCGCTGACTTCTTGCTCCGCCAGATGCGACGACAGGGCGATGCCCCTAACTCCGATGACTCTGCCTCGATCGGTCAGGACCAGTGGTCTGAGTCCGGCCTTCACCGGCTTCACTTTGACCTCCAGAATGCCCTTGCCCTCCGGCACATAGCCCGGCTTCTTGATGAGGATTTCGGCACCAACTCCCATCCTCCCCAGGAAAGGTAGTAGCACCCCCCGCATGTGATGGGCCGAAGGGGCGAAGTCCTGGAAGAGACCTCCCTTGAGGGTAAAGACGGACGGCCCGTCAGCAAAGCATCCCACGAGCAGCAGGCTCACGGCCAGCATGGTTGTGGACCCGGCTGTGCTGATGTCCCATTGGTAGACGCCTCCTCTTATGTGTTTACCCGGCCGGTACGTTATCTCGCTGGACCCTACCGTGGCTCTTTCAACCTCACCACCGCAGAGACTCGCACAGGCAGTCACCACCTGCCGGTGCTGCGGCCTCAATCCCCGCTTGTCCCTCTTGGCCCTGATGTTGGTCAGGCGTAACTCTTGTCCCAGAATAGTGGATAGAGACACCGCCAGCCGGACAATGGTGCCGGAACCGGACCCTTCTCCGCCATCAATCTCGATCATGCTATTGCCAACCAGTCCAGCTTATTGAATAATAGCAGAACCGTGGAGAATGAAGCGAAGCCGTCGCCACATACGATCACGTTCCTGGGGACGGCCGGAGCCAGGGTCATGGTGGCCAGCCAGATCCTGGCTTCCGGAGGACTGTGGTTCAACCTGGGCGGCACCGAGATGCTGCTCGACCCCGCTCCCGGGACTCTGGTCCGGGCCTGCAAGTGCAGACTGAACGCCGCAAAACTGAGGGCCATCATGCTATCCCACAAGCACCTCGACCATTCCTCCGACGTCAACGTCATGATCGAGGCCATGGCCGAGGGCGGCTTCCACCGACGCGGGATCCTCCTTGCCCCCAGCGACGCCCTGGATGACGACCCTGTCGTGCTGCACTATGTGCGGCCTTTTCTGGAGCGCATCGAGGTGTTGAAAGAAGGCGGAGAGTATCGTGTGGACAACGTCTCCATCCGCACTCCCTTGAGACACGTGCACCCGGTGGAGACCTACGGCATGATCCTGCAGACCGATCAATACACCATCTCGTGCATCGTCGACACGCGCTATTTCGATGAGCTGTGCCGGCACTACCACGCTGATCTTCTCATCATCAACCTGATGCGCCTGGAGCCAATGGCTCCACTTGACCATCTTTCAGTGCCCGACGCCGCCCAGATCATCAAGAGCCTGAAGCCGAAGGCAGCCCTGTTGAACCATTTCGGCATGAGCATGTGGCGAGCGAAACCCTGGACCGTGGCCCAGCAACTCTCTGAGGACACCGGTATACGCGTGATCGCAGCCAGAGACGGCATGAGATTCGACTTGGCCGAACTGGGCTGAGGAGAGCTACCTTGACCTCTGATCCGGAAGTAGCTCAGCTACTGGAAGAGATCCGCCAGGATAAGGAGCACAGCGCCAGTTGGCTGTCTCTCCAGGCCATTGGCACCCTGCGGCTGGCCGCCCGAAAGAGCACCGCCCGCACCACGGCCGTTTTCTTGAATGAGTTGAAGACGCTGGCCAGGGAACTGGCCGACGCCAGGCCACCCATGGCACCCATAGCCAATCTGGCAGCCCAGTGGTACTCGGAGATTGCCCAAGGGAACGAAGCGGATAAGGGCCTAGACTCACTCCGGGCCTTCGCCATTCTTAGGGGAGAGAAGATCATAAAGAGCCGGAAGGGCGCTCTCAACAGGGTCGCTGAACATGGATCACGAGTAGTTGAAGATGACGACATCCTCATCAGTTGCAGTGACAGCGCCACCGTCATCCGGAGTCTCAAGGTCGCCAGACTGGCCGGCAAGGAGTTCGGCGTTTACGTAGCGGAGTCTCGAACCAGCGACGGCAAGGCCTATGGTGAGGCCATGGCCGAGAAGATGAAGGCAGAACAGATTCCCGTCAAGGTGATTCCGGACAATCCCAAGTCCATAGCCGATTGCGTAGCGAAGTCGACCAGGGCCATGGTCGGTGCGGATAGCATCCTGGATAATGGCTCCCTCATCAACGGCGCTCCGACCCTGATCATCGCGGAGGCCGCGAAGGAGAGGAGGATCCCGTTCTACGTCGTTTGCGAGACCACCAAGTTCAGCGCCTTGCGGCTGACGGGACGACACCTGTGGCTCGAAGAGGGTTTTGAAGTAATACCGCCCCACCTGATCACCCGCATCATTACCGAAGACGGCATGATGAAGATCGATCAGGCCATGGCCAAGGCGAAACACATGGCCAAGTACCTTCAGGTGCTCTGGGAATGAGTCGAATCTCGTAGAGGCAGGTTTGGAACCTGTCTTTGGCAGCACGGCACAACGTCTCTAGGTCATAATCCGCAAGACCCGCTCGATGCCGGCGAAGTCTTTGATCAAGTCAACCTTGCCCTTCGGGATAAGCCTCCCGGCCAGAGAGGCAACTGCTTCCGCCTGGCCGAGACCGATCTCCAGCATGACGGCGCCCTGCGGCAGGAGATGGTCCTGCGCCCGGGCCAGCAGCCGCCGTACGCGATCCAGGCCATCGGCGCCACCGGCCAGCGCCTCCACCGGCTCGAAATCCCTTATCTCCGGCATCAACTGCAGAATGTCGGCATCCTTCACATACGGCAGATTGGCCACGATCACATCCACCGGCTGTGACAGAGGTTCCAGCAGATCGCCCAGAAGAAGCTCCACCCGCCCTTCGACGCCATGCCGGCGGCAGTTCAGGCGGGCGACTTCGGTGGCGCCGGGCGATACGTCTGTGGCATAGATGAATGCCTGCGGCAAATGAAGCGCCAGGGCAATGCCAATGGCGCCACTCCCCGTCCCCACGTCAGCTACAGAGCAGGGCCACTCCTTTCCGAACCGCCGCTCCACGAAGGCCAGTGCGGCCTCGACAAGCAACTCGGTCTCTGGCCTGGGGATCAGTACCCGGGGATCAACGTACAGCTCGATGCCATAGAACTCATGTCGCCCCAGGATGTACGCCGCCGGCTCGCGCCGGAGCCTCCGCTCGACGAGAGCC
>JAFGCL010000227.1 GCA_016932645.1 Dehalococcoidia bacterium | reverse complement strand
CGGGGCATGCCTGCAGGCATGCCCCACCGGCGCCATCTTCTCCAAGCTGAGCATGTACAAGGTCAAGCCCAGCGAATGCCAGGAAGTGAAGACCGTATGCCCTGTCTGCGGCGTCGGCTGCGAACTTAAGGTCCTGACCAAGGACAACAACCTCGTCAGGATCGACTCACCTGAACTGACTGGTGAGAAGGGTCCTCTTTGCCGCATGGGCCGTTTCGGACTGCTGGCTGACGGGCACAAGCGCATCACCTCGCCCATGATCAGAGACAAGGAAGGCAAGCTGAAGGAATGCACTCTGGATGAGGCCCTGGAAGCTGCCGGAAGCCGGATGAAGAAGCTGGGCAAGAACTTCACCGGCGTCGTGTCATCCCGTCTGCCCTCTGAGACGATTTCCTTGTTCTGCCAGTTCATGAAGCAGGCAGTGGGGACCAAGAGCATCGACACGATGGGGGGTGAAGCCTTCCGAGTCATCACCGAAGGCACCAAGTCCTTCAACAAGAAGATCGAGGGACCGGATATCGAGTGTTCCATCGGCGAGATACTCAGGGCGGATTGCATCCTCCTGGTCGGGGCAGACCCGGTAAAGACCCATCCCATCGTAGCTTCTTTGATCCGGCGCGCGGTGGACCGCAACCAGGCCCGGCTGGTAGTGATCGACTCGCAGAATGACGTCATGACTCTCTGGCGCAGCCTGTGGTTGAAGCCCAGAACAGGCAGCGAGCCTACTCTGCTCAACGGGTTGATGAATGTCATCCTGACGAAGGGGCTGGTCAGGGGAAGAGAGGCCCCGGCGAAATTGATCCAGTCCATGTCTGAATACGACCCCAAGAGGGTGAAATCCGACACAGACGTCGATGCCGCCGACCTGGAGAAGGCCGCCGAAACATATGCCAAAGCCAAGCACGCCGTCATCGTATACGGGCAGGGCGTGTGGCACAGCCACAATCCCGTACTGGTGACCGACCTGCTGAATCTGGCCGATTTGACAGGCAATCGTGAAGGTGATCATCTGCGGATAGTCTCCCTGAAGCCGGCGGCCAACAGCCGCGGGGCCTGGAACCTGGGGGCCGCCGCCAAAGACCTGTCGCTTACCCACGTGCAGGGGTTGTACCTGCTTATATCGGACGAACAGGTGGACAACGACGAGGTCCTCGGCTGGCTGCGCACCATCGACTTCCTCGTGGTCCAGGCGAGCTACCGCTCGGCGGTAACGTCGATGGCTGACGTGGTTCTCCCTTCACCCACTTGGGCCGAGAGAGACGGCGGCCAGTACATGAGCCTGGACGGGCATGTAGCCAGGTCATACCGCGTGATTGAGCCAAGGAAGGGTCTGCCGCAAGACCAGGAGACACTGAGGGAGCTTGCCAAGAAGATGGGGCACGAGTTGAGCTCGGATCAGGAGGTTAGCTGTGGCCAAACCTAAGATTGCGACCGCATGGATGGCCGGCTGTGCCGGTTGTCACATGTCCTTTCTGGACATAGATGAAAGAATACTGGACGTGGTCAAGCTGGTAGACATCACCACCAGCCCGATCACCGATTTCAAGCATTTCGAGGACGTTGACATCGGCATCGTGGAAGGGACAGTCAACACCACGAAGGACGAGGAAGTGCTCCGCGACCTGCGGGCCCACTGCAAGATACTGATGGCCTGGGGGGACTGCGCCTGCTTCGGCGGAATCGTGGCGTCGCGAAACCCGTTCGACAAGACAGACTGCCTGCGGCGGGGATACATCGAGACAGAGAGCACGGTCCATGGCAAGATACCTTCATCCGACGAAATACCCAGGCTCCTGGACAAGGCCAAGCCGGCAAACCACGTTGTCAAAGTGGACTGTTTCGTGCCGGGATGCCCACCCAACGCGGACTCCATTTACTACGCTCTGGTTGAGCTCCTCAACGGCAGGATCCCCGTGTTGCCGGCCAACATGATGCGCTTTGACTGACATCTGATGTCGCACGGAGGGAGGTAGAATGACCAGAAAGATTGAGATAGAACCAGTAACCAGGATAGAAGGCCACGGCAAGGTAACCCTCGTTCTTGGCGATGATGGCAGAGTGGCTGAGGCCAGGTTCAACATCATCGAGTTCAGGGGGTTGGAGAAGTCGTGCGAAGGAAGGCTCTTCTGGGAAATGCCGCTCTTCATCTCTCGATCATGCGGCATCTGCCCAGTCAGCCATCACCTGGCAGCAGCCAAGGCCGGGGATGCCATTCTGGGAGTGCAGATTCCTCCTACCGCCAAGAAACTGCGCGAGTTAATGCACATGGGCCAGGTTCTGCAATCCCACTCACTGCACTTCTTCCATCTGGCCAGTCCCGATCTGCTTTTTGGCTTCGACGCCGATCCGGCGAAGCGGAACGTCGTTGGCCTGATCGCCGAGAAGCCGGACCTAGCGTTGAAAGGCGTCATGCTGCGCAAGTTCGGCCAGCAGGTCATCGAGATGCTGGGCGAGAAGAGAATACATCCCGTTTTCGCCATTCCGGGTGGAGTGAACCGCGCGCTGAAGCCAACACAACAAGAAGACATTCTGAACCGGATTGACGGTGTCATCGCCGACGCGCAAGCCGGGGTTAGCGTCATCAGAGAGTACCTCGAGAACAACAGGGAAGAGGCATCCACCTTTGCTGCCTTCCCCTCAGGATACCTGGGACTTACGGACGAGGACGGAAACCTGGACCTCTATGATGGCACGCTCAGGATGAGGAACGACAAGGGCGCGATTCTGGAGGACAAGGTCGATCCCAAGGACTATCTATCCATTATCGAAGAGCGGGTGGAGGACTGGACTTACCTTAAGTTTCCCTTCTACAAGAAGCCGGGGTGCCCCGACGGAGGAATGTACCGTGTCGGCCCTCTCGGCAGGCTGAACGTCGTCGACCGCATCACCACTCCACTGGCCGGCAAGGAGTTCAAGGAGTTCAAGAAGCTGAGCAACACTGGGATCGTTGAGGGGTCTCTGTACTTCCACTACGCCCGCATGATCGAGGCGCTCTACGCTGCCGAGAGAATAAAGGTCTTGGCTGAGGACGAGCTCATATGCTCCACCGATATCTGGGCAACTTCCAGCAAGATCAACGAGGAGGGGGTTGGCGTCCTCGAAGCTCCGAGAGGGACTCTCTTCCATCACTACTGGGTAGACAAGAGCGGCATGATCAAGAAGGTAAACCTCATCGTCGCGACGGGCAACAACAACGCCGCCATGAACCGCTCCGTTTACGAAGTAGCCAAGAAGTACGTCGATGGCAACAACCTGACAGAGGGGATGCTGAACAGGGTAGAGGCCGCCATTCGCTGCTACGATCCGTGTCTTTCCTGCTCCACTCACGCCCTGGGACAGATGCCTTTGCTGGTCCAGCTTGTCTCCCCCAGCGGCGAAATCCTGGATACGGTGAAGACAGCATAACCATGAACACACCTGACGCCGGAGAGCAATCTCACGTCGTGGCGTGCCCCGCACGTCCCGGCACAGTCAATTGTTTTGCGCCTGCAGAGAGGCTGTCAACGGGTCATTCTTCGCACAGCCAGCCTTCGTTGACAGCCTCTAGTGGTCTTTCGTACAATGTTTACAGAATGTTTACAGTGTTGCGCGGGGGGCAACACCAGTAGAGGCAAGTGCTAGGGTTAGTCGGGTGGGGATGGACACCAGAGAGTAACCTTGAGTCAAGCAGCAACAGAAAAGCCGAACAGCCCGGAGCCGAAAAGGTCCAAAGGCTTTCACATAAGCCGGCGGGCCTTTCTTGGTGTCTCGGGGGGGGTAGCAGCCACTATCCTCGCCGTGATCCTAGCGCTGAAGCGGCCCAAGCTGGCCGAGCCTATTGAGACGCAGACCAAGAGCGTCCTTGCTTCACAGGACTGGATAGCCACATCCTGCCTGAACTGCCCTACCCGGTGCGCCATTCAGGTGCGCAGAGTGCGGACCACTGCGGGCCAGACGAAGATTGTCAGGATACTCGGCAACTCCGCCTCAACCTATTCCGAAGGCAAGTGCTGCTCACGGTCACACGTCGGCCTGCAGGTCCTGTACAATCCGGACCGCTTTCCGCATCCTCTCGTAAGAAAAGCGGGCACGGAGAAGGGCAGAGCGGTTGACTACGAGAACGATTTCGAAGAAGAAGACTGGGGCGGTGCCCTAGACAGGATCGCTGAAAGGCTCACCTCTCCAGACAGGCTGCTCATCCTGCAGGGCCTCAACACCACCAGCAACGAGGATTTGATACGGCAGTTTGCCCTAGCTTACGGGACGCCCAACGTCTTCAACGAAGAAGGACTGGAAACGGACGCCGATCGCGGAGGCAAGATGCTGGCCGACGGCCAGCCGGACAGCGGGTATGAGCTGGTAGCCGAGGACGGAACATCGACGAAGTACATCCTGGCCTTCAGCTCCGGTATCGTTGAGTCAGAGAGGCCGCTCGCCCGTAACCTGCGCCTTTGGGGCAAGATACGCCGGGAGTTGCCCAACAAGACCAGGGTGGTGTCATTCGATCCCCGGTACTCGGTCACGGCATCGAGGGCTGATGAATGGGTCCCCATCAACCCTGGCACAGAAGGCGCCCTGGCCATGGCCATAGCGCACGTCATCCTAAGTGAAGGCCTCCAGGACTCACATTTCGTCAACGACTACACCGATGGGTTCGATACCTTCAGCGCAGTCGCCAGGACTCAAATGTTCAGCCCCGAGAGCGTGTCTGAGATATCCAGTGTTCCGGCAGATACCATCCGCAGGATTGCCAGGGAGTTTGCCCAGAGCAAACCGGCCGTGGCTTGGAGCGGAGAGGCGGCCACCAGTTGGCCTTTCGGCACCCTCGCCAGCCACGCTATCTATTGTCTGAATGCCCTGGTGGGCAGCATAGACGTTCCGGGCGGCTTAGTCTACCAGCAGTACCCGCCGTACGCGGCCATGCCGACGGAGGGCCTGCCCATCAGTAACACGGGTATCACCTTCCGCAAGATGGCGGATTTGCTTCGCGACGGCGCGATTGACATAGCCATAGGCTTCAACAGCAACCTGATCATGTCAGTCCCGGAGAGCAGAGGGCGCGGCAAATGGGATGAGACTCTCAAGAAACTCTTCTATGTTCACGTCGGGCCAGCCAAGAGCGAGATGGCCTCGTACGCTGACATCATTCTTCCTGCCTGCACATACCTTGAGGACTGGGGATATGAGAGTGCGATACCGGGGTCCGGCTACGCGGAGTCCAGGATAAAGCAGCCGGTCATCGAGTCTCTCTACGACTCCCGTCCCACCGCGAGGATTCTCTTCGATCTAGCCAGCAGGAAGTCCCTGCCCGGCTTCAGTCCCGTCTTAAGCACCCCCGAGGCATTCGCCGAGGATTTCGCCAAGTACCGCACCAGCCCGCTCATGGGATGGGACGACTTCTGCAGCACCGGTGTGTGGAAGGGAAGCAGCTATTCGTACCGCAATTACAGCTTCGCCACCGGTTCAGGGAGGTTCGAGTTCCACTCCGACCACCTGGAACGCCTGCTTCAAGTGGGACTCCCCGGCGAGAGCACCGAGTATCCGCTGAGGCTGGCCATTTACCGGCCCGTCCTGGAGATCAGAAGCGGCAGCCAGAACTTCCCGTGGGCGCAGGAGATGTACCTGGTTATGCATGGCCGCGGCTGGAAGAACCTGGTGGAGATCAACCACGAGACCGCTCATGAACATGGTATTGGTGAAGGCAGCAAGGTAATCGTTCAATCAGTTCACGGCGAGATAGAGGGCGAGGCCAGAGTTGTAGAGGGCATGCAGCCCGGGGTTGTGGCCATCGCCACCGGCCAGGGCCACTATGCCTCGGGCGAGTTCGCCGACGGGATAGGATGCAACCCCATGGATGTGATGTATACCGAATACGATGAGGAGAGCGGACAACCATCATTCTTCAATACTCGAGTGAGGATCCTCAAGGCATGAGGCAGTAATGGCAAACTGGGGAATGGTCATCGATCTGGACAAGTGCGTGGGCTGCCAGGCCTGCTCACTGGCCTGCAAAGCGGAGAACAACGTGCCCCATGGCTCGCCGTATGACCACAAGAGACATCACGACATCTACTGGCACAAGGTCATTGCTGCTTGGGAGGGTGAGTACCCAGCGGTGAACACGCAGATAATCCCCATGCCATGCATGCACTGCGACCACCCTCCGTGCGTCAACGTTTGTCCGTCAAAGGCGACGTACAAAAGGAGCGACGGGATCGTCATGCAGAATTTCCGCCGCTGTATCGGTTGCCGTTACTGCATCGTGGCCTGCCCCTACGGGGCCAGGAATTTCAATTTCAGAGACCAGGTGGACAAGGAATACCAGCGGCCCGACCTGCCGGAAGACCTGGGTCTCAGCAACGAAGGCCACATCGGGCCCTGGCCATATCCGCACCGCACCCGCGGCGTGGTGGAGAAGTGCACTTACTGCTTCCACCGCATCGATCAGGCGCTCGAGAACGGCGAGGAGGTGGGCAGCAAACTGGACGGCAAGCATGGCGTCCTGCCGGCCTGCGTTGAAGCCTGCCCCACCGAGGCGCGCTTCTTCGGCAACCTGGATGACCCGGACAGCGCCGTGTCCAAGCTCCTGGCCTCGCGCAGCTTCATCAAGCTGCGTGAGGAAATGCAGACCGAGCCAAAGACGATCTACCTCCCAAGGTAAGGAGACTTAATGCAAGTCGATTTCGCGCCAGTAAAAGGGGACTCAAGGAGCTACAGGATCTTATTGGGGGTCCTCATCGGACTGGTGGCTGCCGGCCTTATCGCCTACCTGGTCGCCTACGCCTACGGCTTCCGGCTCTGGGGCGTCAACAACTACGTGACCTGGGGGCAACTCATTACCGTCGACTTCTTCTTCATCG
>JAFGCL010000226.1 GCA_016932645.1 Dehalococcoidia bacterium | reverse complement strand
GGTACTCACATGTAACTCTATCTGCTCCACACCTCTCTCCTTGTATGTCCCTGAGGCAGCAGGGACTTGGTCAAGCTCAACAGCCTGTATCATATGCCTTTTTGCGCAACTCCTTATGATACCTCAAGCCACATGCTACGAGCAAGAAACCGTTGGTCGGCACCCACCGGGGATAGACCATATACCAACTGAAACCCGGTCCCAGGATCCCGGGCAGAGCCTCGTCGGGCGACCCCGATCACGACCCCGGTGCCACACTAGGGCTTCGCCAGAAAGGAGGCCAGTATGTTGTTGAAGGACTCTCTGTCCGTCCGGTGTGGAGCATGCCCATAACCCGGCATGATCTCCAGTTGCGCCTGGGGCATTACTTCCTTGGCTTTCAAGGCGCCCTTCACCGTGTAGTACGGATCGCGCCGGTTCCACACTATGAGGGTCTGCATTCTCAGCTCCGGCAGGCGGTCCAGGCAGATCCAGTCCGGCATGGCGCCGTTTTCCATCATGAACCTGGGATAGGGCTGCGGGCGGCCCATCACTTTGCGCACCCAGTAGGCCATGGTGCCCAGGAAGGTGCCCCAGCGCGCCAGTCGGCTGAAACCCGTCGTGTCTATGAGAACCAGCTTTCGCACCTTGTCGGGCTGGCTGAGGGCTATTTCCAGTGCCACCCTGCCGCCAAGCGAATGACCTACTATGGCCACCGGCAAATCCAGCTCGAGCGCGTCCATGACCCCCCTGGTGGAATCGGCGAAGTCAGACAGGTAGTAGCCATCCCTGTTCCTGTCGCTCTGACCGTAGCCCACCAGATCAGGCGCATAGAAGGTGTGTGAGCCGGAAAGAGGAACCATTGTCTCAATCCAGTCAGCGGAGTCACAGGCGCCTCCGTGGAGCAGAAGCACCGGCGGGCCTTTCCCAGCCTTCCTCAAGAAGATGTTGTCATCCCCCACCTTCACGGTCATGGTTTCAACACCGTTGGCGGATAATTGGGGAGTTGTCTTCTCGCTGACTACAGCCATGCATCTATAACCGCAATTCAATGATAGGCAACGGGGAATCCAAACGCAAGATAAAAGGAGGCTTAGCCAGAGCATTTGAGACTTGCAGAGCAACCCCGGATTTGCTTATCATACGACCATCGGCGCCAGAATGACACCGACACGAAATATCAAGGGGGTGTAATGGCCATAAAGAAGTACGACGTCATCATTATCGGGGGTGGGCCGGGTGGAGTCTCATGCGGGGCCCTGTTGGCCAAGTGGGGGGCCAAGACGCTCCTCATCGAGCAGAACGATACCGTTGGAGGGAAGGCAGTCACTCCCACGAACAAGGACGGCTTCTCCTACGAGCTGGGACCGAAGCTGCAGGTGCCGGCCCAGGGGCCGAGCTTCGCCACCGTATTCAAGGAACTGGGCATGGAATCGGAGCTTAAGCCGATTCCACTGGACACGGCCGGCCTGGCATACCGAGGTCCTTCCGGCAAGTACAGGTTGAACGTCCAGCCAGCCAGCACTGGGCTTAGCCCTGAGCCCTTCTTCGAGACATGGGGGCTGGAGCCGTCCCAGTACGAGCCTGCCCTGAACTTCATGATCCACATGGCCAGCATGACCCCTGACCAGATAAGCGCGCTGGACGATGTCACTTCGTTGGACTGGTACAAGTCGCTCCAGATCCCCAATCTTCCCAGCCAGGTGGAGAGCTATGTCAGAATGCACGCCAACGCGTCATTGGCCGTGCCAGTCGACCTGGTATCCGCCTCGGAGCAATTGGTCATCATGCAGGACATCGCCCTGCGCGGGGCCGCCGGATACTACGTGGGAGGCTTCGGCCGGGTGCTGGCCGATATCGGCAAGGCCATGAAGGCCCTCGGCGGCGATATCAAGACGAAGACCAAGATCCAGAAAATCAAGGTCAGCAATGGCCGGGTGACCGGAGTGACCACCGACCAGGATACTTTCGATGCTCCGATAGTCATCAGCGACGCGGGGATTCAGCCCACCGTGCTGAAGCTGGTGGGCGAGAAGGAGTTTGACGCAGCCTACCTGAGCTGGGTGCGGGGCCTGGTTCCCAGTTGGGCGTTCACCGGAGTCAAGTACTTCCTGAACAAGAAGGTGCTGAAGGAGCAGATGTATGACATCTGGGCCGATGACACCACTGTGGACCTGCAGCGCTTCATCGATATGCGCGAGGGCAAGATCGGCGAGGACATCATGATCTTCGCCACTGTCCCGTCCAACTGGGACCCCAACATGGCGCCGCCGGGCAAGCAGTGCATCGTGGCCGGGACCATCTGCTCTCCCGATCCCAAGGCCAAGGAGATCCAGACGCTCCACGAGAAGCTGGACAAGATGTGGGACAAGCTATATCCAGGCGTCATGGACGCCTGCATGTACAAGGAGATCGAAGGGCCAGCCGAGGTGTCGCAGTTCACCCGGGACAGCGTGATGCACGGACAGGGTGGTGAATGTGTCGGCCTGGGCCAGATCGTCGGACAGTGCGGCAAGAACACGCCCTCGCCCAAGGCGCCCATCGGAGGCTTGTTCTACACCGGTTTTGATGTAGGCGTGGCTGGCATGGGCACCCACCGGGCATCAGGAGGAGGCATCAAGACGGCCCGATTGGTAATGCAGTACAAGCGTTTCCGGGATGCCATGATCTAGTTCTGAGCCTGCCCAGGCTTGCACTCAGGCGGGTTGCCGCTTGTCGGGGGATTCCCGACAGACAAGCCGGCTGACTCTGATGTACAACCATAGCGGTAGGGCGCTTAGAGTGTGATCCAGTTCCTGTGCCTTCCCAGGCGGGTTTGAAACCCGCCCCTGCGCGAGCCACTGGAGGGCCGTGCGGCTCCTCTGCGTTTCTTCTTTTCCCCAGGGATGGGGGGCTAAGGGGTTGATAGAAGCCAACCAGGGTTTCCCTGAGACGACTGTTGTCTAGAAAGGAATATGCTCATGGCAGACACCGCAATCTACCAAGAACTTATAGACATGATCAACAAGACGGACCCTCACGTGATCGGGCTTCCGAACACACCGGCCATGTTGAACGTTCTCAGCCTGCAGTTTACGCCTGAAGAAGCCAAACTCGCCCTTCAGATCGGCACAGCGGGAGGAACTCTCAGCGAACTCTCGGCCAAGACCGGCATAGACAAGGCGAATCTGAAGAAGAAGCTGGAAACCATGGCCACTAAGGGGACAATGTGGATCGATCCTGACAAGGAAGACCCGGTGTACCGCGTGCTGGCTAGTTCCGCCCCGGGGCTGGTGGAGACAGGTGCGTGGGGTGGAATCAGGTTTCCGTACGACATCGAGCTGATCAAGAACCTCCATCAGGTCCTGATAGACTGGGCGCGGGACAGGCTCTGTCCGCTGGGATTCCCCTTTGCACCTGTTTTCGCACACCCGGAGCACATACCGGATGATGCCAAGCCCGGCGAGAACCTCTTCGAGACGCTCAAGAACCAGGACTGCATCGCCGTGTCCGACTGCCCGTGCCGCCTCTCCCACTGGATGGCCGAGCCCGACAAACACTGCAGCCACACGCTCCAGACGTGCATCCACTACGGCAATGTGGCCAAATGGACCGTCAAGTATGGAATGGCCCACCAGATCAGCTATGACGAGGCCGTCTCGCTATTAAAGAAATGCCATGCCGAGGGACTGGTGCATACCATTGACATAGATGGCTGCGTCTGCAACTGCTGCACGGACTGCTGCCCTATGTTCATTGGCATCCGCCAGTTCAAGACGAAGACCCTCATCGCCTCACCCTTCATGCCGCAGATCGATGCCGACAAATGCAGCGCCTGTTCCTCTTGCATCGACGCCTGCCCGCTGGGCGCGCTGAAGCTCAATGACGTTGCTGAAGTTGACAAGGACGTTTGCGTGGGTTGCGCCGTCTGCGTGCCTACATGCGACCTAGGCGCCATCAAGATGGTCAGACGCTAGTGAGCCGCCCGGCACTTCGCAGAAGCGACTGTCGGTAGCTGCGAATGTCCCAGTCCACTGGGACAGCGTTCCATCCTGATTCACTAACATCTGGGGGCCATTTCAACGAGCAGCCTGATGCCTGATCAAGTGAATCCCAAGCTGAGAGCGGTCAATATTCAGCCCGCGATGCACCGGGGCCAGCAGGGCGTCCTGCTCGCTGACCCGCTGGGCATAAAGGAGAGCTCGCTCTTCGTGCCCGCGGCCCTCGCTCCGCTGCTGCCCCTGATTGACGGCAGCCGCGACCTTGGCACACTCAGAACCGGGTTTGAGCTGCGCACCGGGATTCCCCTCATCCCCCAGGTGGTAGAGAATCTAATTTCCGAGTTGGATGCCTCCTGCCTCCTGGACAACGCCCACTTCGCCCAGGCTCTCAGGTCGGCAACGGATGAATACAGGCGTGCCAAGTCCAGGCCACCCATCATGGCCGGCAGGTCATGCCCCGGAGACCCGCAGGAGTTGGCGAGACTGCTGCAAGGGCATCTGGACGCGGCCCAGTCCAGGAGAGTGCAGGGAGAAGTCCCTGCCGGGGGTTTGGGGGTGTCCCCCAATTCTCTTCCTCTCCCCCCAAGAGTGGGGGACAGGGGGTTGAAACTGCGTCACGAGATACCATCAGACGGCGTGGCAGATATGCCGCCATGGGCAGCCAAAGTCAAAGGGATTATCAGTCCCCACATTGACTTTCCCAGGGGTGGCCCCATCTACGGGGAGGTGTGGGCTACTGCAGCAGTGTCCGTCAAGGAAGCCGATCTCATCGTCATTCTGGGCACCGACCACAACGGCGGTGAAGGCGGAATCACCCTGACCAGGCAGAGCTACGAGACGCCCTGGGGCGTTTTGCCCACCGATCAGGACGTAGTGGACAGGATCGCCACTTCGGCCGGAGAAGACGCGGTCTTCGCCGGTGAGTTGCGGCACCGCAGCGAGCACTCCGTCGAGGCTGCCGTGATCTGGGCCCATTACCTGAGGAGAGATAAGCCTTGCCGCATGGTACCGATACTATGCGGATCGTTCGAGCCGTTCATCCGACAGAACGTCGGCCCCTCGACAAGCGGAGCCATATCAGCCACCACCGAGGTGTTGAGTGAAACCGCCGGCAGGCGTCGCACCATCATCGTCGCCGCTGCCGACCTGGCCCACGTTGGCCCGGCCTTCGGCGACCTCCTGCCTCTCGACCTGGCCGCGCGCGCCAGGCTGGAAGCACAGGACCGGCGGCTCCTCGAGATTTTGGCAAAGGCAGACCCGCGGGCTTTCCTGGAAGAGATCGCGACCGACGGAGACCAGAGGAGAATCTGCGGGATCCCGCCGATCTACATCACGCTGGCAGTCCTGGCTGGAATGGAGGGTACTTCCGCCGGATACGCTCAGTGCCCTGCGAGCGATGATGGAACGTCGATGGTGTCTATCTGCGGCATGGTCTACCACTGAGCAGCCTCATGGCACCCGCTCTGACAACGCCTTCCTCAACTTGACTGGTGCTGCGACCCGCTACTCAAAACCGTGCCAGGTGACTAGAGCCTCCATCGGTTCCCGGCTGGACTGGAATGTGGCTGCCGGCTTCGACGCATCAGGGTATCCCAAAGCTATGCCCAGCACCATCCGCTTCGACTCCGGCAGGTTCAGCAGGCTCCTCAGCACATCAGGATACGCCACTGCCGCCGCCAGCGCGCAGGTTGCCACTCCATAATGCCAGGCAGCCAGCATCAGGTTCTCGGCCGCTATTCCCATATCCACCAGGGACCACTGGCTGAGCGAGGCGTCCATGTACATCACCACTCCGTTCGGCGCATCGAAGAACGCCCTCATGGACATGCGCCACCGCCGCATGCCGTCCCGATCTTCTTTCGGAATACCCAACTCACGAACCAGCCGCCTCCCATCCACCTTGAGGCGGTCCATGTAGGGTCCCGTGAACTTCGGCCACGGGAAGTCCATCCTTGGTTTCTCCCCCGCCTGGCCCATCGCGGCCAGCGCCTCCTTCACTTCCTTCATGGCCTCCCCACCCAACACAGCGAACTCCCAGGGCTGCGTGTTCTCCCACGACGGCGAATGCAGAGCAGCCTCCATAATGGCCTGCAGAACTTCTCTGGGTACGGGGGCCGGCTTGAAGGCGCGCACGCTTCTCCGGCTGTGGATGGCCTCGATTACGTCCACGTGATCCTCCCCTCCCCTGCAATGGCGACTGGGAGCCCATACGGGCCTGGAATCACTGTAGCACAGCGGCAAATCACCGTGCAATCAGCCTATCTCAAGGATCATCTCCGCCATGCCGTCGAGACGCTTCGTTCGCTAGCGCACTCAGGAAGAGCATCAGGAGAGGAGTGGTTGGGAGATCTGCCCCACTCCCAAAGTAGATGGCCTCAGAACAAAACAAGTGGCCCGATGATGTTATCGGGCCACTCGATCGACTTGCACCGATTCAGCCAGGGAATCGCTTTCGATCAGACTCCCTGGAAGAGAGACTCTGCGTCGTCAATATCCAACTGCGCGCTCCCCTTCAAGAAGAGACCCTCTTGGGTAACCTCCGCATCATCGTATAATTGTTCCATCCAGTCCTCAATTGTATTCTCAGCATCGTCGGCGTCATCCTCATCCTCAAACTTGGCCACGCCCGCGATCTTCAGTGTGTCGCCGTCCTGCTTCTTGGCTGATATGCCAGTGACTTCCAGACCATCGATGAACAGGCTGCTGAGCACCCCCGCCTTCTCCAAGTCCACGTATAGCCCGCCGGGCAACCGGCTTGCTGAGCCAGGAGGCGTTCCCCGCCTTGATGACCTTGATGCAAGACTCCACACCGGCCTCGTCCCCCATGATTATGAGGTCGCCCATCAGCGCCACATGGCTGTCCTGCTCATAGCCCCATCCTGTCTCTTTCTTCCATACCTCGACCCCCCTGTACTCATCCTCCTCGTAGTGCCGGTCGTCCAGTTCTTCCCTCACCTCGTCCATCTCGAACTTGCCGGTGAGCAGTGTGAAGCGTTTGTCTGAACTGGTGCCAAAGGCATAGATGCTTACATCGCCATGGTCGACGCCATGAGCTTCCAGCCTCGAATCGACGCTTGCCTTCCACGCATCATACAGATCTTCCAGATCAGCATCGTTTCTCAAGGACTTCGCGTTCACATACTTCAATGACACGGTGTCCGACGGCACCTTGGCCAACATGGCTGCCAAGCCACTGCTAGAGGCACAGCCAGTGCTGGCCACAGCCGTTGCTGCCAGCAGAACCCCCAGACTGACCACCAAGAGAATCCTCTTCAACATCCGATTCCTCCTAGCTTTTCTTTCTGAGACTCAAACCCGAAAGCCGAGCCTCACAAAACAACATAGAGTCTATGTACTGGACCTCACAGATGTGTCTCTCATGACGCCACTCCCATAACAGACGTGTCTCAACTCAGGCAACGCCGTCTTGAGCACAGACGGTATGGCCTCGCCCGACCAAGGCCGATGCATGTCAAGAATACAGCGATCGCCACAGATCATCAACTGTCCAGTCGGACGAGTGTCAGCCTGCAGTTCCTCAGATGGCAGTGAGGTCAGGCAAGTTGACTGCCTGACCTCACCGGTTGCCGTCGACAGAAGTGCGCGTGGCTTCCTAGTGAATTGCTCCCTCGCCGCGCAGTTTCTGGATCTCGTCCTTCGAGTACCCCAGGCCCGACATCACTTCCTCGGTATCATGAGCCAGCGGTACAGCCAGGCTGCGGATCGATCCCGGCGTGTCTGAGAGCTTGATGCTGATGCCAACCTGTTTGACATTGCCGAACTTGGGATGGGCTATGTCAAGAACCATCTGTCTGGCCAGCGCCTGCGGGTCATTGAAGACTTCATCTATGTCCAGGACCTTGCCGATCGGGACATCGTCCTTGATCAGGATGTCAAACCACTCGTCTCTGGTCTTAGTCAGGAAGATCTTCCGTAGGTCAGCCATCATTTCGTCCTTCTTCGGACTCGGCGCAAACTCATGAGGAATAAGGTCTTCCCGTCCCAGGGCCTTGCACATGTTGGCCCAGAAGCGGGGCTCAATGGGGCAGATACTAAGGTACTTCTTGTCCTTTGTCTCGTAGACTGAATAGAACGGGGTCGTGCCGCTGGTCAGAGTGTCTCCGCGGACCGGCTTTACGCCGCTGTACGGGTATTCGACCGCACCAGGAACTCCAGCCAGCAATCCCACTACTCCATCCATCATGGAGATATCCACCATCTGGCCTTTCCCTGTCCTCTCACGGGCGCATATAGCCAGCAGGATTCCGACCAGCGCATTCAGATAGGCCACGGCCATGTCCGCCACCACATTGAGGGCCATGACAGGAGGGCCACCGACACGGTCACCGGTCATACCCAGGATGCCACCAAAACCCGCGTAGTTTCCGTCGTGGCCTGGGTACATGCGGTAGGGCCCGGTCTGCCCGTAGCCAGAGACGGCGCAGTAGATGAGTCGGGGGTTGATCTTGGACAGGGCCGTGTAGCCCACATTCATGCGGTCC